>NZ_CP076718.1:1343800-1575131 GCF_011682235.2 Rhodocaloribacter litoris | reverse complement strand
CGGCCCCGGCGGACCCGCGCCCGGCCGGGCCGCTGCAGGTGGGCGACCAGGTGGTGCTCGACGGGGGCGGCACCGCCGCCGAGGTGCTCGAGCTCGACGACGACGAAGCCGTCATCGCCGTGGGGGCGCTGCGGATGCGGGTCCGGCGCGACCGCCTCACGAAGGTGGGTGGCCCCCGCCGTCAGGAGGTGACCGTCCGCCAGGTGGCCGCCTCGCCCGCCGACCTGGTGGGGATGCGGGCCCGCACCCACATCGACCTGCGCGGCCGCCGCGTCGACGAGGCGCTGGCCGAGGTCACCCGCTTCCTCGATGAGGCCGTGGCCGCCGGGCTGGAGCGCGTCGAGATCCTCCACGGCAAAGGCACGGGCGCCCTCCGCCAGGCCATCCACGAAGAACTCGCCCGCCGCGACGACGTCGCCGCCTTCGACGAAGCCCCGTGGAACCAGGGCGGCGCCGGCGTCACGGTGGTGACGCTGAAGTAGGGGGCCGGTTGTACGTTTCAGGTTTCAATGCGAATTAAGAGTTGACACCATGGTGTCCTGAGCGTTTAGAAGGAGATGACCCCTCACCTCCAACCAAACGCCCGAGGACCCCATGGACTGGCAATATACGCTCATTCATCTGTTCCTCCACGTCTGWGMGTCAGCGGCTCGCCCAGGAGCAGCCATCCCAGCAGCACCGCCACCAGCGGGTTGACGTAGGCGTGCGTGGAGACGGCTGCCGTAGAGACGTGGCGCAGCAGCCACACGTAGGCGCTGAAGGCCACGATGGAGCCGAACACGACCAGGTAGGCCCAGGCGCCGACGGAGGCCCACGTGAAAGCGGCCACGTTCACGTGGCGTCCCTCGCCGGCCAGCAGTCCCGCCAGCACGAGCCATCCGCCCCCGGCGAGCATCTGCAGGGCCGTGCCCAGGAACGGATCACGGGGCAGGTCGGCCCGCTTCGAGAGGAGGGAGCCGGCGGCCCAGGAGAGCGTTCCCCCCAGGATGGCGAAGACGGCCGGCAGGTAGAGCCCGCCCGCGCTCCGGAGCGAAGCGGGGTCGAGGAGCAGGAGCACGCCCGCAAGGCCCACGACCAGCCCGAGGAGGGTGCGCCCGCCGGGACGTTCCTCGCCCTGCCAGAGCCATCCCAGCAGCACCATCCACAGCGGCGTCGTGGTGATGACCAGCGCCGCCACGCCCGTGGGCACGTACAGCTCGGCCCAGGCCACCGTGCCCGTGCCCACCGACAGCATCAGCCCGCCCAGCAGCGCCGCCGCGCCCCACTGCCGGGCCGTGGCCCGCGCCCGGCCCCGCAGGGCCAGCCAGCCGTAGAGCAACAGCCCCGCCAGCCCGAACCGCGCCCCCAGCATCAGGAGCGGCGGCATCGTGTCGATGGCGACGTGGATCGCCAGGTACGTCGAACCCCAGACGAAGTAGACGGCCAGAAATGCCAGTAGCAGATCCCAGCGGATTCCGGCCCGTGTGGTGTCGGGCATCGCATCCTCCGAAAAATGGTATTCCCTTGCTCTCTCACGAGGCTTCTGATTATAAGATTCATTTATTATCTTAATGCTTTGTATAAGTTATCCTGATGATAGGAGGAGTCATGAACGACCTGCCCGTCGACCTGTTGCGGAGCTTTGTCACCATCGCCGAGGTGGGAAGCTTTTCCCGGGCGGCCGAGCAGCTGTACCGGACCCAGCCGGCGCTGAGCCTCCAGATCAAGCGGCTCGAAGAGATGGCGGGGGTGAGGCTGCTGGAACGGAGCGGGCGCCAGGTGCGGGTGACCGAGGCCGGGCAGGTGCTCCTCACCTATGCCCGCCGCATCCTGGACCTGCACGAAGAGGCGCTGGCCCGCCTCTCGGCCGTCGACACCGAGGGGGCCGTCCGGGTGGGGGTGCTCGAAGAGGTGGCCCTCGGCCCGCTGGTGGACCTGCTGACCAAGTTCGGGCGGCTCTGTACGAAGATCCAGATCGAACTGGTGGTGGCTACGAGCTGGGACCTGGCCCGTGCCATCCGGGAGAACCGCCTCGGGCTGGCCGTGGCCAACCGCGCCTATGCCACCGACGAGACGGACGTGCAGCCGCTCTGGCAGGAGGAGTACGTCTGGGCCACCCACCCCGACTACGACTTCCTCGACGAGGACCCGCTTCCGCTCATCCTGGACCCGCTCGACTGCCCGTGGAACGTGCGGGACCGGGTGCTGGCCGCGCTCGACGCCCAGGGCCGGGCCTGGCGGATCGTCTTCAGCAGCCTGAGCCTGAGTGCCCAGCAGGCGGCCGTCCGCGCCGGCCTCGGGCTGGGGCTGCTGGCCCGCAGCGCCCTCACGCCGGACGTGCGCGTGCTCCCGCCGGAGGCCGGCCTGCCCGCCGCCCCGACCGCCGAGATCGCCCTCTATCGGGCCGCCAACGCCACCTCGCCGGCCTGCGAGCGCCTGGCCGAGTTCCTCCTGACCCACCTGTGCGCCGCCCCCGGCACCACCCCGCTGGATACCCCCTTCCGGAGCCTGACCATAGGCGGCTGACGCTGCGTCGTGCGTATTTCGTATTGCGTATGGTTTGTTTCCTTTACGCACTACGCACTACGCACGACGCACTACGCACGACGCACCAGCAAGGACCTGCTCCGACATTCACAGGCTGCGTTATCGATGGAAACGGCATCACCGAACTGGTTTCGCGAGATCGACCACACGGGCGACATCGGCATCGAGGTGGAGGCGCCCGACCTGGACACCCTCTTCGCCCGCGCCGCCCGGGGGATGTTCGCCATGCTCACGGATCTGGCGTGCGTGCGACCCGGGCGCAGCCGCCGCGTGCAGGTGGAGGCCCCCGACCGGGATGCCCTGATGGTTCGCTGGCTCTCCGAGCTGAACTACCTGCACCTGACCGAGGGCTGGCTCTTCTGCCGCTTCGACGTCGAGGAGCGCACGGACCGGCACCTGACGGCCACCGTTCACGGCGAAACGTTCGATCCGGCCCGTCATACGATCTACACGGAGATCAAGGCCGTCACCTTCCACGGCCTGACGATCCGCCGGGAGAACGATCGGTGGATCGCCCGCGTTATCTTCGATATGTGATCCGCCAACGTTTGACGTTCAACGTTCCACGTTCAACGTTCCACGTAACCCCCGACCGCTATCGTCATGGCCCTGAAGATTCGCCAGTTGAACGAGTATCTGTGGGAGATCCCGAAGGAGGGCGGGATGCGGGTGCCGGCCCGGATCTACGCCACGAAGCGGATGATGGACGACATCCGCTCCGACAACGCCCCGCAACAGGCCGCCAACGTGGCCCATCTGCCCGGCATCGTGAAGGCGTCGCTGGCCATGCCGGACATCCACTGGGGCTACGGCTTCCCCATCGGCGGGGTGGCGGCTTTCGACCTCGATGAAGGGGTCATCTCGCCTGGCGGCGTTGGGTACGACGTGAACTGCGGCGTCCGGTTGATGGCTTCGGAGCTGCGACGGGAGGACGTGGCACCCCGGGCGAAGGCACTCATCGAGGAGCTGTTTCGCCGCGTGCCCACCGGCGTGGGCGTGGGGGGGGCCGTCAAGGTGGACGAGAAGACGCTCCGCAAGGTGGCCGTCGAGGGGGCGCACTGGGCCGTGAAGGCCGGCTACGGCACGGAGGAGGACCTCGGCTTCATCGAGGAGGGCGGGCGCATCGAGGGGGCCGATCCCGGCGCCATCTCGGACCGGGCCTGGGAGCGCGGCCGCACCCAGCTCGGCACGCTGGGCTCCGGCAACCACTTCCTCGAAGTCGACTACGTGGCCGAGGTCTACGACGAGGAGGCGGCCCGGGTGCTCGGCCTCTTCCCCGGGCAGGTGGTCGTCATCATCCACACCGGCTCGCGCGGCTTCGGCTACCAGACGTGCGACGACTACCTGGCCGTCATGGACCGGGCCATGCAGCGGTACAACATCACGTTGCCGGACCGGCAGCTGGCCTGTGCCCCGCTGCGCTCCTCCGAAGGGAAAGCCTATCTGGGCGCGATGCGGTGTGCCGTCAACTTCGCCTTCGCCAACCGGCAGATCATCGCCCACAACACCCGTCTGGCGTTTGCCGAGGCGCTGGGGCTGAAGCCCGGGGCGGCGGGGCTGCGGACCGTCTACGAGGTGGCGCACAACATCGCCAAGATCGAGGAGCACGAGGTCGACGGGCAGCGGCTGCGGGTGTGCGTGCACCGCAAGGGGGCCACGCGGGCCTTCGGACCGGGGATGACCGAGGTGCCGGCGCGCTACCGGGCCGTCGGCCAGCCCGTGCTCATCCCCGGCGACATGGGGCGGTACTCATACGTGCTCATCGGCACCGAGACGGCCATGCACGAGACGTTCGGCAGCACCTGCCACGGGGCGGGCCGCCGCATGAGCCGCCGCCAGGCCAAGAAGGCCGCCCGCGGGCGCAACGTGGCCCTCGAGCTCGAACGCGAGGGGATCTTCGTCCGCGGCGCCAGCCTCCGTACCATCGACGAGGAGATCCCCGAGGCCTACAAAGACGTGGCCGACGTGGTGGACACCTGCGCCCTGGCCGGCATCTCGAAGAAGGTGGCCCAGCTCCGCCCGATCGGATGCATCAAAGGCTGAGGGCGTTCGGGTTTCCCGTTTCACGTTGCTCGTTCCAGGTTGATAGGCTCAACGTTCAACGCGCAACGGGAAACGGCTTCGTGCCTTTGTGGCGAATATCTGTGCCGTGGCAGGCTCTACCCCTCCGTCGCTTCGCATGGGGAGGGGCTGGGTGGTCGCGTCGTGCGAAGCCAGAACCCTTCCCCCTGGCCGCAGGCCGCACAGGGGGAAGTACCCCGAAGGGGGGATGGGGGTCATACCCGCCGCGACACCTCCTTCGTCCAGATTCTACCCCTCCGTCGCTTCGCATGGGGAGGGGCTGGGTGGTCGCGTCGTGCGAAGCCAGAACCCTTCCCCCTGGCCGCAGGCCGCACAGGGGGGAGAAACCTGGTGGCTTCGTCGTCTACTGCGTAACGCCAAAAAAAGGGGTGCCTCCGGCGGGGAAGCACCCGTAACCAGATCGATCATATCGACCGGCCCTTTATAGAGATTGGGGAGGTGTGGAGGGGTGGACAAAACCCCGCGCTTTCAAGCCGGGGATAAGGCGATGGTACATCGCCCCTGGAGCCCCTCCGCTTCCCGTGAGGGAGTTCTCCGCCGTCTGTAGACGGCGGCACGACCGAAGGGGAACCTTACGCACATAATAGGGGTGCGTGTAACTATGCCCGAGGTGATACGAACATATCGTTACCGCGCCTACCCCAATGCCGAGCAAAGGGACAACCTTGCCCGAACGTTCGGCTGTGCCCGCTGGGTGTACAACTGGGGGCTGGAGCGTAGAACCAACGCTTACCACGGCGAGGGCAAAAGCCTCACCTACAACAGCCTCGCCGTCGAACTCACGCAGATCAAGAAACGGGAGGAGACGCGGTGGCTCGGGGAGGTATCCAGCGTCGTACTTCAGCAATCGCTTCGCAACCTCGAACGTGCCTTCACGAACTTCTTCGAGGGTCGGAGCGGCTACCCCTCCTTCAAGCGCAAACGTGGAACGCAGTCGGCGACCTACGCCAGCAGCGCCTTCCGCTTCGACCCCGAAGCGATGACGCTCACGCTGGCGAAGCAGAAGACGCCGCTCAAGATCCGGTGGAGCCGAAAGCCAGAGGGCGAGGTCGTCAAGGTGACGGTGACGCTCGATCCGTCGGGTCGCTACCACGTCTGCCTGCACTGCCGGTGCAAGGTAGAGCCGCTGCCGCCCGCCGATCCGGGCGGAAAGACAGGCAAGAGCGTCGGCGTCGATCTCGGGCTCAATGACGTGGTTGTGACCTCTGACGGTTTCCGCAGCGGCAACAAGGGCCGTGTAACACGGCCAAAGCACCTCCGCAGAGCGTATCGCCGTCTGCGTCGGGCGCAGAAAGCTCTCAGCCGGAAGCAGAAAGGGAGCAACAACTGGGAGAAGCAGCGCCGAAAAGTGGCGAAGCTCCACACCCGCATTGCTGACCGGCGCAGCGACTTCATCCACAAGCTCACGACCGATCTTGTCAAGAACCACGACGTGATCGCTGTCGAGAGCCTTGCGGTGAAGAATATGCTGAAGAATCGCACCCTTGCTCGCTCCATATCGGGGGCGAGTTGGGGCGAGATCGTACGTCAGCTCGAATACAAGTGCGCGTGGTACGGGCGTACGCTCATCAAGGTAGATCGCTGGTTTCCAAGCAGTAAACGCTGTAGCGCGTGCGGGCACCTCCGGGCCGAAATGCCGCTCGCCGTGCGCCGCTGGACCTGCGAGGAATGCAGTACCGAACACGACCGCGACAAAGGCCGCGTAACGCGGCCCAACGCGGCGAAGAACATTCTGGCGGTCGGAGCGACCGTGGCAGCCTGTGGAGATCTGAGTAAGACCAGCGCAGCTATTCAGTTGCATGGCATCGGTCGATGAAGCAGGAATCTCCCGCTTTCAAGCGGGGGAGGCTCAATCTTCTTCCCGGTTGTTGAACAGGGCTTTGGCCTCGCGGGCGCCCTGCCGCTTCCGGTCGATCTGTTTTTCGCGCCAGGTCCGCACCTCGCGGAAGAGCGTCTCCTTCATCTTCACGATGGCCTGCTGGAGATCGGGCGACGTCTCCTCGACGCGGATCAGGCGGCCCGGCACCGACACGTTGGCCTCGGCCCGGTAGAGCGTCTCATCCTTGCGATGGTGGTTCGTGGTGCGTTCGAGTTCTACGTCGACCCGCACCGGGTCCAGCTTCATATTGCCGAACGCCGGCCGGCAGTCTTGCAGCTTTTCCTCCACGTAGGTGCGGAGTTCGGGCGTCAGCTCGAGGTTGGTTCCCTGGATGGTGATGTTCATCGTCGTCCGTGGTAATCGTTGATGAGCAGGGCGAGGTACGTGTGATGTGGTTCGGGCCGGGATAGTCCACCCGGCTCCCGCGATCGTTGACGGCAGGATAAGAAACGGGGTTCCGTGTTTTGTCAGGGAATTCCGGCGCGGCCGTGCCGGGAAAACCGGGATCGAGGGGCGAGCTTGCCTGTTCGTTTGATATATTGGCGGATGGTTCTGGATGGGGCCGGGGCCGCCGGAGCATGAAGGCTTCGAGATCCATGAAGGCACTACCGCTCAGGGAGGCGCAGCTACGGGTGTTGCTCGAGCATGCGCTGGATGTCATCCTCGTGCTGGCAGGGGACGGCACGATCGTCTATGCCAGTGCTTCGGTGGCGCGAACGCTCGGGTATGATCCGGAGGAGTTGCTCGGCGCCGTCTTTTCCGATTTCGTGCATCCGGACGACGAGCGCCTGCTGCACCGTGATGCGGTTTATCCGGTCGGGCAGGAGGCCGGTCAGGTTCTACGTTTCCGGCACCGTGACGGCATGTGGCGGGTGCTGGAGGTCGTATGGCGATGGGGGGAGGGGCACGGTGAGCGGATCCTCAGCGCGCGCGACGTCACCGAGCGGCGGTGGGCCGAGGAGGCACTTCGCGAGAGCGAACAGCAATACCGGGCCCTGATCGAACAGTCGGCCGATGCCATCTACGTGTTGCAGGAGGGGAGCTTTGTGCTGGTCAACAGGGCCTGGGAGCAGCTCTTCGGGTACACGCGGGCCGAGGCCCTGGCCCCGTCGTTCGACGCCATGGGGCTGGTGGCGCCGTCGGGCCGGGCGTGGATGGTGCGGCGCCGGCGCCTGCAGGCCCTGGGCCGGCGTGTGTCGCCGGTCTTCGAGATCCAGGGGTTGCGTTGCGACGGTTGCCTGCTCGACCTCGAGGTCAGCGAGGCGGACATTCTCTGGAAGGGGCGGCCCGCCATCCAGGGCGTGGCCCGCAACGTGACCGAGCGCAAGCGGTCCGAGGCGGCCCTGCGCCGGTATGCCGAACGCCTCGAAGTGCTGCGGGGGATCGACCGGGCGTTGCTGAGCGCACCCTCGTCCGCCACGATCGCCGAGGCGGCGGTCCGGCACATCCGCAAGCTGATCCCGTGTGCCTGGGCCGGGGTGTTGCTGGGCGGGGGCGAGGATGCCGGCATGGAGACGCCGTGCGTCCGGATGGTCGTCGCCGCTCAGGAGGGGGAGGCGGCCGTCCGGTTACCGGAGGCGGCTTTCAGCCTGGCGGAACTGGGGCTGACCGGCACCCCGGAACCGGAAAGCATGGACCTGCTTCTCGATCTGAGCCGGGTTCCGCTCCAGGTGGCCGGTCCGGCGCCGGCATGGCGTCCGCTGCGCGAGGCCGGTATCCGGTCGGTGCTCCGGGTGCCGCTCCGCATGCAGGCGACCTGGCTGGGCCTCATCGCGCTGGGGGCGCGGGCGTCGCAGGCCTTCACCCCGGACCACCTCGATATCGCCCGGGAAGTTGCCGAGCAACTGTCCGTGGCGGTGCACAGCATGCGCCTTTTCGAAGCGGTCAGCGCTGCACACGTGCGGCTGGAACGGCTCTCGCATCGCCTCGTCGAGGTGCAGGAGCAGGAGCGACGCCACATCGCCCTCGAACTGCACGACGAGATCGGGCAGGTGCTCACCGCGCTCAACTATACCCTGGATTTTGCCGATACGCCGCTGGCACCCGAGGACGAGGCGAAGCTGCACCGGGCCCGCGAGCTGGTTCACCTGCTGACCGCACGGGTGCGCAACCTCTCACTCAACCTGCGCCCCCCCATGCTCGACGACCTGGGGTTGTTGCCCGCGCTCGTCTGGTACTTCGAACGTTACCAGCAGCAGACCGGCCTCCGGGTCTGTTTCGACCCGGGCAACCTGCACGGCGAGCGGTTCCGTCCCGAGGTGGAGACGGCGGCTTACCGGATCATCCAGGAAGCCCTGAACAACGCCGCACGCCATGCCGAAACCGACACGGTGGAGGTGCGGGTCTGGACCGGGGCGGACGGGCTGCTGCTGGAGGTTCGGGACGAAGGGAAAGGGTTCGATCCGCGTCAGATGGCGCAGGCACGTCCCTCCGCCGGGCTTTCGGGTATGCAGGAGCGGGCCGCGCTGGTAGGGGGGCGTCTGTACCTGGAGGCGGCACCCGGCCGGGGCACCCGCATTCGGGCCGAACTGCCCCGCTGGTCCTGAGGGGCCCCACCCGGCCGTGATGCCGGGCGGTGTGGACAGGGTCCGGCCAAACACCTATAATAGTTCCGGACTCGTTTCTACAACCGGTTGGATGATGAACCGCAGGCTACGCAGGCAGATTCTGACGGCGCTGGCCATCCTGGTCGGTTTCGTTGTGCTGATGGTGATCCTGAGCCGGATCCTGGGTTGAGGTTCAGGTTTGGGTGCAGGCATCGCAGGGGCACATGGCACGCAGGCGGCGCCATGTGTAGATGCCGGTGTCGTGCCCGTCGTCCCAGATGAAGCGCAGGGCGTAGTGGCCCACCGGTTCGAGGCGGAGGTGTTCCCAGCGCATCAGGGCAGGCACACGGAAGAGGGCCGGGTCGGGCAGTTCGTCCGTCCCTTCATGGCCCCGGCAGGCGGCGCAGGGGCAGGCCCGTCGCAGCCCGTCGAGCGGGAAGACGCTCCGGTGCCCGTCCTGCCAGACGATCGTCAGCGTCTGGGCTTCCCGGTCGACCGTCACGCGGCGGGCCGTGTAGCGGGGATCCATGGGCGGAGGCGCTCCGCGTTTAAATGAAGGCGGCGTACATTTCTTCGATCAGGGGGGCGTAGGCCTGTTCGATGGCGCGGCGCCGGGGCTTGAGCGTCGGCGTCATCAACCCGTTCTCGACCGTGAACGGTTCGGAAAGCAGGCGGAAGTTGCGGATCTTTTCGTGGGCGGCCGCCTCGCGGGAATAGCGTCGGAAGAGCTCCGAAAAATGTTTCTGAATGGCCTCCTGCGCCAGCAGCGCCTCGATGTTGTCGTAGGCCAGGTTGTTTTCGCGGGCGTATGCCTCGAGCGCGTCGAAGTCCGGCACGACGAGGGCCGTGAGGAACTCCCGTCCTTCCCCGATGATCACGATCTGGTCGATCCAGGCATCGGTTTTGAGTCGTTCTTCGATGGGGCCGGGGTAGATGTTCTTGCCGCCCTTCGAGACGATCATGTGCTTGATGCGATCGGTGATCATCAGGTAGCCCCGGTCGAAGCGGCCCACGTCGCCGGTGTGGTACCAGCCGTCGGCGTCGATGGCTTCGCGGGTGGCTTCCTCATTGTTCCAGTAGCCCTTCATGATGTTGGGGCCTTTGGCCAGGATCTCGCCTTCTTCGGTGGTCAGGTCGGAGGGGTAGTCGTCGCCGGAGAGCTGGCCGACGATCTGCCCGTCGCTCAGGCGCTGGATGGCGATGGTCACGCCCGGCAGGACGTGGCCCACGGTGCCGAAGCGGGGCCGGTCCACGGGGTTGACGGTGAGCACCGGTGCGGTTTCGGTGAGGCCGTAGCCTTCGATGATGGTGAGGCCGGCAGCCTGGAAGAACTCGCCCACCTCGCGGGGCAGGGCGGCACCCCCCGAGACGGCAAAGCGCAGGTTGCCGCCGAGCCGCTCGTGCAGCTTCGAGAAGACGAGGCGGTGGGCCAGGTGATACTTCATCTGCAGCAGCGGCCCGGGCGCTTTGCCGGCCTGGCGCCGTGCGGCGACCTGTTTGCCTGCCTGCACCGCCCAGGCGAAGAGCCGCCGTCTCACCTCCGGCCCCTCGGCGATCGACTTCTGGAGGGTGTTGTAGACCCGCTCGAAGAGGCGGGGGACGGAGATCAGCACCGTGGGATGCACCTCCATCAGGTCGCGGCTGACCGTGTCGATGCTTTCGGCGTAGGAGATCGTCGCGCCGCAGGCGAGCACGGCGAGGTAGCCGGCCGTACGCTCGAAGGAGTGGCACAGCGGGAGGAACGAGAGGTGGTGGTCTTCCGGGCCGAAGGGGACCGTTCGGAGCGCGCTCGTGACGTTCGAGCAGAAGTTGCGGTGGGTGAGCATGACGCCTTTGGGGACGCCCGTGGTGCCGCTCGTGTAGATGAGCGCCGACAGGTCGTCCGGGGTGACGGCTTCGGCCAGCGGGGCCACCTCGGCCTCGTGTTCGGCCCAGTACGCCGCGCCTTCAGCCAGGACCTCCTCCCAGGGGCGCACGAAAGCCGGATGCTCTTTGCGAAGCTCGCTCATCGTGATGACCTCTTCGAGGTCGGGGCAGTCGTCGAAGATCTTCTCGGCCTTCTTGAGCTGGATGCTGGTGGAGACCACGAAGAGGCGGGCGCCGGCGTCCCGGACGATGTACTGCACCTGGTCGGGCGGGAGTGAGGTGTAGAGCGAGACGTTGATGCCGCCCAGGAGCTGGGTGGCCAGGTCCGTGATGGCCCACTCGGGGCGGTTTTCAGAGAGGATGGCGATCCGGTCGCCGGGGCGGATGCCGCGCCGGTGGAAGTAGCCGGCCATGGCGTGAACCTGGTCGCGGAGGGCATCCCAGGGGATGTCCACCCAGGTTTTGCTCCGGCGGTCCCGGTAGCGGAGGGCAGCCCGGTTCTGCCCCGCGTAATGATCCGCCAGGCCCCGGAAGAGCTGCGGGATGGTTTCGAAGGCGACAAGGGCAGGCATGGTGGCGTGTGCTGGTTCGAGGGACGACCGTGGGCAAACGACCCCGGCCGGACCGATGGCTGCGAGGGGGGCTACCTGTCTCGCCGGCGAGGACGACACGGCGAGCGGTCTGTTTTCGCCCCTGCAGTGCCTGGCTCCGGCAGGGCCGCACCGCGACGGCGGGACGGGCCGGCCGTCGCTCCCGTGGCAACGGGGAGCATCCCGTCGAGCCGGACTGCAAGGTAACGACCCGGTAAAATCTAACCGCTCCTCCGGGCAAAGGCAATTGCAGGCTCAGGCATCGACGCCGACGGCCTCCCCGACGTGTGTGAAGCCGTCTCGTTCGAGCAGGGCGACGAGCCCCTCCTTGATGCGCCGGACGAGGCCGGGGCCTTCATAGACGAGCCCGGTATAGAGCTGGACGAGCGAGGCCCCCGCACGTATCTTCGCATAGGCCGTTTCGGCCGAGCGCACGCCCCCGGTGCCGATGATGGGACAGGCCCCACCCGTCTTCCGGAACAGATAGCGCACGAGCCGGGTGGCCCGCCGTTCGAGCGGGGCTCCGCTGAGCCCGCCGGGGCCGATGGCGTTCAGGTGCTCCGCCGGGGTGGAGAGGCCGTCGCGGTCCGGTGCCGTGTTCGCGGCGATGAACCCGTGGACCCCGTGCGCCCCGGCCACCGCAAGCAGTTCGTCGAAGAGGCTGTCGAAGACGAAGCGCTCCGAGAGCGGGGGGGAGAGCTTGACGAGGACGGGTACGGTCAGGGCCAGCGCCGCGCGCTCGGCGAAGACGGCATGGAGCAGGTCGTCGAGGGCGTTCGGGTCCTCGAAGGTTTTGCCCTCGGCCGTGTTCGGACAGGAAATGTTGAGGGCCACGTAGTCGGCCAGGGGGGCCAGCAGGCGGAAGCTCGTCCGAAAGTCCTCGACGGCCGCCTCACCCGTGAGGGTGGGGTCGTGAGTCTTGGCGAGGTTCACACCCAGGGGGAAGCCGCGGCGGCGTGCCCGGCGCAGGCGGCGTGCGACCCTGCGGGCCCCGTCGTTGTTCAGCCCCATGCGGTTGATGAGGGCCTCGTCCGCCGGCAGGCGAAAGGCACGGGGACGCGGATTACCCTTCGAACGGCGGGCGCTGACCGACCCGACCTCGGCAAAACCGAACCCCAGGCGCTGCCAGAACCGCACCAGGCGGGCGTTCTTGTCGAAGCCCGCGGCCAGCCCGACCGGGTTGGCGAAGTCGTATCCCCAGAGCGTCTGCCGCAACGCTTCGTGCTCGAAGGCAAACATCCGGCCCACGAGGCCGGGTGCGCCGGACTGGGCCAGGCGTGCCGCCCACGTGGCGAGGTGATGGGCCCGCTCGGCCTCAAGCCGGAAAAGCAGGGGGCGGATCGTTTCGTATCGCAGCTTGAAGATCGCGGCTTGCAGGGTTGAGGCGTTGCACGTTGCGCGCTACACGTACCCGTTAACATGCCTTCGGATCCCACCGTCTCTGCCCGGCGGGTGGATGTGAGGAGGGGCATGCCGGCTTCCTGCCGCTGAAACCCGGAACGCACGACCGTTGCCGTCGTCAGGCCCGCAGGGCTACCATCCCGGGATGATCTGGAAGCCGAAGTGCGCGCCTTTGATCGGGCGCTGGAACGGCTTGGCGTAGAAGATCTCGATCACGGTATAGCCGAAGAGGTTGAACCGGCCGGTGACCCCGACGCTGAAGACCGGGACGCGCTCGGTGGTGTCGCGTTCGAACTTGAGCACCGGGGCCTCGTCCTTCGTCCAGGCGAGGCCCCCGTCGGCGAAGAAGGCGATCTCGGTGGGCAGGTAGGGAAAGTTGAGCAGGCCGAACTGTTCGGTGCCCAGCAGCGGGATGCGCAGTTCGAGGCTGGCCAGGGCGATGCGCGAGCCGAGCAGCCGGTCGAACTCGGCGCAGGTGCTCTGGTCGGTCGGCGTGCATTCGATGCCTTCGAACGAGCTGAAGCTGTAGCCGCGGACGAAGGTCAGGCTGTTGGCATAGCCCAGGTATTCCTGCGTGAACAGGCTGTTGGCCAGGTCGTCCGACTCGGAGGCGCCGTAGTTGCCCAGGTGCAGGCCGCGGAAGGCCAGCGTGACGGGGTTGATGAAGAAATAGCGCCGGTAGTCGGCCAGCACCCGTACGAAGCGTTCGGTGCCGACGAAGGGGGAGACGTCGAAGCGGGAGCGCCCGCCGCGCACCGGCGAGGTGAAGCCGAAGGACGAGTAGTCGGTCACCAGTGCCAGGCCGGCCGTGCCGAAGTAGATCGGGTCGGGGGCCGGGAACTCGTCGCGTTCGCGACGGATCTGGAAGCTGGTGATGTAGTAGCGGTCGACCTCGATGTCGAAGCCGTAGCGGGTGAAGCCGCCCGAGAGTTCGATGCGCCGGGTGGTCGAGAGCGGGTAGGAGGCCAGCCCTTCCACCATGTCGATGAAGATACGCTGGCGGAGCTGTTCGACGATCTGGGCGGTCTGGCCCGTCTCCGGGTCGACGCCGAGGCCCACCCGGGTGCCGCCGATGAGGTAGGGGATGTGGGCAGCCGAGGCGCCGTAGTTGATGCGGTGCCCGCGGTTCAGGTAGGCCACCTGGGCGCCGATGTCTTTGAAGGTGCCGTTGGCCTGGGCCACCACCATCAGGTTGTGGTCCCCGAGCATGTCGCTGAAGAAGAGGGCGATGCCGCCGACGAGGGCCGTGCCGAAGGGGCCACCGGCGGCCACGCCGAGCGTCGGCGGGGCCACGTAGTCGAGCTTGAGCCGGGCGCCGTACTTGTCGATCTCGTAGTCCACATCGTCGGGCAGGCCGGTGAGCGGGTCATGCAGGTAGTTGCCCACCAGCCCCTCATGCAGGGCGCGGAACGGGGGCAGGATGCCGGCCAGGGCCGGGGTTGCTTCCTCGGGAAGGGCGACCGGTTCCCCCCGGAGCTGCTCGGGTTCCAGCGAGAACACGTTGTAGTGGTTGCCCGAGAAGACGCTGAACATCATGCGCCCGCTCTGCAGGGCCACGCTCATGGCCGGCGAGAGGGCCGTGATGCCGCTGACACCGGTTTGCAGGCGCGTCACGCGGAAGACCCGTGGTGCGGCCTCGTCGCCCGCCGGGTCGAGCGCGAGGCGGTAGACGTCTTTGAACCCTTCGTAGGTGGAGAGGAAGAAGAGGCTGCGGCCGTCCGGGGAGAACTGGGGGTTGGTGTGCATGACGTCGTCCCCGAAGGGCTTCAGGACCCGGATCTCGCCCGTCTCGATGTCGATCAGGGCGAGGCGCTCCTTGCCGTAGGCGAGCGTTTCGAAGTCGGTGCCGCCGGGGCCGCGGTCGGTCACGAAGGCGAGGGTGCGGCCGTCGGGGCTCCAGGCGGGTTGCAGGTCGGCATAGCGGTCGTTGGTGAGCTGGCGGACGACGTTGCTCCTGAGGTCGAGCAGGTAGAGGTCGCTGATGCCGCCGTCCATGCCCGAGAAGGCGAGGGTGCGGCCGTCGGGGCTCCAGGCCAGGTTCATGATCGCCGAGACGCCGTCGACGGCGATGCGGCGCTCGATGTCGCCCGAGTTCCAGTCGAGGATGGCGATCTCGTTGTCGCCTTCGACGAAGGTGATGAAGGCGAACTTCTTGCCGTCGGGCGACCAGGAGCCGGCCGAGGCGATGAACCGGATGGCGTCGAAGTGGGGGTTGGAGTTGGTGCCCTTGAGCCGTTTGACCACCTTGCCGGTGTTGGCGTCGGCGATGAAGAGGTTGATGTTGAAGATGTCGCGTTCGGAGAGGAAGGCGACGTACTGGCCGTCGGGGCTGACGACGGGCGCGACGTTGATTTCACCCCCGTCGATCTCTTTGGCGATGACCAGGCGGCCGGCTTCGGTGGCGGGGGTGCGTCCTTCGGTCAGCGGGAGGTAGGCTTCTTTGATGGCCTGGGCCCATTCCTTCGAGAGCGAGTCGGCGGTGATGCCCAGGGTGTAGACGAAGGCCGAGTCCAGCCCGACGAGCCCGCTGAGCTTGTACAGGTTGGCGACGGCGGCGTCGCCGTACTTGCCGCCGACGTAGGCCAGGTAGGCCTGGCCGTAGCGGTAGGGGAAGTAGCGGAAGTCGCGGCCGAGCTGGGCGATCGTCGGCAGGTCGTCCCGCAGGGCGGCATCGCGCATCCACATGGCCGTGTGCGGGTCGTCCCGGCCGAGGGAGAGGTACTCGGCCATGCCTTCGACGAGCCAGAGCGGTACCAGCTGGAGCGCGAAGCGCGAGCTGTCGGTGCTGTTGAGGGCGATGTCGTACTGGAACGAGTGGACGAGCTCATGCCCGAGGACGTGGTCCGTCTCCCGGTAGATGCCCGTCAGCGGCATGATGACCCGCTCCTTGAGCGACTCGGTGACGCCCCCCGTGCCCTGCCCGAGTTGCCCGCTGATGGCGTTGGTCTGCTGGAAGTCGGCGTCGTTGGCGTAAAGGAGAATGGGCTTGCGGCTGCGGAACTCGCGCAGGAAGGTGCGGCTGTGCCGGCGGTACCAGCGCTCGGCCATGCGCGCCGCATCCTTGACGGCCAGCTCCTCCTCCGGGTAGAAATAGAACTCGAAGTGCTCCGTCTTGAAGACGCGCCAGTCGAACTGGTCGTACTGAACCTTGTTGCGCCCGAAGTACTGGGCCGCGGCCGGGGTGACGGCCAGAAGCAGGGCGGCCACCACCACGGTGAGGCCGGCAAGACGAGCGGAAGTGCACATGGCCAGAGGAAAAAAGTGGATAATCACTCCATGTCTAACGGTCGTATCACGCCCGGGTTGCCTGGAAAAGGCGTCGGATGCGTTGTTCGCTGCAAGAAACAGGCCGGTGTCATGATTGGAGGCGGTGCAATCGTACCGGCGGCGCCCGGTTGCGGCTGGTTCGTCGCGTCGAGGGGCTGAACGGCCGCATCGCTCACGATGGTGCTGGCCACGGTACCCATTGCCTGACCTCCCATCGTTTGCCGGAGCGGTCACATTGTCAAGGAAGCGATGCGTTTCGTGTGGTGCAAGTCCTTTTTCGAGGCCCCTGCACAAAACCCGGCTACCGTTGTAGTTGCTTGGTGGGGCGTGGTGTTACCTGCCGGAACCTCGAACGGGTTTACCGGCTTCCAGTATACGTCTTATCCGGCCGGAGACCCACGGTATCCATGGAAGACTACCGCATTCGGATTCGCATCTTCATCGGCCTGATCCTGGTCGTGCTCTCGATCCTGGGGCTGCGGCTGTTTCAGCTTCAGGTGCTCGATGCCTCGGCCTACACGGGCGAGTCGCGGAGCAACGCCATCCGGGAGGTGCGGGTGCTGCCCGCGCGCGGCGTCATGTATGACCGCAACGGTGTGCTGATGGTGGACAATGAGCCGACCTATACCATCACGCTCACCCCCCGCTACTTCGACCGGTCCCGGATCGGGCTGCTGGCCGGCCTGCTCGGGGTGCCGGACTCGGTGGTGGCCCGGAAGCTGGATGAGGCCCGGGCCTGGAGCGCTTTCAAGCCCAGCCCGTCGTTTCGCGAGGTGCCCTTCGACGTGCTCAGCCGCATCCTGGAGCACCGGGACGAGCTGCCGGGGGTCGAATACGAGGTGGTGCCCAAGCGGCGCTACCTGACAAAGGCCCGGGCGGCCCACGCCCTCGGCTATGTCCGCGAGATCGCACGGTCCGAACTGGAGAGGCGCCGGGCCGACGGCTACCGGCAGGGCGACCTGATCGGGCAGGCCGGGCTGGAGAAGCACTACGAGGCGGCCCTGCGCGGGCAACTCGGCATCGAATACAAGCAGGTCAACGTGCACGGGCTGGTGGTGCGCCCCTACCGCGACGGTCGCGAAGACCGCCCGCCCGTCAACGGCTTCGATCTGCACCTGACGCTCGACCACCGGGTGCAGGCCCTGGCCGAGTCCCTCTTCGTGGGTAAGCGCGGGGCGGCCGTCGCCCTCGATCCGAAGACCGGCGGCGTCATCGCCTTCGTGAGCAAGCCCGACTTCGACCCGGATCTCTTCTCCCGCGCCGTGCCCCGCGAGACGTGGCAGTACCTGACCCAGAGCCCGGACAAACCCATGTTCAACCGGGCCACCATGAGCGGCATGCCACCCGGCTCCACGTGGAAGCCCTTCATGGCGCTGATGGCCCTGCAGGAAGGGATCATCACCGAGAACACGATCATCACCTGCCCGGGCGGGTACCGGCTCGGCGGTCGCGTCTTCCGGGATCATGCCGGGCACGCCCACGGGCCGATCAACGTGCGGCAGGCGATCCAGCACTCGTGCAACACCTTCTTCTTCACGGTGATGATGCGCACGGATGTCAATACCTGGAGCCGGTGGGCCAAACGCTTCGGCTTCGGCCGCCGCATCCCGATGGACATCGCCGAGCAGGACCCTGGCCTCATCCCGGATTCCTCCTACTACAACCGCACCTATCCGCGCGGCTGGACGGCCGGCTACACCATCAACCTGGGCATCGGGCAGGGGGACATGGTCGTTACGCCCATGCAACTGGCGCGCTACGTCGCCGCCGTGGCCAACGGGGGCACCCTCGTGACGCCCCACCTCGTCGACCGCCTCGAACACCCGGAGACGGGCGAGGTGCGGCGACCCGACCTGCCGGAGCCGGAGCGCATCCCGATCGATCCGAAGTATTTCGAGGTGGTGCGCGAGGGCATGCGCCGCGTCATGGAGGCCGGTACCGGCCGGGGTGTGCAGATCCCGGGCATCCCCAGCGGGGGCAAGACGGGTACGGCCCAGGCCCCGGGCGGGCGCAAGGATCACTCGCTCTTCATCATGTTTGCGCCCGTCGAAGACCCGCGGATTGCCCTGGCGGTGCTCGTCGAGAACGGCGGCTTCGGTGCCAGCCAGGCCGCTCCCATCGCCAGCCTGATGGCCGAGCAGTACCTCACCGGCCAGATCAGCCCGCAGCGGACGTGGCTCATCCAGCGCCTCATGTCGCTGCAGAGCGAGCCACTGCCGGATTGAGCGTGAGGCGTGTGTGACGGGTTGTCGCACGCAGCGCCCCGGCTGTGGCATCGGGAGGCGGTCAGGGCCGGGAACGCACGGCGGTGATCACCTGCTCGATGGCGCTGAGCACCAGCTCGGGTTCCTCCACATGGACGTAGCTGCCGCTCGAGGTGGTCACCCGGTGGGTGCCTTCCCGGGCGCCGGCAAGCCAGGCGCGGTGCAGGGCTTCGCGGGCCTTCAGGCCTTCGGGCCGCTCGTGGACCCAGCGCGGCGACGGTACGGGGCGCAGCGTGGAGATCACCACGACGGGCACCGGCGGCGGTTCTGCGGCGCCCGGCAACACGCCGCGGTCCAGCACCCGGGCGAAGGCCTCGAACTCGGCCCTGAATGCCGGCATCGCCTCGTGAAAGGCCCGCTTCCGGCGGAGGTATTCCTCCCAGCTTTCGGCGTCCAGCGCCTTCCAGGCGGCGGCCAGCTGCTCGTGGGCCGGGTCGATGAGCACGAGGCCGCCCACCTCGTCCGGGTAAAGCGCGGCGAAGCGGCGCACGATGAAGGCCCCGGCGTCGTGGGCGACGAGCACGTAGGGCGGCGCAGCACCGGTCGCCTGCAGCAGCGCGTGCAGTTCCCGGGCCATCTGCTCGGGCGAGCGCGGCGTAACGGCCGGGCCCGACTGCCCGAGGCCGGCCCGGTCGTAGGCGATCACCCGCGCCCGGGTGGCGATCACCGGCTGCACCCGGCGCCAGACCTCGTGGCCGTCGCCCGGCCCTGCCTCCAGCACCACGGTGACGTCGCCGGCACCCTGCTCGACCGTGTATAGCATGGTGCCGTCCTCCAGCTCGACCCGCCGGGACGTGGGCGCCGTGGCGTTCCGCACCCGCTCCGCCGGGCCCGGATAGCGGACGGCCTCGTAGGCCGATCGCGTGAGTCCCCAGATGCTGAAAGCCAGGTCCAGATCAAAATCGTCCGGGGAGACTGCGATGCCGGGAGGGGCCATGACGATGGGACCGACGTACCCCCGGCCGTCCCTGCAACTTCCTTTGTACGGGCCCTTCGCCTGGCGCAACAGCCGGCACCGGATCTCGAACCCGGGGTTCCAGGAGAAGGAGAGGGTGTTTTCCTCCAGCCGGAACGCCTGCACGGGCACCCGGCCGATGGCGCCGTAGGTGGTGACCTGGAACGAGTCGGCCACGGCCTTCACGTCGAAAAGCATCTCGACGATCTCGCCCCCCGGCGAGACGGCATGGGCCTGCCAGCGTTCCGCTTCGGCCGGCTGGGCCCGGGAGGCGAAGGCAGAGAGGCCGGCCAGGAGTAAGAGCAGGAGGACCCGCCGGCACGGCACGGCCGGGTTGACGGGGGCAGACGGGCCGGGAAAAGGGAAACGGGGCATGAGATTTACAACGGGCTGTTTCAGCGGACGAAGCATTCCGCGGAAATTCGGGATCCCTTTTGCTTCTGCACCATTTTATCCATCATCTTGTCAATTTACAAGGCCGGCGGCATGAAGGCGGTTTGCTCGAAGTGGATGTCGGGCGCGGCCCTGATCTATCTGGTCGGTTGCCTGTGTGCCGGTGCGGTCTGTGCGCAGACCGCCACGGTCCGGGGATTCGTCACGGATGCCGAGAACGGGGAGCCGCTTCAGGGGGTCAACGTCGTGCTCGAGGAAGCATCGGGGGCGCTGCGGGGCACGGTAACCGACGGGGACGGGGTCTACGGGATCGGATCGATTCCGCCCGGCCGCTACCGGCTGCGGGTCTCCTTCATCGGCTATGTGACCCACCTCGACACGCTCGACCTGCCGGCCGGCGCCATCGAGATCATCAATATAGCGCTGGTGCCGGGTGAAACCCAACTGGAGGAGGTGGTGGTCGAGTCGGAGGAGGAGACGGGGGCGGCGGGGCTGCGGGCCGGCATGCAGTCGATCCGGCCGAAGGAAGTCGACGTCGTGCCCATGCCGGACGTCTCCGGCGACCTCGCGGTCTTCCTGACGACGTTGCCGGGGGTCGTCACGCTGGGAGACCGGGGGGGACAGTTCTACGTGCGCGGGGGTGAGCCGGCCCACAACCTGGTGCTGCTCGATGGCATGTACGTCCATCAGCCCTTCCACCTGCTCAACTTCTACTCCGCCTTTCCGGCTGACATCATCAACCGGGCCGACTTCTATGCGGCCGGTTATGGCAGCCCGTTCTCGGGTCGCATCTCCTCCGTGCTCGACGTCTATTCGCGCAACGGCAACAAGCGGCAATATGCGGGGGCCGTCTCGGTGGCGCCGTTCATGAGCAGCCTGCTGCTGGAAGGTCCCCTGCTCACCGACCGGCTCTCCTTCCTGGCCTCGGTGCGCCGGTCGGTCATCGAGCACGGGGCGCAGCACTACATCCGCCAGCCGCTGCCCTTCCAGTTCGGTGACGCCTTCGGCAAGCTGCATTTCGTCGTCAACGAGAACCACCAGCTCTCGATCAGTGCCCTGAGCACCTACGACCAGGGCTCGCTGGAGGAACCGGCACCGGACCGTGACCTGGAAGAGATCCGCTGGCGCAACCGGGCCGTGGGGGTGCGCTATCTTTTCCTGCCGAAACGCGTTCCGTTCGTCGGTGAGATTTTGCTGTCGTATTCGAGCCTGCGATCGGAGTGGGGTGACCTGGCGGCGCCGGAGCGGTATACGGAGTTCGACGGGTTTAACTATGCCATCAACATGACCCATCACATGGGCAGTGCCCAGTGGAAGTGGGGCCTGTTCTGGCGTGCGCCCGAGATCACCTCCGTGCTGGGGGGGCTCTTTCAGAACGTGGAGTTCGGCTTCAGCCGCCGGCACAAGGCGGGGGCCTATGTGGAGCCGGATCTGCTCATCGGCAGGCACGTGCGGGTGCGGCTCGGGCTGATCGCCCAGCTTTTCCCCGGCCAGCGCCAGCCCTCGATCTTCGAGCCCCGGGCACGTATCGCCTGGCATCACGGTATCCACGAGGTGAACTTCGGGATGGGACTCTACCACCAGGAGGTGTTCGGCCTCAACGACCGCCGGGATGCGACCAACCTGTTCACGGCCTGGCGCAGCGCCCCGATGGGCGACCTGTCCCGGGCGTTGCACCTGCTGCTGGGATACCGCGTCCAGCCCGTACCCTGGCTGGAGGTGGCCGCGGAAGGATACTTGAAACGGATCACCAACCTGTACATCGCCGAGTGGACCGCCTTTCCGCGACTTTCGAGCCGGCTTCAGGAAGCCTCCGGACGTGTGGCGGGGCTCGACCTGCGCCTGGAAGTGCGCCGCCCGCGCTTCCACGGCTACGTGACCTATAGCCTCTCGTCGGTGCTCTATGAAGCCGAGCAGGCGGCGCTGCAGCTCTGGTACGGCGTGGAAACGCTCCGCTTCCATCCCCCCCACGACCAGCGACACCAGATCAACATCGTGGCCGCCACCCGGCTGGCCGGCGTCGACCTGAGCCTCCGCTGGAGCTTCGGGTCCGGCCGCCCCTTCAGCCGGGTCTACGGTTTCGACGGTTTCGTCTTCATGCACGGTGTGCAGGACCTCTTCGAGGTGCCCGACGAGCAGCGGGTCATCTACGAGCGCCCCTTCCAGGGGGTCCTGCCGACCTACCACCGCCTCGACGTCTCCGCCGAACGTCGTTTCGACCTGGGCGGGCCGGTGCTGACGGCCCAGGCCGGGGTGCTCAACGTGTATGACCGGCGCAACCTGCTGGCACTGGACGTTTTCACGCAGCGCCGTACCGACCAGTTACCCGTCCTGCCCACCGTGGGGCTCAAGCTGGAGTTCAACTGATGACCTACCCTGCCTCGAACGCACATCCCCCGTGTGCTTCCCGGTCCGGGCGACCCCGGCCGGGACAACGGGCTACGACCATCCCTTCCGGCCCGATACGGGCCTTGATGGTGGTGATGATGCTGGCGTGGACGACGGGCTGCGAGGAAGCCGTGCAGCCCAACCTGGGCATCGACCTGCCCTACACGCTCTGGGGTATCTTCAACCCGAAGGCGGACACGCAGGCCGTCCGCGTGTTCGAGATCGAGGAGAACCTGATGCTGGTCCGCCCCGAACCCATCGACGCCGTCGTGACGTCGACCGACCTGACGCTGGGGGAGCAGCGCGTCTGGCAGGACTCGCTCATCCGCCTCGCCGACGGCGACTACCGGCACGTGTTCTGGTCCGCCTTCCGGGCCGTACCGGGGCATACCTATCGTCTGGAGGTGGCGCGTTCGGACGGTGCGCGGAGTAGCGCCCAGGTGAAGGTGCCGCCGCTGGTGACGCTGGAGGTGCTGGAACCGGATGCGCAGCAGGTCCGGCAGGCCCGGCAGACCCTGGCCGTGCAGGGCGCGGCGCCCAGCCTGCCCCGCGTCGATCTGACGTACTTCGTCATCAGCGCCCACAGCGGTGGCAGCCAGGCCGTACAGAGCGAGGTCGTGCTCTCACATGACGGCCAGGCCGTCCGCCGGGATAGCGGCTGGACGCTGGAGGTCGACTTTTCAAACAGCTTCTTCTTCATCCTGGGCCTGCTGGATTTGCAGGACCGGCCCGTCGACATCATCGAGCTGCTCGAGGTGGAGGCCCACATCCACGTCGGCGATGAGAACTGGGTGTCGCCGGCACCCGGCGGGCGCTTCGATCCCGACTTCCTGGTGGAACCGGGGGTGTTCGACAACGTGGAGAACGGGTTCGGCTTTGTCGGGGCCGGCTACGTGGAGACGATCAAATGGCGTCCTCCGGACGAACTGCTCCGGCACGCGGGATTCCGGCGAGTCGGCGAATGAGCCGCCGCCCGTTCGCGGGCCCGTTTCTTCCCGGGCCCGGGGGCGACGTCACCCCCGTTCTTTTTCGGCGAGTTGGCGGAGGTAGGCCCGCACGACGGGGTGGTTCGGCTTGTACTTTAGCGTTTGCTCCCAGGCTTGCCGGGCCTCTGCCGGGCGTCCGGCGTTGGCATAGACGACCCCGAGGTTGAACCAGACGTCGGCGAGCGTGGAATCGATGCCGAGGATGGCCCGGTAGCGCCGGATGGCGCCGGCCGTGTCGCCGTTCTCGGCCATCAGCAGCGCCAGGTTGCTCTGGAGGTAGAGGTTCTCCGGCTGCAGGGATACGGCCACTTTGTAGGCTTCCACGGCCCGGCCGTACTGCTCGGCCCGGCGCAGCAACTCACCCAGCCGGACCCAGTTGGCCAGCACCTCCGGTTCACGGTTGATGGCGTCCTGCGCCTCGTTGATCTGTTGCTGGAGTTGCTGGGCGCTGTCGGCGCGGGCGAAGTAGCGCCGGGCTTCGTCGGCCCGGCCGAGCCGCATGAGCACCTGGGCGTAGTTGAACTGTGCGCCCTGGTGCCACCGCAGCGATTCGGCCACGGGCTGGAGGTAGGCCCGGGCCTCCTCGTTCCGGCCCATCCGGTGCAGCAGCGAGCCGACGATGTACCGGTAGTTGAGGTTGTCCGGCTTGAGGCGTAAACCGTGGCGCGAGGCGGTCAGGGCCTGGTCGAGCTCGCCCATCTCCTCATAGAGCTGGCCGAGCCACATGTGGGCGGTGGCGTTGGTACTGTCGAGGGCGAGGGCGGCTTCGTAGGCCATGCGGGCGCTGTCCGGCTCGCCCAGCCGGGCATAGGCGCGCCCCAGTTCCAGCATCAGGCCGGAGGTGGGCTCGAGTTTCCGCTCTTCCTTGAACCAGTCGATGGCGTCGCGCAGCTTGCCGGCCCGGAAGGCGTTCAGCCCGATGTTGTAGCGCGCCCCCCGGTAGGCCGGGTCCAGGCGCAGCACCTCCTGATAGGCGGCCTGGGCCAGCTCGAGCTGGTTCAACTGCGAGTAGACCAGCCCGCGCAGGAAATGGAGGTCGGCCAGGTCGGGTGCGTAATGCTCGGCGCTGTCGGTCAGGGCCAGGGCCAGGGCATAGGCCCCGCGCTCGTAGGCCCGCTGTCCCTCGATCAGGAAGGCCCCAACCCGGGGATCCACCGTCATCCGTTTCCGCTCGGTGATGGTGAGGGCTTCCGAGTCCGGCCCGGAGCGACAACCGGCAAGGAACAGCAGGACTGCAAAGATGATCGTGAATGCTTTCATCGGGTTAAAAGATTTGGGGTTGCGGATTGCACGTTGCGGGCGTCGTCCCGGATCACGGCAGGCTGCCCGCCCGCCCGATCACGCGCCGCCGCACCACCCCCTCCCCCTCCACCAGCCACACCTCCACGTCGTAGCCCTCCACCCCCGAAACCTCCTCCTCCAGCCCGCTCGGCCAGCGCACCCACAGCGCCTCCACCGCCCCCGCCAGCCCGAACGTGGCCACCCGCTCCGACTGCGACAGGTAGCTCGAACCCCCCTGCAGGCGCCGCTCCTGCCACTGCCCGCCCGCRCGCACACGCAGGCGCGTGCCCAGCCCGGAACGGTTGCTCTGCCGCCCCTCGACGTGCACGCGCAGGACGTGCCCGCCGGGCAGGTCGTTGCGCCAGAGGTGGGCCGGCCCGTCGTTCTCGGTCAGGAGCACGTCCAGGTCGCCGTCGCGGTCGATGTCGGCGTAGGCGGCCCCGCGGGCCACCAGGGGACGGGTCAGCGGGCCCGCCTCGGCCACGAACTCGTCGAAGACCCCGTCCCCGCGGTTCAAAAACACCTGCGGCCGCTGGCGGAAGGTCACGCCTTCGATCACCTCGGCGATGTGGGTCTGGACGTGCCCGTTGGCGAGGAGGAGGTCGAGGTCGGCGTCGAGGTCGAGGTCGGCGAGGAAGAGGCCGAAGGTGAGGGTGAGCAGGGAGGGGTATCCGATGCGGGAGGCGGCGTCGCGGTTGAGGAAGAAGCCGTCGCCGGTGTAGCGGTAGACGCCGACCATTTCTTCGGAGAAGTTGCCGACGAAGAGGGTGGGATGTCCGGAGGGGTCGACGACGCCCGCGTCGATGCCCATGCCCGCCCGGGCCTTGCCGTTGTCGTCGAAGGCGATGCCGCGGGGTACCCCTACTTCAGTGAAGGTGCCGTCGCCGTTGTTTTCGTAGAGCAGGTCGCGTTCGGTGTCGTTGGCGACGGCGAGGTCGGGCCAGCCGTCGTCGTTGTAGTCGAGCTCCACCACGCCGAGGGCTTTGTCCCGTGCCGGTTCGATGCCGCCAAGGAAGCCGGCCTCTGCGGTGCGTTCGGTGAAGGTGCCGTCGCCGTTGTTGCGGTAGAAACGGCTGGGAACGCCCGTGTATTCCTGGGGGGTGCAGTACGCTTTTTCGCCGTTGTGCAGGCACACCAGATCCTTTTCGGGGGACCAGTCGACGTAGTTGGCCACGAACAGGTCGAGGTGGCCGTCCCGGTCGGCGTCGAAGAAGAGGGCGGAGCTGCTCCAGTCGGCGTTGTTGGCGATGCCTGCTTCGCGGCCGACCTCGGTGAAGGTGCCGTCGCCGTTGTTGCGGAAGAGCATGTTCTCGTAGAGGGTCGTCAGGAAGAAGTCCTGGTCGCCGTCGTTGTCGTAGTCGGCCACGGCCAGGCCGAAGGCGTAGGTTGCGACGCCGGTGAGGCCGGCCGCCTCGGTGACGTCGGTGAAGGTGCCGTCGCCGTTGTTGCGGAAGAGGCGGAGCGAGGGAGTTCCGGCAGGGCCGTGACCGCGAAAGGCACCGCCGGCCACGAGGAGGATGTCGGGCCAGTCATCCCCGTCGTAGTCGAGGAAGCCGCCGCCGGCACCGACCGTCTCGGGCATCCAGACGTGGCCGAAACCGCCGTTTTCGTGGCGGAAGCCGGCGAGGCCGGCCGTCTCGGTGACGTCGGTGAAGGGTACCGGCACGCCGGCCGGGGGCACTTCGCCGGAGGAGGCGGCGGAGCAGGCGAGCCGGCTGAGCGCCAGCCCCAGCAGGACCAGCACCGTGATCCCGGCCCGGCGCGTATACGCCGGGGCGTATGTGCTGCACGTCGTTCGCATGAGAACCCTCTGCGTTGCCCGTGCGGGCCGGTTGCGGATTGCACGTTGCGGGCGTCGTCCCGGATCACGGCAGGCTGCCCGCCCGCCCGATCACGCGCCGCCGCACCACCCCCTCCCCCTCCACCAGCCACACCTCCACGTCGTAGCCCTCCACCCCCGAAACCTCCTCCTCCAGCCCGCTCGGCCAGCGCACCCACAGCGCCTCCACCGCCCCCGCCAGCCCGAACGTGGCCACSCGCTCCGACTGCGACAGGTAGCTCGAACCYCCCTGCAGGCGCCGCTCCTGCCACTGCCCGCCCGCRCGCACACGCAGGCGCGTGCCCAGCCCGGAACGGTTGCTCTGCCGCCCCTCGACGTGCACGCGCAGGACGTGCCCGCCGGGCAGGTCGTTGCGCCAGAGGTGGGCCGGCCCGTCGTTCTCGGTCAGGAGCACGTCCAGGTCGCCGTCGCGGTCGATGTCGGCGTAGGCGGCCCCGCGGGCCACCAGGGGACGGGTCAGCGGGCCCGCCTCGGCCACGAACTCGTCGAAGACCCCGTCCCCGCGGTTCAAAAACACCTGCGGCCGCTGGCGGAACGTGATCTTGTCCTGGCCGGCAAGCCGGTCCGGGTAGACATGGCCGTTGGCGAGGAGGAGGTCGAGGTCGGCGTCGAGGTCGAGGTCGGCGAGGAAGAGGCCGAAGGTGAGGGTGAGCAGGGAGGGGTATCCGATGCGGGAGGCGGCGTCGCGGTTGAGGAAGAAGCCGTCGCCGGTGTAGCGGTAGACGCCGACCATTTCTTCGGAGAAGTTGCCGACGAAGAGGGTGGGATGTCCGGAGGGGTCGACGACGCCCGCGTCGATGCCCATGCCCGCCCGGGCTTCACCATGCTCGCTGAAGGCGAAGCCACTGACGACCCCCTTCTCGGTGAAGGTGCCGTCGCCGTTGTTTTCGTAGAGCAGGTCGCCTTCGCCGTCGTTGGCGACGGCGAGGTCGGGCCAGCCGTCGTCGTTGTAGTCGAGCTCCACCACGCCGAGCGACTTGCCGGGGGCGGGCAGGAAGCCGGCCTCGGCGGTGCGTTCGGTGAAGGTGCCGTCGCCGTTGTTGCGGTAGAAACGGCTGGGAACGCCGTCGTAGTCGGCGGGGACGCAATAGAGCTTGACCGCGCCGCCCTCGGGGCAAAACTTGTCGGTTTCCGGGGTCCAGGGGACGTAGCCGCCGACGTAGAGGTCGAGGTGGCCGTCCCGGTCGGCGTCGAAGAAGAGGGCGGAGCTGCTCCAGTCGGCGTTGTTGGCGATGCCTGCTTCGCGGCCGACCTCGGTGAAGGTGCCGTCACCGTTGTTGCGGAAGAGCATGTTCTCGTCGAGATTGGTGACGAGGAAGTCCTGGTCGCCGTCGTTGTCGTAGTCGGCCACGGCCAGGCCGAGGGTGTAGGCGCGGATGCCGGCGAGGCCGGCCGCCTCGGTGACGTCGGTGAAGGTGCCGTCGCCGTTGTTGCGGAAGAGCCAGATGGCTTTCACGGGGCGGTTGTCCCAGGTGCCGCCGCCGAGCAGGAGGATGTCGGGCCAGTCATCCCCGTCGTAGTCGAGGAAGCCGCCGCCGGAGCCCATCATCTCCGGGTACCACTTGTTGCCGACGGCGCCGTTTTCGTGGCGGAAGCCGGCGAGGCCGGCCGTCTCGGTGACGTCGGTGAAGGGTACCGGCACGCCGGCCGGGGGCACTTCGCCGGAGGAGGCGGCGGAGCAGGCGAGCCGGCTGAGCGCCAGCCCCAGCAGGACCAGCACCGCGATCCCGGCCCGGCGCGTATACGCCGGGGCGTATGTGCTGCACGTCGTTCGCATGAGAACCCTCTGCGTTGCCCGTGCGGGCCGGTTGCGGATTGCGCGTTGCGGGCGCCGTCCCGGATCCGTGTGCCGGGGACGTGGCCGGGTTTCCGGTGCCTGCATACGGTGCGGCAAACCGCCTCGTATCTTTTCCTCCATAGCTTTTATCAATATAGGGAATCGGGCCGGGGTTTCCGCAAACCTTTCCCCCGATCTCGCGTAATTTGCAGCCCTGTCGCTGTTTTCCCCTCTCGTTTCGTTTCGAAGTGCCTGAACGCGCCGGCTTCTTCGCACGGGTTCGTTACCGGTCGGGGCTTTGGTCCGCCGGGCGGGGGTGTGCCGTGGCGGTGCTGGTGTGGCTCGGGGCCGCCTGTGGTACCCCGGTCGATGCGCCGCGCGTCTGGCACGAGGAGGACGGTTACCGTTGGATCGAACTGCCGCCTCCTTCGGGGAGCGGTGCGGGCTTCGAGGAACTGCCGGCCTCGAAGACGGGCATCGCCTTCGTCAACACGCTGCCCGAAGCGGACTTTCTCCAGAACCGTCACTACCTCAACGGGGCCGGGGTGGCCGTCGGTGATGTGGACGGCGACGGCCTGCCGGACCTCTACCTGGCGCGGCTGCGCGGGCCCAACGCGCTCTACCGCAACCGGGGGGGCTGGCGCTTCGAGGACGTCACGGAGGCAGCCGGCGTGGCGGCGCCCGACCGCTTTTCCACCGGTGCCGTCTTCGCCGACGTCGACGGCGACGGGGACCTCGACCTGCTGCTGACGGCCATGGGGGGGCCCCATGCCCTCTTCCTGAACGATGGCACGGGCCGTTTCACCGATGCCTCGGAAACGGCGGGGCTGCGGGCGACCCCCTCGGGCAGCACCTCGATGGCTCTTGCCGACGTCGACGGCGACGGGGACCTCGACCTTTACGTCGCCGCCTACAAGACCCGCTCCGCCGGAGACATCTTCCCGCCGCACGTCCGCTCCCTCGAACGAACCGTGATCCGGGAAGAGGGCACCTATAAAATCGCGCCGGGTTTCGAGGAACACTATGCGCTGATCGTGCGCGAAGAAGGCCTGCTGCGCATCGAGAAGGGCGAGGCCGACGTCTTCTACGAAAACACCGGCGGGGGACGCTTCCGGGCCGTTCCCTGGACGGACGGCGCCTTCCGGGATGAGGACGGCCGTCCCCTGCCCGAGCCGCCCCTCGACTGGGGGCTGGCGGCCCGCTTTCAGGACGTCAACGGCGACCTCGTACCCGACCTCTACGTGTGCAACGACTTCGAAAGCCCGGACCGCTTCTGGCTCGGCGACGGCCGGGGCGGCTTCCGGCTCGTGCCCCGCCTGGCGCTCCGCAAAACGAGCCTCTCGACGATGTCCGTCGCATTCTCCGACGTCGACCGGGACGGCCACCTGGACTTCTTCCTGGCGGACATGCTCAGCCGCGACTATCGCCGTCGCCAGACCCAGGTGGGGCTCACGATCCCCATGACCACCGGCATCGGCGAGATCGACGACCGCCCCCAGGTGGTGCAGAACACGCTGCAATGGAACCGGGGCGACGGCACCTACGCCGAAGTCGCCCGGATGAGCGGGGTGGCGGCCTCCGAATGGACCTGGTCCAGCACGTTCCTGGACGTGGACCTCGACGGGTATGAGGATCTGCTCCTGACCACCGGCCACACGTTCGATGTGCAGCACGCCGACGCGCAGCGCCGCGAGATGCAGCGCACCGCCGCCCTCACCGACCCGCAGGGGTTCCGCCGGCTGCTGCTCGATTTTCCCGGCCTCTACCTGAAGAACATCGCGTTCCGCAACCGGGGAGACCTGACCTTCGAGGAGGTGCCGGACGGCTGGGGCCTCGGTTCTCGCCCCGACGTCTCGCACGGCATGGCGCTGGGCGACTTCGACGGCGACGGCGACCTGGACGTGGTCGTCAACCGCCTTCATGAGGCGGCGGGGGTCTTCCGCAACGAGGCCACGGCGCCACGCCTGGCCGTGCGCCTGCACGGCCGGGCGGGCAACACGCAGGGCATCGGCGCAAGGGTCCGGGTCTATGGCGGGCCGGTGCCGGTCCAGGAGCAGGAAGTGACGGCCGGCGGGCAATACCTCTCGGGCAGCGAGGCGCTTCTCAGCTTCGCTGCCGGAGACGGCCGGGGCGGGGTGGCTGCGAACATGACGATCGAGGTGCGCTGGCGCAGCGGCCGCCGCACCCGCATCGAAGGGGTCGCCGGCAACCGCCTCTACGAGATCTACGAACCGTCGACGCCCGCCCCGGCGGCGCCGGCGGCGGACACGGCTGCCGCCCCGGTCTTTGCCGACGTGAGCGACCGGCTCGGGCACACCCACCCCGAAGCCCCCTACCGCGACTACGACCGCCAGCCCCTCCTGCCGCGTCGCCTGAGCCGGCTGGGGCCCGGCGTGGCCTGGGCCGACCTCGACGGCGACGGCGACGACGACCTGCTCATCGGTGCCGGGCGCGGCGGCCGCCTCGCCGTTTTCCTCAACGACGGCCACGGCCGCCTGCGACGCTCCCCCGCCGGGGAGGAAGCCCCGGACGACCTGACCGGCCTCGTGGCGATACCCCGTCCCGAAGGCGGGGCGCTCGTGCTGGCCGGCGTCTCGAACTACGAGAGCGGTCTCGCCGGGGTCTCCCGCATCGACGTCTATGCCGCGGACGCGGCCGGGCGCCTGGTGCCGCACGACCGCCTCCCCTTCGGCCGGGACGCCATCGGCCCCCTGGTACCGGGCGACTTCGACGGCGACGGCGACCTGGACCTCTTCGCCGGTGGACGCCTCGTCCCGGGGCGGTATCCGGAACCCGCCTCGTCCCGTCTTTTCCGAAACGACGAAGGACGCTTCCGGCATGACTCCGGCCGGAGTGCCCCCTTCGACGCGGTGGGGCTCGTGTCCGGCGCCACCGCCGCCGACCTCGACGGCGACGGCCGGCTCGACCTCGTGCTCGCCACCGAATGGGGGGCGCTCCGCTACTTCCGGAACGAGGGAGACGGCCGCTTCGCCGACCGGACCGAAGCGGCCGGCCTGAGCCGGTTCACCGGCTGGTGGAACGCCGTGGCGCCGGGCGACTTCGACGGCGACGGCCGGCTCGACCTCGTCGCCACCAACTGGGGCTGGAACGGGCTGCACGGCCGCCACGGCCCCGGCAACCCGCCCCTGCGCCTCTACTACGGTGACTTCGATGCCAACGGCATCCCGGACGTGCTGGAGGCCCATTACGAGCCGTCGATGAACGACTACGTGCCGGACCGCGGGCTGAACGTGCTCATGCAGGCCCTGCCCTACGTCGGCAGCCGGGTGGCTTCCTTCGAGCAGTTCGCCGCCGCCACGCTGCGCGAGCTCGTCGGCCCCCGGCTGGACCGGGCCGCCTACCTGGAGGCGACGACCCTCGCCCACATGCTCTTCCTGAACCGGGCGACCGGCGACGGCCAGGTGCGCTTCGAGGCCGTGCCCCTCCCGGTGGAAGCCCAGGTGGCCCCCGCCTTCGCGGTCGTCGTGGGCGACTTCGACGCCGACGGTCGCGAGGACGTCTTTCTCAGCCAGAACTTTTTCGCCCTGCCGTTCGAGGTGCCCCGGCAGGATGCCGGGCGGGGACTGTGGCTCCGGGGCGACGGCACCGGAGGCTTCGAAGCCGTACCGGGGCACGTGTCGGGGCTGCGCATCTACGGCGAAGGGCGCGCCGCCGCTGCCGCCGACTTCGACGGCGACGGGCGTACGGACCTGGTGGTCACCCAGAACGGGGCCGAGACGAAGCTCTATCGCAACACAGGGGCGACCGCCGGCCTGCGGGTGCGACTGGAAGGCCCGCCCGGAAACGCCGCCGGCCTCGGTGCCGTCGTGCGCCTCGCGTACGCGGATGGAACCCTCGGTCCGGCCCGTGTGGTGACGGCGGGGGCCGGCTACTGGTCGCAATCCTCGCCGGTGCAGGTGATGGGGGCTCCTGCTGAAGCCGTCGTCGTCGCCGTCCGGGTGCGCTGGCCGGACGGCCGCCGGACCGAACACGCGGTGCCGCCCGGGGCGACGGAGGTCCGGGTGGGCCCGGCCGATCAGCCGCCTCGTCCGTAAGGGAAGGCCTGGATGCCGTTTCTGCGAGAAGGTCGTGCATGTTTCGCAGGGTTCGACTGCACGCAGAAAAAACCGCCGCCTCTGCGCGGTTGGCCGAGGCGGCGGGGGAAGGGGTGTTCGGGAGGTCGGGAGCGAGATCAGAACATCAGAATCCGATCTGCACGCCGACGCGATGCACGTCGCCGAAGAGGCCCCAGTCGGTGTAGGCATAGTCGGCGCCGAAGCGGATGTTCGAGATTGCGTGGTGGACGCCGGCGCCCAGGCTGATGCCTTCCTCCTCGCTGATGGTCTGTTCGAAGCCGCCGCGGAGCGAGAAGATGTCCATGAAGGTGTATTCCAGCCCGAACTTGATGTGCTCGTCGAAGTCACGTGGCCGCTGGGCGTCCACGTGGAGGCGGAGGCGATGCACGTCCGGGTTGGCGGCCGTGAAGTCCAGCAGGTTGATGGAGGTGCCGATCTGGAACGTCAGGGGCAGCTCGAAGCGCTCGCGCACGTAGGTCTGCTCCTGGGCGAAGTTGCGCACCGTCATGGCGATGACGAGGCTGCGGAAGCCGGTCATGTAGACCACGCCGAAGTCGAAGGCCAGGGTGCCTTTGGCGTAGCTTTCCGTGGCGGTGACCAGGCCCGGGTTGAAGGAGGAGCCGGTCTGGGAGTCGAAGTCCTGGGCCGTGACGAAGTCGTCGCCGATGTTCTGGTAGGCGTATTTGATATGGATGCCGGCGGCGAAGCGGTCGCTGAAGGCGCGGGCATAGCCGAGGCCGACGGCCAGGGCGGTCGGGCTGTAGTTGCCCGTTTCGACGAAGCCCGCCTCGTTGTTGGCGCGGATCGTGCCGATGAAGTCGCCGTAGTCGACGTTGACGACCGAGAGGCCGAAGACGCCGTAGTTGCCGCCGCCGGGGCGATAGGCCAGGCTCAGGATGTTATAGTTGATGTCGGTGATAAAGGAGAGCATGCCGGCGCTGGCGTGGAACGACCCCGGCATGCCGGCCATGCTGGCCGGGTTGTAGAAGAGCGAGGTCGAGGAGCCTGCCATGTCCGACATGACCGCCCCGCCGAGGGCGGTGGCCCGGGCATCGACCGAGACGGTCAGGAACTTCATGCCGGTCTGGGCGCGCTTCTTGGTCTCGACCTCCGTGTCCGGCGTCACGATGCGCTGCGCAAAGGCCGGGGCGACCAGCAGCAGGGCAAAGACGAAGGTCAGCGTGGGGGCGTGGAAGCAACGTTTCATGATGTCGCCGATGGATTGGGGGATGCCTGCGGCTGCCGGTGTCGGGGAGGGGGCTGGGCAGGTCATCCCGCTTTGAGCGAAGAACGATCGAAGGGGGATGCGGGCCCCGCCCCGTGCAAGGGCGGGGCCCGTCCCGTTTAGCGAATCACGGTGAACTTCAGGAAGGCGCGGGCCGGCCCGCCCGGTGGCGGGTTGTGGTCCTCGATGACGGCGATGTAGATGCCGCTGACGAGGAGCTGGCGCGCCGCCGTGGTCAGGTTCCAGAACTCGTCGCCGCTGCCGTCTGTGTGCTCGATGGTGTGGACGAGTTCACCGACTTCGGTGAAGATCTTGATCGTGCACTCGGGCGGCAGGTTGAAGAAGGCCACGCGATCTTCTTCGGCGAAGCGGACGCCGGTGTCGGAGCCCAGGTTCACCGGGTTGGGCACCACGCGTGCATCGGCCACCGTCCCCGTGGCGCCCGGACCGACCCCGTAGGGCGGGCGTTTGAGGTTGACGGGCAGGTACGTCTGCGTCAGGTACCGGCTGCTCGTCAGCGGGACGCCGCCCGGGGTGCCGGTGATGGCGCGCGGGTCGTCCGGTTGCGGTTGCCCGACGGCGATGATGTAGTAGAAGTAGTTGGTACCCCGGTTGGCCGTGCGGTCCTCGAATGAGGTTGCACTTGCCGGCAGTTCCGGGGTCCCCGGGCAGCCGGCGATGCACTGGTACCCGGTGACCAGGACCTTCTTGTCCGGGGTCGAGGCCCAGGGGCTGTCCTGGAGCTGGTAGATGCCGTTGCCGTCGGGGTCCAGCAGGTTGTCATGGAAGCCGCTGGAGCGATAGATCTCCCAGTGGTCGATGGGAGGGCCGCCGGCGGGATGGGGTTCCCACGTCAGTTCGATGGCGTCCGGCAGGCCGTTGACGTTGAAGCGGATGGGGGCAAGCGGAGCCTCGGGGATCGGGTAGCGGCTCATGCGGTTGCTGGCTGCGTAGAGATCCCGGGCCCGGAAGAAGGTCTGGAACAGCGAGTCCCGGGCCGTCATGACCCATTGGTTCTTGGTCAGGCGTTCGCTGCCTCGTTCCGGGCAGGCGGTGCACCCGTTGCCCTGATAGGCCGGAAGGCCGATGAGGTTGTAGTCGAAGGGTTTCTCGTCGATCTGGCCGTCGCCGTTGGCATCGTAGTTGATCGGCCGCGCGTCGTCTCCGCCGGAGCGCTTGTAGGCACGTCCGACCTGAACGCTGGCGTCGTAGCTGAGGCCGGAGACGCCTTCGACCACTGCGTGATAGATACACTCGCCGAAGGCCAGGTCATACGGCCCGATCGCCTCGAAGGGGGCAAACCCACCCTGGGCGGCAGGGCCGTGGCCGGTGCTGGCGTCCTTCGTCGGCTCCCAGAACTTGCCGCTGGGCTCGACACGGTCCGCGTAGTGGGGGAACATCCGGGCATACGGCAGCCGGTTCGGGTTTTCGCGGGTCAGGATGCCCAGCTCGTAGTAGTTCTGGTGGCTCTCGCCGGTACCGGCCAGGGGTTCGTCCTGGTCCATCCATCCGATGACGGCCGGCTGGCACGTGGCCACCGTCTCCGGTGTGCACCGGACGTACGTCTCGTCGGTGGGGCTGCTGTCGACGTGCAGGGTGGCCCGGCCGATGAACGTGGCCCCGGAGAGGCGGCCCACCGAGTCCCCCGGCGCCACGCCCCAGTCCTGCGACTGGTCGATCCAGAGCGGGCTTCCCAGATTATTGTACTGGGTGACGCTCGGGTCGTAGCCCTGCCAGACGTAGAAGGCTGTGAAGTCGACCGGGTAGTCCATGTGGCCGTCGCCGACGACGTCGATCATGTTGAACTTGCCCCAGGCCTGGCCGTTGCTGCCCTGCCAGGCGGCCTGCCCGGCGCTGCGCCAGCGGCGCATGCTGAAGAAGTAGACGTCGTTCAGGGTCTGGTTCGGCAACTCGATCTCCTCATCGGCGTCGGTGTTGCCTGTGTTGCAGTATTCGTACTCGATCAATGCGAATTAAGGGTAGAACGCGAGGATCCACATCGCCGCGGCTAGCCGCCCGAAGACGTGCACCAAGAGGCCCTCGAACGAACGCACCTTCGAGGCCACCTCGATGCCCGTCTTCTGCTCGATCCAATTGAACAGCGACTCGATCGGCTGCCGGCGCTGACTGACCCGCCGCGAGTACACCTTCTCGGTCAGCAGCACATCGGTCTGCCCCTTGCGCTTCTTCACCGGCGTGCACAGGTGCAGGTTCTGCTCGGCTGCCAGGCGCTCGCCTAGCTCACGGTCGGCGTAGATCTTATCGGCAAAGAGACGCCCCTCGTGCAGGCGCGGTAGGATCTGTCGGGCCACGGTCAGGTCATTGGCCGGGCCGGGAGCCAGTCCGATGTAGAGCGGCAGCGGCATCGTGCCGGGACGCCGCCGTGCGACGACATGTACCTTGACGCCGTAGAAATACAGGTTCTTCGAGGCGCAGAAGCCTTTGCCGGCGATGTGCGGAGCGACCCTGGCCCAGGCCGAGCGCTTCTGCTGGGCCATCACGACCGGAAAAGAGTCGATGATGTAATCGGTTGGTTCACCAGAGCGCTCTGCAGGTCGCTCACCAGAGGACTGGCGCGGACATGCCTCCAGGGCTGCTTCGACCAGCAGGGGGAAGGCATCGGCCAGCCGGTTGAGGCGCTGCACGAAGGCGACGTAGGAGGGCAGTTTGGGGAAGAAGGCCATCAGGTGGTCGCGGGTGTAGGCGTAGATGTCGGTCAGCGTGCGGCGCTGCTGCATGAGGCCGAAGAGGTAGACGGTGAGGACTTCTTCATCGGAGAAGGCCGGCGAGTGGTTGTTGCTCAGGCGCTGGGCAACGACGCAGAGGCGGCGCTGATACTGCTCACAGACGTGGAGGAACAGATGAATGAGCGTATATTGCCAGTCCATGGGGTCCTCGGGCGTTTGGTTGGAGGTGAGGGGTCATCTCCTTCTAAACGCTCAGGACACCATGGTGTCAACTCTTAATTCGCATGATCAGGTGATAATCGTCGTGGAACTGGTTGACGTAGGCGTAGATCTTGCGCGTGACCGTCACGCCCACGTCCACGTTGAACTGGTTGATGAGCATCCGGTCGGCCGGGAGGTCGGGGTCCACCTCGTCGACGACGGCCAGCTTCTGGAACGTGAGTGCGCCGTCGACGAACACCTCCGTATCCTCATACCGGGAGATGATCCGGGTGTCGACGGGGGAGGTGAACTCGATTCCCGGCTCGCGGGGACCGATGCGGGCGACGTAGTGCGGGAAGCGCTCGCCGCGTTCGTCCGTCCAGTCCTTGACGCCGATCCAGAAGGCCCGGGCCCAGCCGTGGCCGGAGCCGTCCAGGATGGCGGGGTATTCGTAGCCGGGCGAGGCGCCGCAGTCGACGAAGCACTCCTGGTTGGCGCCGCCTTCGGAGTAGATGTTGTGGAACTCGCCGATGTCCAGCCAGAAGCCCCTGAACTGCGCCCGGGCTTCACCTGCGCCCAGGAGCACGGCCAGCGTTGCGACAATGGTAAACGATCGTTTCATCGCGTTCGTCGGTTGTGGTTGCGCGAGGAACAGAGGGAGGCACGCCATGCGGGGAGGTGAAAGGCCCTGCCCCGCATGGCCGGGCCGTCAGAACGTGAGCCGGAGCCCCAGGGTGAACCGGCGCGGGTTCAGGAACGTGTTGAACCGGAAGTTGGGCATGTCGATGTAGGCCTTGTCTTCCAGGGCCTGTTGCAACTCGTCTTCGGGGACCGGCTCCCAGGCGTTGCCGTTCCAGCGCGAGTAGGTCCCTGTGTCACGGGCCCAGTACCAGGCCCGTTCGGTGCCGGCATCGGGCTGGGCCGGCAACGTGTTGCGCGGCTCGATGGGCTGGAACGGCACGCCTTCCTTCCGGAAGTCGCCCGGCTTGTCGTTGCCCGGTACCCAGATGTAGGGCAGGTTCTGCTTGTCCTTGAAGGCACAGTCCCTGGCCCTGACCTCCTCCTGGGCACAGGTGACCTGGTTGAGGCCGTCGAAGATGTCGCCGGGCAGGTGGAGGGACCACATGTACCGGTCGAAGTCCTGGTTGACGTCGGCAAAGGCTGCCTGCGAGTAGAGGTGTTTCTGGTTGAAGACGTTGTCGATGTCCAGGAACAACTGCAGGTCGGCGAATGGGGTATCGATGTGTTTCGTGAACCGCAGGTCGAAGTTCAGGAAGCTTTTCCAGGCGATGTTGTTCTGCAGTTCGGGGAAGAACGACCCGCCGCCGCCGTGCCAGGTCCACTTTTCGCCGGAGCGCCATTCGCCCAGGAAGCTGACGCGCCAGTCGGAGAGCGGATGGCCGCCGGCCAGCTCCGGCCCGAAGCCTTCGGGAGTCATGAGGATGAGGTTCATCCGGGCGAAGGGCTGGGCCAGCGGGGCATCGATGCGGTAGTCGGTGGAGGTTTGCAGGTACTGCAGCTGGTCGAACGAGTTTTCGAAGAACTGGGCGAAGCCGAAGTTGCCGGTCTTGGTCTGCAGGTAGGTGTAGTTGATGAAGCCGCGCAGCCACTCGCCCCGGTTCTTCGAGAGGGTGAACTCGGCCCCGCGCACGTCCTCGTAGTTCCAGGGCCGGCGCATCCGGTAGTTGACGAAGTCGCCCAGGCCGTGGAAGGTCACCTCCCGGGGCTGGTTGCGGATGTCCCGGTAGAAGCCGGAGACGCGCAGCAGGAACTGGTCGAACAGGTTCTGGTCGAAGCCCAGTTCATAGGCCACGGTCTGGGGCATGGGGTGCTCGGGGTTGCCGAGGATGTCGATGCCGCCCTGAGGTGAGGAGGTGACCGTGAAAGTGGAGAACGGATCCAGCATCTGCCGGAAGTGGCCGTAGTTGAAGTAGAGCTTGCTGTTGGCCGTGATGGGGAAGGAGACCCCCAGGCGCGGGCTCAGGAAGGCCTGCGCCCCCGGGTTTTCCTTGGGCAGCAGTTCGTCGAGGACGTCTTCCTGCCCGCGAAGCGCTTCGTGGTAGGGGTTATCCAGCACCCACCATTCCGTGTTGGGGTCGAAGTAGTCCAGGCGCAGGCCCAGGTTGGCGATCATGCCCTGGAATTCGAGTTTGCCCTGCACGTAGGCGGCTCCCTGGATGGGGGAGCGGTTCCACTCGTGGTGTTCGTAGAAGAAACCGAGTTCCTGGCTGAGGCGCTGGGAGAACACGTCGTAGTTGCCCACGATCAGTTCGGCCCCCGTCTTGATCTGGAGCACGCGGTTGATCTGGCTCGTCAGGTCGAAGCGGCCGGTGAAGAGGCTCACGTCGGTCGTGTCGCGTGTCTTGTTCCAGTGGCCGCCGGTGGATTCGCTGGTGCCGATCAGGTTGCCACCCAGGCCCGAGTAGCCCAGCGGGGCCTCACCGACGCAGTAGGGCACGGCTTCGCCGTCGCCGGTGAGGTCGCTCCGGCCTCCGAAGCAGAAGGGTTCTCCGAGGCCGGTCGGGAACCCGCTTTCGCTGTTGAGGCCGCCGGTGGCGAAGGGCCGGGCGACGACGGCGCCGGGCGTGCACGAGATGCCGTCGGGTCCCTGCCCGGAGGGCGGGCACACGAACGCCCCGTCCCGCAGGTTGGCGAACTGGTGCCGGTACTTCGAGGAGAGGTTCTGCAGTGTCACCTCGTAGAAGGTGCTGGCGTTGAGCGTGTGGGTGAACGTGACGCCGAACATGGTGTGGTCGATGTTGCCCCGGCTCATCAGGGCGTCCGAGTAGACGGCGTCGGCCCGCTCGGCCGAGATGGCCGTGACGGGCTGCACCTCCAGGGCGCCGTCGGCGTTGAAGCCGTTGATCAGGGTTTGCCAGGGATAACTTGGCAGGTTGCCTTTCCAGAGCGTGACCCGCGGGGCGTCGCCGTGCGGGGTCATGCCGCGCTCGGTGGCCCGCATGGCGTGCAGGGTCAGCTTCATGTTCGACTGGATGTTCGAGATGAGCTTGCCCTGGAAGGTGTTGGCGTCGTAGGACTTGCGGGTCTGGGGGATGCTGTAGGCCGTCTGCGTGCCCCGGTAAGAGAACAGGAAACGCAGGTCACCGAGCTTCTCGCTGAGGCCCGGGATCAGGGGGCCGCCGAGCGTGAAGTCCGCCTGGTAGTCCGGAATGTCGATCGAGTTGTCTTTCCGGTGGGTGTAGCGGTAGTACTCGGCCATGTCTTCCGGGGCCACGTCGAAGCCGGCGGCCTGCAGGCCGGCCGCCGCCTGTTCCCAGCCGTCGAAGGCGTTGTACTGGCGCTGCGTGTAGATGTCCCACGATCCGTTCTCCGTTCCCGTCCTGGCAACCGCCGGGTCGAAGAGCGGGCGGATCCAGTAGGCGTCGCAGTTCGGGTCGATGTTGTTCGGGTCGCTGTAGTCGCAGTTCTCCGGCAGCCGTCCCAGGGCGTTGAAGGCCTTGTCCTGGGGCGGTGTGAAGCGGAAGAGGCCGTCGAACATGTAGCGGTTGCGGGGCGGCTCTTTGGTCGTGACGTTGACGACACCGGCCCGGACGTTGCCGTACTCGGCGTTGAAGCCGCCCGTCTGGATCTGCACCTCCTCCAGCGCCGTGTAACTGATGTTGGTGAAGGGGTCCTGGTCACGCCCGGTTCGCAGGTTCAGCCCGTCCATCACGAAGGCGAGCTCGCTCAACCCGCCCCCGCGGACCTGCAACCCGGGTTCGATGCCGGCCTGCAGGTCCAGCACCTCGCTCACCCCGGCCACCGGCAGGTCGACGAACTCCTCCGGCGTCAGGTTCGCCACGTTCGCCGACACGTCGAGCTGCACGATGGGCCGCTGTGCCGTGATGGTTACCTCTTCCAGGCCGACGGCTTCCTCCCGGAGCTGGAAGTTGATCTCCGTGGTCAGGCCCGCGCTGACGTGTACGTCCTCGACGAGCGCGGTGGTGAAGCCCACGAACGAGGCCCGTAACGTGTAGGAGCCGGGACGCACGTTGATGATCGTGTAGTACCCGTCCACGTCCGTCGTGCTGCCCTGCGTTGTGCCGTCGATGACCACGTTGACACCGGGGAGCGGAGCGCCGTTGACGTCGGTGACCCGGCCGGTGATCTTGCCCGTCTGGGCCTGGGCCGTCACCGCTGAGCCTGCAACGAAGAAGACGAGGATGTGTAGTAGCCGTGCCAGTCTCATAGCCTGCTCCTTGTTGAACGGTGGGTTGATGGGATCCCGCTGCCACATGCGGGCTCGCCGCGCTCCCTACGGGGCCCGGCAAACCGGCACCCGCCGAAGCGCTCTGGTGCAAAGGGGAAAGGGCGTCCTTTCGCTGCACCCCCACAAACCAGGCCATAGCGGCGGGCGACACACCCGGGAAAAGCCGCTTTTGCCCCTTTCCGCTTCTCCAGGAAGGACGTGCTCCCGGATCCTCTTTGCCGAATCGGTTCCTCGAGGCGACCTCCGGCCCCGGCAAGGGATACCGTGCTGCCGCCTGTGGCGATGTCGGGGTTGGTTGGTCTCGGTCGTGTATATCAACAGGCGGGGTTCAACGCGGCACATCTGCACGCCGCAGCAAGCCGCCTGGGCACAACAAGGAAAATCAGAACCGTGGGGTACGCTCACGCGCTACGGTTAAGATAAAGTAAAAATGATTTAAAAAAAAAGTACCCCCTGTTTTTCTTTGGTCTCGCCCGAAAGGATGGCGGTGCCTGCGACCTACATTCCGCCGGCGTTCCGTCCCGGCAGGACGTGACCACAACACCGGCGACTGTGAGGACGGCACCCGTCCGGAGTGGGGCGCCTGCCCTTCGCAACGGCAGGCGAGCGCTTCGACGGGAGCTTTTTTTGGGGTTTATGCTTTTGTACGCTAACGACTTGTATGGGGGTGCGTCAAGGGTAAAAAATGATCCCCCATGCCCTGCGCCGGGCGGTGTGGAACGGGGTTGCACGGGGCGCTCCTCGTCAGCGGGGCAGGCCGGGGCCGTCTCCGGTCCCGTTCGTTTCCTCTTCGCCGCCGGCTTATCTTGATCCGTTCGACCTCCGGCATCGCAACACAACACACGGGGACCGCCATGCCCATGCGTTTCGCCATCGTGCTCCCGGTGATCCTGGTCCTGTTGCCGGCCTGCACGGCACCGCCCGATGAGACCCTTACGACCTGGCAAACCTACCTGGGGGATCCCACGAGCAGCCAGTATGCCGCCCTCGACCAGATCAACACGGACAACGTGGACCGGCTCCGGGTGGCCTGGGTCTATCACACCGGCGATGCCGGCCCGGACGACGGCACGCAGATGCAGTGTAACCCGATCGTCGTGGACACGGTGCTCTATGCCACCTCGCCGAGGCTCAAGGTGCTGGCCCTTCACGCCGCCACCGGAGCGGAACTCTGGACCTTCGACCCCTTCGCCGGCGGTGACCGGCCGGAAGGACCGGGCATCAACCGGGGGGTCGCCTACTGGGCCGCGGGCGACGACCGGCGCATCCTGTTCGTGGCCGGCGCCACCCTCTATGCCCTCGACGCCGCCACCGGGCGCCCGATCACGACCTTCGGCCGGGGCGGCCGGGTGGACCTGAAAGCCGGCCTGGGCCGGGACGTCTCGGACCTCTATGTGACTGCCCGTACGCCGGGCATCGTCTTCGAAGACCTGCTCATTCTCGGCTCGTCGCTTTCCGAGGGACCCGCCACCGCGCCCGGCCACATCCGCGCCTACGACGTGCGGACCGGCGAGCAGGTCTGGATCTTCCACACCATCCCGCACCCCGGCGAGTACGGTTATGAGACGTGGCCGCCCGAGGCCTGGAAGACGGTCGGCGGGGCCAACGCCTGGGCCGGGATGAGCCTGGACGTCCGGCGTGGCCTCGTCTTCGTCCCCACCGGATCGGCCGCCTACGACTTCTACGGCGGCAACCGCCACGGTGAGAACCTCTTCGCCAACACCCTCCTCGCCCTCGACGCCCGCACCGGCACACGCCGCTGGCACTTCCAGACGGTCCACCACGACCTCTGGGACCGCGACCTGCCGGCTCCGCCCAACCTGGTCACCGTCGAGCGGGACGGGCGGCGCATCGACGCGGTGGCTCAGATCACGAAGACGGGCTTCGTCTTCGTGCTGGACCGGGAGACAGGCGCCCCCCTCTTTCCCGTCGAGGAGCGCCCGGCCCCTCCGTCCGATCTGCGCGGTGAGGCGGCCTGGCCGACGCAGCCGGTCCCGCTCAGGCCGCCGCCCTTCGTCCGCCAGACGCTGGCCGAGGACGACCTGAACGACCTCACGACGCCGGAAGGGCGGGCCGCCCTGCGCGAGCGGTTTCGCACGCTCCGTCGCGGCCATCTCTTCACCCCCCCGAGTACCGAGGGGACGCTGATCTTTCCGGGCTTCGACGGGGGCGGGGAATGGGGCGGTGCCGCCTACGACCCGGAAACGGGATGGCTCTACGTCAATGCGAGTGAGATGCCGTGGATCCTGACGATGGTGGACGTGGAACCCCGCGCCGGGCAGGAGCTGACCTCGGCGGGCAAGTACCTCTACACGGTCTCCTGTGCCGGCTGCCACGGCGCCGATCGCGAGGGGCATGCCGGCTTTCCGCCGCTACGTGACCTGGCACGGCGCCGCTCCGAGGCCGACGTGCGGCGTATCCTCGAACGGGGAAGCGGCTTCATGCCGTCATTCCGTCATCTGTCCGAGGCGCAGATGGCGGCGCTCATGGCCTTCCTCTTCGACCGCGAGACCGGGACGCCCGGCCTCGACCCGGCCGCCATCCACCGGGAGGCGGGCCTGCTGCCCTACGCGCATACGGGCTGGCACCGCTGGCTTACCCCGGAAGGATATCCCGCCGTGAAACCCCCGTGGGGCACGCTGAGCGCCATCGACCTGAACCGGGGAGAGATCGTCTGGCAGGTGCCCCTGGGCGCGGTGCCCGCGCTCGCGGCCCGGGGCCTGCCGCCCACCGGCACGGAGAACTATGGTGGCCCCGTCGTCACCGCCGGCGGTCTCGTGTTCATCGCGGCGACGAAGGACGAAAAGATCCGCGCCTTCGACAAGCGGACCGGCACGCTGCTCTGGGAAGCGGACCTGCCCGCCGGGGGCTACGCCACCCCCGCCACCTACATGGCCGGAGGCCGGCAGTACGTCGTCGTTGCGGCCGGAGGGGGCAAAATGGGCACGAAGTCCGGCGATGCCTACGTGGCCTTCGCCCTGCCGGACTGACGGCCCGCTGTGCGGCCTGAAGGGGGCAATCGGACGCACCACGTGTCCGAAGCCGTGGGCGTGTCACGTTGCCAGCTTCATGGCCACCGGGTCCCACCGGTAGATGCGCTCCTCCCAGTAGCTGTGGTTCGAGAGCAGCGACGGGGCGGCGGCCCGGTAACCGAAGGCGGCGTCCTCGTATACCGGGCGGCCTTCGCGGACGGACTCGAAGAAGAACACGAAGTGGTCGTAGCGGCTATCGTAGCCGTCGGGCACGCGGAACTCGTAGCTGGCCGCAGGTTCGGGGCGCTCGCGGGTGGTGTGCTCGGCCCTGTACTGTTCGATGAAGGCCTGCTGCACGGCCTCGGAGAACGTCCGGACCGAGTTGTACCCGCGCACGATGGCGTCGAGCGAGGGTTCGCGGCGGGGGCGTTTCGAGACGACGAGGCGGTTGTCTTCGACGGCGATCATGCCTTCGTCTCCGATGAAGCGGAAGAAGGAGTCACCGCCGCCCCCGTGCGCGAAGTTGGACTGCAGCGCCACCGTGAAAGAGGGATGGGTGTCGGTTTCGGGATAGTCGAACAGGCCGAGCGTTACGTCCGGCATGTCGCGGCCGTCCTTCCAGAAGCGCAGGCCGCCCATGGCGGCCACGCGGGTCGGTCCGAGGCTGTCGAGCGTCTTGTGGATGCCGGTGAAGAGGTGGACGAAGAGGTCGCCGGCCACGCCCGTGCCGTAGTCCGAGTAGCCGCGCCACCAGAAGAAGCGTTTCGGGTCGAAGGGGTGGCGGGGGGCCTTGCCCAGGAAGCGGTCCCAGTCGATGGTTTCGGGCGAGGCGTCGGGCGGGATCGAGTACTGCCAGGCCCCGATGGCCGAGTTCCGGTTCGTGGCGGCTTCGACCATGTTGACCGCGCCGATGACCCCTTCGCGCACCAGTTCCCGGGCCTTGTCGAAGAGCAGGGAGCTGGCATACTGGCTGCCGACCTGGAGCGGCTTGCCGGTTCGCCGCTGGGCTTCGATCACGCGGGGGCCCTCCTCCAGGCTGTGCACCATCGGCTTTTCGAGATAGACGGCCTTGCCGGCCTCCAGGGCGTCGATGGCCATCTGGGCGTGCCAGTGGTCCGGTGTGCAGATGAGCACGGCATCGACGTCGTCCCGGGCGAGGATCTCCCGGTAGTCGCGCGTGGTCGTCACCGAGGGGCCGTAGACTTCCCGGACCCGGTCGAGCCGTCCCGTGTAGCAGTCGGCCGCCGCCACGAACTCGACGCCGGGCACGGCCAGCGCCGTGTCCGTGTCGATGAAGCCGATGATGCCCATGCCGATGGTGGCGATCCGGACGCGGTCGCTCGGGGGGACGGGGCGGGCCGCCCGGGGACGGAGCCGTTCGCTCCGGGCATCCGCATCCTCTTTGAGGAACGGAAGGGCGAGGCCGCCTGCGGCCGTGGAGGCGGCGGCCAGGCGCAGGAAATCGCGACGAGAGGTTGGTTTGCCGGCCATGACGTTGAGGGTATGGATGAGGGGGAAAGCTGAAGCGCCGCGTGGGGTCGTTGACACGGGCGCAGGCGTGGTGGGATGACTCCGAAGGGCCATCCAAAGTATGGATTAATCTAATGTTTTTTCTCCACGAAGTCGAAAACAGGGGGTGGTTTTGGTCCCTCTGTTGTCGGTGGAAGGGCGGGCGGGTCGTGGTGCGCAGTCTCCGGCCGGGCAATCCCTCGCCCGTCGAGGTCGGGGAGCGGAATCCCGGAGCGTTTCGGCGGCGGCCGGTTCGGGATCGCTGCTGGCAGGAACAAGCCCCGGCGCCGGCGTTTTGAAGCGGCGTCGGGGCTTGTCTTAATCACCCAATCCGCACCCTTTTTCCGTGCGCACCTGGTATCGAAACCTGGACTATCTGGCGCTCCTGCTCTGGATGGCGCTGGTGGCGGTGGGGCTGACGGCGATCTACAGCACCACGCATGGCCCGGCCTCCGAGTTTTTGCTCGAGAGTGTGCGGCGCAACTTCGAGCGGCAACTCTTCTGGGCGGCGATCTGCCTGGTGGGCATCGGCATCGCCCTGCTGTTGCCGGTGCGCTTCTTCCAGAAGACGGCCTATTTCATTTATGCGTTCACCCTGCTTTTGCTGGTGGCCGCCCTGGCGTTCGGGCGGGAGATCAACGGGGCGAAGTCGTGGCTGTACATCGGTTCCGTCGGGTTGCAGGTGTCCGAGCTGGCGAAGGTGGGGACGGTGCTGGCCGTGGCACAACTGCTTTCCTCCCGGCGCCCGCACGCGCGCAACGTCCGCTACGCCATGCTGGCGGTGGCCCTGATCGTGCTGCCGGCGCTGCTGATCGTGCTGCAGAACGATATGGGCACGGCGCTCGTCTTTTTCGGGCTGGTGCCGGTGATGCTCTACTGGAGCGGCCTGCCCCTGCACACGCTGCTGCTGATGGTCTCGCCGGCGGTGGCCGGCTACCTGGCCGTCGTGTACTGGCCCGCCGCGCTGGCTTTTGCCGTGCTCTTTACGCTGGGGATGTACTGGCACACGCGGGAGCGGTACGTCACGGTGCTGGCCGGGCTGTTCACCGGCGGCACGCTGTTCCTGGTATCGGTGGCCCTGACGAGGATCCTGCAGCCGTATCAGGTGGCGCGTATCCTCTCCTTCACGAACCCGGAGGCGGAGGAATTCCGGGACAATGTGGGCTTTCACCTGGTGCAGTCGAAGGCCGCCATCGGCTCGGGCGGGCTGACGGGCAAGGGCTTCATGGAAGGCACGCAGACGCAGGGCGCGTACGTCCCGGAACAGTCGACCGACTTCATCTTCAGCGTCATCGGGGAGGAATGGGGGTTCCTCGGCACCATGCTCGTGCTGACGCTGTTCGCCCTCTTCCTGGTCCGCCTCGTGATGCTCGGCACGCAGGTCAAGCATCCGTTCGGGGTGATGGTGGCGGCCGGGGCCGTCGGGGTCTATCTGATCCACATCTTCATCAACATCGGGATGGCGACGGGGCTGTTGCCGGTGATCGGGATCCCGCTGCCGTTCCTCTCCTATGGCGGCTCGGCGCTGCTGGCCAACACGGCCATGTTTGCCATCGCCCTGACGTTGCACATGCGCCGCGATGACTTCTCCATCTACGGATACTGATACCGAGCGGCTCACGGCCTTTCACGCGGCGGCCGAACGGCTGGCCGAACAGGCTCCGGTGCTGCTTCGCACGGCACTGGGCTCCGGGGGCGCGGAGGCGGATCTTTTCCTCGAGGCGAGCCTGTACCACCGGATCACGCTCGACGGGAGCCTGCGCGGGCGCTCGCTGCGGCTGGGAGCGCCCCGCGTCGAACGGCACGACGTCGCGGGACTGGGGGTGCGTGTGCGCCGCGGCCGGGCGATGGGCTATGCGGCGGCGGAGGGCCTGGACGGGACGGGGTGGCACGCCGCTGCCGGGCGGGCGGCGGCCACGTTCGGAACGGGCCGGACCCGGGGGGAGGCGCGGGCCACCGTCCATACGGGCCGGGCCGTCCTCCCACCGCGCCTGCCGCCCGATGCCCCGGAGACGGCCGGCATCCCGGAGAAACGGATCCTGCTCGAAACCGCGATCGAGGCCGCCTTCGCCTTCGACGAGCGGGTGGTGCGGGCCCGGGCAACCTACTACGACCGCACCCGGCGTGTGGCCGTCCATACCTCGTGGGGCCGTGCCGCGGCGACGGCCACGATGCTGCTGGGGCTGCGCGTCGAGGTGACGCTGGCGGCAGGTCGCCGTGGGACGGGCACGCGATCCGTGACGGCCTGTGCGATGACCGGCGGTGCCTGCGGGCTCGGCCATTTTTTTACCCGTGCTCCGGAGGCCGTGGCCCGCGAGGCGGTCGAGCGGGCCGCCGTGTTGCTGGAAGCCCGTCCGCTGCCGCCCGGCCCGGTGCCGGTGGTGCTGGCCGCCGGCTGGGGCGGGGCGTGGCTGCACGAGGTCGCCGGGCATGCGTTCGAGGCCGACGTGGCTTCGGAAGCCGGCTGCCGGGTCGGGGCGCGCGTTGCCGGCGCCGGCCTCACCCTGCTGGACGATCCTACGCTGCCGGACGGGCGCGGCACGGCCCCCTTCGACGATGAGGCCACCCCCACCCGGCCCACGGTGCTCGTCGAGGACGGCGTTCTGTGTGCCCTGCTGACCGACCGGGCCTGCGCCGAAACGCTCGGCCTGCCCGTGACCGGGCACGCCCGCCGGCAGGATTACCGCCACGCCCCCCTGCCGCGCATGACCAACCTCGTCCTGGCTCCCGGCGCGGCCACACCTGCCGACCTGATCGCCGGCGTGCGGGACGGGCTCTACGTCCGCACCGCCGGGCACGGGACGCTGCAACCCGGCACGGGGACGTACACGCTCGAGGTCGTCGAGGGCACCCGCATCGAAGCCGGACGGCTGACGCATCCGGTCGCCGGGGTGCGTCTCGAAGGTCGCCTCGCCGGCGCCCTCACCGGCATCCGGGGCGTCGCCCGGGATGGACGCCTGGAGACGGCCCGCGGTATCTGCGAAAAGGCCGGGCAGACGGTGCCCGTCTCCGTCGGTATGCCGACCGTGCTCGTGGAGGGGATGACCGTCGTTTCACGTTCCAGGTTGTAGGTTGCTCTGTTTCAGCTTACGATTTAAGGGTGAGGTGGGGAGCGATGAAAGCCCACGGCTTTAGGGCTATGTTGGCCGTGTAGGGCCGCGTTGGCCGTGTTACACGGCCCTTGCGGCCGGACGGCCCCATGAGATAGCCCATGTGGGATGAAATCGCCAGCAGAGTATGACACACTAGGACGCGGAACGCGTCCAATGTCGTTGGCTTGTGTTAGCTTTAGATACATAGCGGCGTGTACGCGCCGCATAGGTATGTAGATACTCGCTAAGCGATGTGCAGGAAGACGCTCAAATACCGCCTCTACACGTCCAAGAAGGATAAGCACCTGATCGAGCAGATTGAGGTTGCTGCTTCGATCTGGAATCACTCCGTGGCGCTGACCCGCCGATACTACCGAATGTACGGAAAGCCTCTCGGCGCGAACCGACTGATGAAGCACATCGCTAAACTTCGCCGTCGCAATCCGTACTGGCAGAAGCTCGGATCGCAGGCCGTACAGGACGTAATCCAGCGACTCGACAGGGCCTACCAGCGCTTCTTCGCGGCGCGTACCGGACGTGTGCACGTCCGGCGCCGCTCCGATCGCGCCGCGTCCACGCGCGGGCGCAAAGCCGGGCGGCCCGGTTTCAAGAGCCGACACCGGTACTCCTCGTTCACCTTGAAACAGGCTGGGTGGAAGTACCTCGGAGGTAACCGGCTCCGCGTAGGCCGCCACAATTTCAAGTTTGTCCTCTCTCGTCCGCTTGAGGGCGAGATCAAGACGCTGACGATCAAGCGTGACCGCTGCGGGGATCTGTGGGTTTGCTTCTCCGTCGTCGTTGCCGATGTCACGCCTTCGGCAGTAGGCTGTGACGGCCACGCCGTTGGACTCGATTTCGGACTCAAGACGTTCCTGACGACCTCGGATGGAGACAGGTACGAAGCCCCACAGCCTCTCAAGCAGAGCCTTAAGGAGATGGCAAAGCGTCAGCGCAGTCTCTCCCGTAAGCTCCGAGGCTCGAACAACCGCCGCAAGGCCCGTATCCGCGTGGCCAGGCTGCATCGCCGCATCGCAGATCAGCGGCGGGACTGGCATTTCAAGTTGGCCCACAAGATCTGCGACGGCGCCGATGTGATCTGCCTCGAAGACCTCTGCCTGAAAGGGATGCAGGCCATGTGGGGCAGGAAGGTTGGTGATCTCGGCTATGGGCAGTTCGTATCGATTCTTCGGCATGTCGCACAGAAGCGTGGCAAGACCGTGTTGCAGGTGGACCGCTTCTTCGCCAGTAGCAAGACCTGCTCGGACTGCGGGGCCTTGAATCAGACCCTCAGCCTCTCGGATCGGGAATGGGTATGTGCTTCGTGCGGCAGTCTGCATGATCGCGATGTAAACGCGGCGGTAAACATTTGCAGGGAAGGGGCATCTTCCCTTGGGGTAGGCGACGTAAGACCGTCTACCACCCCCCTCGGTGGGGTGGGACGGCTGCCGCTGAAGGCTATCTCGTGAGGACGCGTTCCGCGTCCAAATAGCCGGGATCCCAGAATCCCACGTGCTTTAGCCGTGGGAGTATGTCAAAACCATGGCTCGAACGTTCCAACGTGGAACATTGAACCAGGGGAAGGAAGCATATTTTCGCTGAATTCGCCGGAGACGTTCGTGGCGGGCGTTTCGGGGTGGGACGGAACCGTTATCTTTCGCCTTTCCCCCTGAACGGGTGAACGTTCCACGTACCACGTGCCGCACGTTCCACATCTTTCACCTTTTACATGGAATCCTACCTCGAACAGGAGATCCGGTCCGCGCTCGGCGCGATGGGTGAGGTCCCGGAAGACTTCACGCTCGAATTCGAGAAGCCGAACAACCCGGAGCACGGCGACCTGGCGACCAACGTCGCCCTGAAACTGGCCCGCTCGTTCCGCCGGGCGCCCCGCCAGATCGCCGAGGACCTCGCCGGGGCCCTGCGCGGTCGGCTCGACCCGCGGCGGATCGCCGCCGTCGAGGTGGCCGGCCCCGGCTTTCTCAACTTCCGCTTTGCCCCGACCTACCTGACCGACCGCCTCGCCGCGCTGCTCGAGGCCGGCGAAGCCTATGGCCGCACCGACGACGGCAGGGGCCGGCGGGCACTCGTCGAGTTCGTCAGCGCCAACCCCACCGGCCCCCTGACCGTCGGGCACGGGCGCAACGCCGTCCTCGGGGATACCCTCGCCAACCTGCTCGAATGGACGGGCTACGACGTCACGCGCGAGTACTACTTCAACGATGCCGGGCGGCAGATGCGGATCCTCGGCGAGAGCGTGCGGGCCCGCTACCTGGCCCTGGTCGATCCCGGCCTGCCCACCAAAAAGGTGAAACGGGCCGAGGGCGACTTCGTGGAGGTGCCCGCGCCGTTTCCCGAGGACGGGTATCTGGGCGACTACATCGTCGACATCGCCCGGCAACTCTACGAGGAGCACGGGGCCGCCCTGGCACAGGCGGAAGACGTCACGCCGTTCAAACGTGCCGCCGAGGAAGCCATCTTCGCCGACATCGAGCAGACCCTGCGGCGCCTCAAGATCCGGATGGACACGTTCTTCAACGAGCACAGCCTCTACGAGAACGAAGCCGTCTGGGAAGTGGTCGAACGCCTGCGCGAGAAAGGCTACGTCTACGAGAAGGACGGGGCGATCTGGTTCAAGACGACGGCCCTCGGCAAGGACCAGGATACCGTCCTGGTCAAGTCCTCCGGCGAGCCGACCTACCGCCTGCCCGACATCGCCTACCACATCAACAAGCTCGAACGCGGCTTCGACCGGATCGTCGACGTCTTCGGCGCCGACCACATCGCCACGTACCCGGACGTGGTGGCGGCCGTGCGCCTGCTCGGCTACGACGCCGACCGCATCGAGGTCGTCATCTACCAGTTCGTCACGCTCGTGCGCGGCGGCGAGCCGGTGAAGATGTCCACGCGCCGGGCCACCTACGTCACCCTCGATGAGCTGATGGACGAGGTGGGCGAGGACGTGACCCGCTTCTTCTTCCTGATGCGCTCGCCGAACACCCACCTGGAGTTCGACCTGGACCTGGCCAGGGAGGCCAGCGAGAAGAACCCGGTCTTCTACCTCCAGTATGCGCACGCCCGTATCTGCTCGATTCTCCGGAAGGCGGAGGAGGTGGGCTTCACCTTTGGCGACACGCCCGACCTGAGCCTGCTCACGCACGAGGCCGAGGTGGCGCTGATGAAGGTGCTGTTCGACCTGCCCGAGGCGATTCGCCGTGCGGCCGAGACGAAGGAGCCGCACCGCCTGGCCAACTACCTCCGCGACGTGGCCGTGGCCTTTACCCAGTTCTACGGTCACTGCCGGATCATCGGTGAGGAACGGGCGCTGGCGACGGCCCGCATGCACCTGGCCCGGGCCACCCGCCTGGTCCTCCACAACGGCCTGGCCGTCCTCGGCATCTCCGCCCCGGAGCGGATGTAAGGATGCGTTGCACGTTGAACGTAAACGTTGAACGTACGACGCGAAACGTGCAACGCAAGAACCCGACGGTCATGAAAGTTGCCTTTCAGGGAGAGATCGGCGCATTCAGTGAGGAGGCGGCGTGTGTGCTGTTTCCGGAGGCCGAGGTCGTGCCGTGCCTGGCGTTTGAGGATGTCTTTGAGGCGGTGGAAGCGGGGCGTGTGGAGCGGGGCGTCGTCCCCATCGAGAACTCGCTCTTTGGCAGCGTGCACGTCAACTACGACCTCCTGCGGGCACACAACGTGCGGATCGTGGCCGAGCTCAACCTGCGGGTGCGGCACAACCTGATGGCGCTGCCGGGCGTCACGCTTGCCGACGTCCGGCAGGTACTCTCGCACCCCCAGGCGCTGGGGCAGTGCCGCGACTACCTGCGCCGCCACCTGGCTCATGCCGAGGCCGTGCCGGTCTACGACACCGCCGGAGCGGCAAAGATGGTGGCGACGCAGGGGCGGCGGGATGCGGCGGCCATCGCCAGCCGGCAGGCGGCCGCCGAGTATGGCCTGCACCTGCTGGCCGAGGGCATCGAAAGCAACCGGCGCAACTATACCCGCTTCCTGGCGCTGGCGCGCGAGGCCGATGCGCCCGTTCCCGAAGGCGTGCCCTGCAAGACCTCCATCGTCTACGCCCAGCGCGAAAACGTGCCGGGCGGGCTGTTCAAAAGCCTGGCCGTCTTCGCCCTGCGGGACATCGACCTGCTCAAGATCGAGAGTCGCCCGCTCGTGGGGCATCCGGGCAAGTACCTCTTCTACCTGGACCTGGCCGGGTCCCTGGCGCAGGAACGCGTGCGCCGCGCCCTCGACCACCTCGGCGAGATCGCTGCCGAGGTGAAGGTGCTCGGCTCCTACCCGGTCGGTGAGACGACGGCGTAGCACCGGGGGACGGCGTTCCCCTCACCGTCCCGGAGCCGGGGCGGTGGTGTCGGCACGGGTGTGGATGACGTCGCCGAAGGCGGAGTCGTCGCCGTTGGCGGCGTTGGCGGCCAGGTGGAAGACGACGGGTCCGCCGGCGGTGGGAGCCGTCCACCGGAGGGTCCAGCGGGCCGTGTCCGGAGCCGTGAGACCGGTGCCTGCTTTCGTATGGGCGGCATAGACCATGCCCGTCGCCTCCACGTGCTGGACTTGTACGCGGGCGTTGCCGGGGGTGAGGGTGCCGGCCGGTTGCCCGTCGGCCAGGCGGGCCGAGAGCTGGAAGCCGGCCGCGCCCAGGCCGGGGTGCGCCAGGGTCACCGTCAGCAGGTAGCCGGCGCCGGGCTCGTAGGCTGCCGGCAGGCCGTCGAGGGTGAGGCTTCCGGCCGAGGGGGTCTCGGGGCCGTCGAAGTGGCAGGCGTAGCACGTCGGCTCGCCGAAGCCGCCGGTGTGGGCGGGCGGTGGACCATCGGCATACCCGTACAGCCCGGCCCCGAGCAGGGACAGCACAAGGAGCGCCGGCCAGGCCGTGCCGGGGCGGCGCCGGGAAGAAGGGCTCATGGCAGGCGGGCCCGGCCGATGGTGTTGGTATCGGCACCGAACCAGACGGTGCGGGTCGGGGCGTGGAAATACATGTGGCGCACGGTGCCGCCGCCGCTCGGGATCTCGGCCGACGCGAAAAATTCCTCCGTGGCCGGGTCGAAGCCGACGAAGCGGTTCGGGTCCGGCCCCGACTCGACGAACCACAGGCGGTCCCGGTCATCGACGGCCATGCCGTAGGGGCGGGCATCTTCGCCGCCGGGCAGGAGCCACTCTTTGAACGCTTTCGCCTGCGGATCGTACCGGCCGAGCCGTCCTGCGGCATAGTCGACGTACCACACGGCGCCGTCCGAGGTCACGCCGATACGGCGGGGGCGCGCTTCCTCACGCGGCAGCACGATCTCTTCGAGCGTCATCGTCGCGGGGTCCACGGTGGCCAGCTTGTTCGTGCCGAAGAGCGCGATCCAGGGCCGGTTCTGCCCGTCGATGACGATGCCGTAGGGCCGCGCCCGGGGCGTGGGAACCGGGATGAGGTGCACCTGCTCGTCCGCCCGCGTGAACTTCCCGACGAAGTTGCCACCCTGCACGGTGAACCAGATGTCGCCCTGTTGGTCGAAGACGAGCGTGTGCGGGTCGCGGGCGGCGGGGTCCGGCATGGGATACTTGACGATGCTGCCGTCGCGGGGGTCGAGCTTGCCGATGTGTGCGGCCTGGTTGCCGGCATACCACACGAACCCTGCGTCATCGACGATCAGGTTGTGCGGGCCGGCACCGGCTTCGAGGTCGTAGCGCTTGAATTCGCCGGTTTCGGGATCGAGGTAGGCGGCATAGTCGGCCCGCTGGCCGACGAACCAGACGCGCCCGTCGGGTCCCACGTACGGGTCACGCGGGCGCGAGTTTTCCCAGGGCACCGGCCATTCGGTGATCTCCACGTCGTCTACGGCCTGGTGGGAGGCGGGCTGGGGCCAGCCCAGCAGCAAGGCGAGCAGGGTAAAGGCGTATCGCATGGGGTTCCTCCGGTGGTTCTGGCAAGAGAAAGGACGAAGCGACGCGCGCGGCACGGGCGCGGGGCTCCGGCGTCTCAGCGGTTCGCCGGCAGGTACTTGGCCGGGATGGGGCCGCCCGTGCGTTCGCTGTCCCAGAAAATGTTGAGGATCCACCAGCGGTTCCCGTCGTGGAGGAGCTGGAAGCTGTTGATACCGCGGGCGAACGGCTCCGGGTCGTCGGGGTGGTGCCACGAGGCGTACGTCGAGAAGACCTGGGCGATATGACCGTACTGCTCGGTCACGCGGAAGAGTTCCGTCTCGTAGAAGCTGTTTTCGTCGAAGTAGCGCCGGGCGTTTTGAGCGTAGTCGTTCGGGGAAAGCACGATGGGGCGTGCCGCTCCTTCGGGTGAGACGGCGACGGGGATCAGGCGGGCCTCCGGATGGAACAGGGAGCGGAAGCGGTCCCAGTCGCGGGCCTCGCCGGCGGGGCCGGAGATGACGTCGTACACGGCCGCAAGGATCGCGTCGATGGAGACCACGTCTCCGGGACTGGCTTCGGGCCAGGCCGTGGCCGTGCTGTCCTGGGCGTGGGTGGCGGCCGGCCGGGCAAGGATCATCAGCAGGCCGGCTGTGAGCAGGAGTCGGTGCATGGAGCCGTTGGGGAAGGAGAAGGGGATGGGGAGGAGGCGTCAGGCGGCCTCGGGTGTGGCCGTGTACGTGCGCCCCCACCGGTCGGTTGCTTCCACGCGGACGTCCACGGCCTCCGGCGCGGCGGGAGCGTAGAACAGGTGGTCGGTGGGGACGGGGTCGACCCATGGCCGGCGCTCGGGCCGGTCCGGTCCCCGGTGGAGCCGTTCGGAACGCGGGTCGGTGCCGGTGCGTCGTGCCATGAGGCCCCTGCGCTGGCCGTTCTCGTACCAGACGACCGTCCAGGCCGGGTCCCAGTCCCATACGTTGGCGACGATCTCGTCGGGGGCCTTCGGGTCCGCCCCCCGGGCGTAGACGCGCAGCCGGTGGGCCGGGTCGTGGCCGGTGGCCTTGTAGCGCCAGCGCAGCGTGCCGCCTCGGGCCTCGAAGACGGCATAGCCGTTCGGGGTGCCGTCATAACAGAGATCGCCGCTCCACCAGGCCCCGCAGGTGGTGCCGCAGACGTGTTCGTGGACGCCGCCCTCGAAGACGTGCTCGTGCTCGTGCGTGTGGCCCGAGACGATGTGGGCCTCGAAGGGTTCGAGCAGGCGGTAGAGGTATTCGCGGTTGGTGATCGATCCGGCAAGGGAGGGGCGGCTTTCCCCGTTGCGCCGGAAGCGGGTCGAGAGGGCCGGGATGTGGACGAAGACGACGACGGTCCGTCCCGGCTCCACACGGGCGAGGTCCTGTTCGAGCCAGCCGAGCTGGACGGCGTCGAGGTAGCCGAAGTAGCCGGCGCTGTGCCAGAAGACGTCGTCCAGCACCACGTAGTGCACCTCGCCCCGGTCGAACGAATAATAGGTGGGGCCGAAGTGGCGGCGAAAGGTCTGCGTGGAGGCTTCGTCGGTCGGTACCTCGAAGTCGAGGTCGTGGTTGCCGACGACCTGGAAGAAGGGCACGCCCATGGCGGCGACGGCCCGTTCGTAGTCCGGATAGAGGTCGAGGTTGTCGAACATGATGTCCCCGCAGGCCACGCCGAAACAGGGTACGTCTCCCAGGGCGGCGACGGTGTTTCGCACGTCGGGGACGGTCTCGTCGTGGAGGCGGGCCATCTCGTAGGCGTCCTGGGTCTGCGGGTCGGCCAGGACGAGGAAGGCGTGGTGCTCGTCCGGCACGTCGAGGGGTTCGAGGTCGAAGTGCGCGGTCATCTCGCCGCGTGCGTCCGGGCGCAGGGGGGCGTAGAAGCGCGCCGTGCCGGTGGGGTTTTGCGGGATGCGGTAGCCGGCGGGGACGGAGCAGTAGACGAACGGCCGGTGGCCGTCGGCCACCAGGGTGAAGGTGCCGTCTGCGCCCGTGGCGACGACCGTGCGCCCGTCGGTGACGGCCACGCCGGCGAGGCCGCGCCCGCGGGCGGCCACCSSCCCCGGACTCGCACCGGCGGCCCGGAGGGCACGGCCGGCCAGGGGCGGTACGGGTCCGCCCGCAGCGGGGCCGGGAGGAACAGCGCCGCCCCGGCCAGGGCGGTGGTCTTCAGGAAGCGCCGGCGGCTCAGCGGCGACGAAAGGGGGAGCGGGTCGGAGTCCGGCATGACAGGGTCGAGGGTGCGGGTCGAGAGGAAAGCGGCAGGGCGACCGGCAAGATCCGGCATCCGCCGGTTTCGTGCTTAAACCGGTCGTTAAGGGTTGCCGGGCGCTCCTTTTGTCAGCCTTCCCCGGAGGCGACGATCGAGCGCTGGAAGGCCTTCAGCACGAGCACCGGACAGGGGGCGCGCCGGATCACCTTCTCGGTGACGCTGCCCATGAGCAGGTGCTCCAGCCCGCCGAGGCCGTGCGTCGAGATGACGATCAGGTCGCTGTCGTGCTCCTCGGCGAACGTTGCGATGTCGCGACCGGCATGGCCTTCGATGACGTGGTACGTCACCTCGGCATCGGCGCCCGCCGTTTCCCGGAAAAACTTCATCAGGGCCTCGGTGGCCTTCTCCTCGATGTCCGGCTGGAGGTCTTTGATGGAGGTGGCGCCGAAGTTGTAGAAGGCCGGATGGAGGACCTCTTCGAGTACGTGCAGCAGCTGGAGGGCGGCGCCGTAGCGGGCTGCGAGTTCGCGGGCGACGGTGAGGGCTTCGCGGGCATGCTCGGAGAAGTCGACGGGCACGAGGATGTGCCGGACCGGCTCCGGCTTCCGGTCTTCTTTGTGCCGGCGTACGGTGAAGACCGGACAGGGGGCCGTGCGCACCACCTCCTCGGCCACGCTGCCGAGCAGCAGCCGCCGCAACCCGCGCCGCCCGTGCGTGCCGAGGACGATCAGGTTGATCCCTTCCTCGGCCGCATACTCGACGATGGCCGGGGCGGCCGAGACGTTGCGGCGGTGTACGTGGCGGATCGTGAGGTCCTCGACCGCCCCGTCGGGGAGGTGTTCGGCAGCGTCGTGATCGTCGATCAGGGTGCGAAGCCGCGCCAGGATGGCCTCCCGGTCCGGCAGGCGATGGGTCGGGTTGTGCGGGTCTTCTTCATAGAGCACCTCCACGTGCAGCAGGTGCAGCTCCGCGTCGTACTCGTGCGCCAGCCGGAGCGCATAGGCGAGGGCCTGCGCCGAAGTCTCGGAGAAGTCGGTCGGGAAGAGGATCTTGCGGATGTTGAGCATGACCGGTGTGCCGGGCTGGGTGGGAGGAAACGTGTGCCCGGAAGTTGCGAATTCGGCAGCAGGCATGCAACCATCGTCAGCCGGTGTCGCGCAGCAGGTGGCGGACGGCGTCCAGTGTGCCGTCGTTCGGGGCGGGCCGGAGGCCGAGCACGTGGGCCATCAGGGCGTAGAGGTGCACGTTCTCGAACGGGGCCACGGTGAGGCCCTGCCGGAAAGCGGGCCCGTGGGCCACGAAGAGGGCGTGCATCGACGGCAGGGCGTTGTCGTAGCCGTGCGAGCCGCCGCGGAGGCGGTCCGGGTCGGCCTCGGCCCGGGCGCGTTCGGTGACGATGCGCCAGCCCTCGTCGGCCACGGCGATCAGGTCCGGGATGCGGGGGTGCGCGCGGAAGTGCCACCGTGCGGGCGTCTCCTCGCGGCGGTAGACGTGCAGGTGCGGGTGGGCATCTTTGAGGGCGGCATAGACGGCCTCGAACCGTCCCGCTTTCGGCCGGGCCATGAGCACCGGGTCACGATCGACGATCGTCAGGTCGTCCGGGTCGATGTAGTCGTCGAGGGCGATGACGCGTTCGGGGCCGGTGGCCGTCATGCCGTGGTCCGAGAGGACGATCAGGTTGACACGGTCGTAGAGGTCCCGTGCTTCGAGCCCGGCGACCAGGCGGGCCAGGTAGCCGTCCACCCGGGCGACGGCCTCGGCCGTCTCGGGGGCGTCGGGGCCGTAGCGGTGGCCGGCCCCGTCCACGTCGCTGAAATAGAGGGTGATAAAGGCAGGGCGGCGACCGGCGGGGAGGTCCAGCCAGGCCAGCACCGTGTCGACGCGTTCGGGGCCGGGAACGCGGCTGTCGTAGCGTTTCCAGTAGGTGGGGCGCACCCCCCGGATCGCCGCTTCGGAGCCGGGCCAGAAATACGTGGCGCTGCGGAGGCCCTGTTTCTCGGCCGTCACCCAGAGGGGTTCGCCGCCCCACCAGCGGGCATCCTCCACCGCCTCGCGGTTGCTCAGGCTGAACCAGGCATCCATCGCCGGGTCGTACATGTTGTTGGCCACGATGCCGTGGTGCTCCGGATAGAGGCCGGTGACGGTGGTGTAATGGTTGGGAAACGTCTTGGTCGGAAAGGCGACCTGCATCCCGTCGGCGGCATGGACGCCCTCCCGGGCCAGCCGCCGGAGCGTCGGGGCGTCGTAGCGCTCCAGGTAGTCGTACCGGAAGCCGTCGAGCGAGATGAGCAGCAGCGCCGGCGGCTGAGGCCGTTCGGCACGGCAACCGGTAAGCAGCAGGCCGGTGAACAGGAGAGCCGGCAGCAAGGCAAGGCGACGCATGGACGAAGCGGAAACGGTAGGTTCGGCTAGAGCGAGCCCTCAAGATAGGCGGCCGCGGGGATGCAGGAAAGGCGACGGTGTTTAAGAGATCGTGGTTTCGGGAAAGAAAGAGCGGTGCGGCCGGCGCGGGGTATCGTGGATCGGGCCGGTCGTGCTCGTAATCGAGAAGAGGTGCACCGGGTGCTTGAAGCAACCCGAGGAGCCTGTGGAGGCGGCAAGAGTCTGGAAGAACTGGACGCGGAACTGGAGCAGATGCGTTCAGAGTGGGAACGTACGCTGTAGGGAACGAACGATTCGCCTACGTTGCCCATGCACCTCTTCGACAGCAATATCCTCATCTATCACCTCAACGATGCCTTGCCTCCGGTCGTACTTGGCAAGGTAGAGCGCTGGATCACGGAAGGGGCATTGATCTCCGTGATAACGCGCATTGAAGTCATGGGTTACCCACAGGCTGAGACGCAACTAAGGCAGGCGAGCAGGCTGCTGTCGTAGCCCTTCAAGGGCCGGTGGTTGAGCGAACGATCGATGTACGTCGCCGGCACCGTATTCGTTTGCCGGATGCCGTGATTGCTGCTACGGCGCTGGTGTAGGGCGCATCGCTGATTACGCGAAATCGCCGGGATTTTCAGTCGATCGATGGGTTGCAGGTGATCGATCCGTTTTCTGGATAGGGCGGGACGCAGGAGAAGAAGAAAAAGCCGGGCCTCGCCGTGGAGACCCGGCTTCGGGAGGCGGTTGGCAGGACTATTTTCGGCCGAAGAGGTAATAGAGGATCAGCCCGCCGACGGGGAAGAAGAAGATCAGCAAGCCCCAGAGCACCTTGTCGCCGAAGCTGCGGTCGCTGCCGGCCACTTCGAGCAACGCGATGATGTCCAGCACCAGGATGATCAGGCTGCAGAGGCCGTAGCCCCACGGGTTGTTGATGCGTTCGAGCAGGTTCGGGCCGCCGCAGCCGGCCAGCAAGACGGTCGAGAGGCCCAGCAGCAGGGCCGGCAGGAACACGGGTGTTTTCGTGTGCATGGTCCCTCCGGATCGTTGAAACGGTGCACGGTCAAGTTACGGCACCGTATACGCAAGTTCACAAAAAAGTTGGGGCCGGGTCGGGCGTGATAGGGAAGGGGAGAGGAACAGCCGTTTCGGCCGTCTCGTTGGAATCGCGATTTTCAGGGGCCGGGGATCGTCTCTTCGGCACGTATTCGTGGACGCGTTCCCCCTTCACGCCGGCTGCTGCCGGGACCATCGCATGGGAACGGCCGGAAGGCCCGGGCCTGAAATCCGCAATCCTCTTTAACCCGCAACCCGAACCGTTTCCGGCATGAAGATCGGCACCATCGACTTCGGCGACCGCCCGCTGTTTCTCGCGCCCATGGAGGACGTGAGCGACCCGCCGTTCCGCATCCTGTGCAAGCGGTACGGGGCGGACATGCTCTACACCGAGTTCATCTCGTCGGGCGGGCTCGTCCACGACGCCGAGGGCTCCTACCAGAAGCTCGACATCTACGACGAGGAGCGCCCCGTCGGTATCCAGATCTTCGGCGGGGACGTCGCGCAGGTGCGCGAGGCGACGAAGATCGTCGATGCGGCCGGGCCGGACGTGATCGACATCAACTTCGGTTGCCCGGTCAAGAAGGTGGTCTGCAAGGATGGCGGGGCCGGCATCCTGCGCAACCTGCCCAAGATGCGGGCCATCACGGAAGCCGTCATCGAAGGTGCCACACGGCCGGTGACGGTCAAGACGCGCCTGGGCTGGAACGACCAGTCGATCCGCATCCTGGAGGTGGCCCGGATGCTGGAGGACTGTGGCGTGCAGGCGCTGGCGGTCCACGCCCGCACGCGGGCGCAGATGTACAGGGGACAGGCCCGCTGGGAGTGGCTGCGCCGGATCAAGGAGGAGAGCGGCCTGCGCATCCCGCTCATCGGCAACGGTGATGCTACCACGCCGGAGAAGATCAAGGCGATGTTCGACGAGACCGGCGTGGATGCCGTCATGATCGGGCGCGGCGCCATCGGCAACCCCTGGATCTTCCGTGACGCCAAGCGCTACATGGCCACGGGGGAGGTGCCGCCCCCGCCCTCGTGGGAGGAGCGCCTGGCCGTCGTCTGCGAGCACCTGACGCTCAAGTGCGAGTGGCTCGGCGAGCGCAAGGGCGTGCTGGAGATGCGGCGCATGTACGGCGGCTACTTCAAAGGTTTCCGGGGCGCGAGCAAGGTGCGCCAGCTCATCATCGACGAGACTTCGCGCGAGCGCATCATCGAGAAGCTGATGAACGTCCGCGAGCACGAGCCGGACGTGCAGGTGGCGGTCCCGTCGCGACCGGCGAAGGCCGCCCGGCTGTCCGCGGCCCTGCTGGCGAAGCTCCCGAAGCCCGCCCACGACCTGCGCCCCGCCACGACGGAGGCATGAGGGCCGGGCGTCAGGTGGTCTGGTAGAAGGTCGCGGCCAGTTCGCGGAACGTCTCGAACGTCAGGGACTGGGGGCCGTCGCTGAGGGCCCGCTCTGGCTCCGGGTGGATCTCCACCATCACGCCGTGGGCACCGGCGGCCAGCGCGGCCCGGGCCATCGGCACCACCCAGCGCCACGTGCCGCAGGCGTGCGAGGGGTCGACGATCACCGGCAGGTGCGTGCGTTCGCGGACGACGGGCACGGCCGAGAGGTCGAGCGTGTTGCGGGTGGCCGTCTCGAAGGTGCGGATGCCCCGCTCGCAGAGGATGACATTCGGGTTGCCGTGGGCCAGGATGTACTCCGCGGCGGAGAGCCATTCGTCGATCGAAGCCATCATGCCGCGCTTGAGCAGGACGGGACGCCCGGCCTGCCCGACCTCTTTGAGCAGCGCAAAGTTCTGCATGTTGCGTGCGCCGATCTGCAGGATGTCGGCCTCGCGGGCCACGGCGGCGACGTCGGCCGGATGCAGCACCTCGGTGACGACGGGCAGCCCGTAGGCGCGTCCGGCCTCGGCCAGCAGGGCCAGTCCCTCGTAGCCCAGCCCCTGGAAGGCATACGGCGAGGTGCGAGGCTTGAAGCAGCCGCCCCGCAGGATGTGCCCGCCTAGGGTGTGGACCGCCTCGGCGCACGCCATGATCTGCTCCTTCGACTCGACACTGCAGGGGCCGGCGATCAGCACCGGCACGTCGCCGCCGATGGTGACCGGTCCCACCTGGATCAGGGTGTCATGCGGCCGGTGGGCCCGTGAGGCGAGCCGGTACGGCTTCTTTTCGTGCACGACCGTGCGGGGGGCCGGCTTCGGAGCAGGGGGCGGCACCGGCTTCGCCGGCCGTCCGTTCGGGAGAGCACGCGGCGGGAGGTGCTGTTGCGGGACGGCCCGGATCGGGTAGGAGCCCAGCACCTTCAGGTAGGGCGTTTCGGCTTCCAGCACCCGGAGCGCCGCCTCCACCTGCGCCTCGGCGACGTTGCCCTCGAAGTCAACGTAGAACAGGTATTCCCACGGGGTGTTCGTGCGGGGCCGCGACTCCAGCTTGGTCAGGTTGAGGCCGTGTTCGGCCAGCACGTTCAGGCAGCGCAACAGGGCGCCCTTCTCGTGCGCCGTGGCGAAGACGAGCGACGTCTTGCAGGGAATCCGCGTGTCGTAGGCGACCGGTGCCCCGGCGACGATGAAGAAGCGGGTGTAGACCTCCTTCTGGTTGGCGATGTGCCTTTTGAGCACGTGCAGGCCGTAGCGGCGGGCCACTTCCTCGGTCGTGATGGCGGCATGGGAGAGGTCTTTCTCGTCGCGCACCTGCCGGGCGGCCCGGGCGGTGTCCGGGCAGCTCTCGACGTGGCAGTCGCTGAGCGTGGCCAGGAAGGTGCTGCACTGGGCGATGTCCTGGGGATCGGCCGAGATACGGCGGATGAGGCGGAGCGGGACGGGCTCGATGGCCGCCAGGCAATGCTCCACTTTCAGCACCTCTTCGGCGACGAGGTGCAGCGACGTCTGTGCCAGCAGGTCGTAGGTCTCGTTGATCGAACCGGCGGTCGTGTTCTCGACCGGCAGCACGGCATAGCCGGCGTCGCCGGCCTCGACGGCCCGGGCGGCCTCGCGCAGGGTCGGGTAGCCGTGGCAGACCGGCTTCACCGGGCGCGCGCTGAAGTGATGCAGCGCGGCCAGATGGCCGTAGGCGCCCTCCGAGCCCTGGTAGGCGACCACCACCCGCTCCGGATGGTCGTGACCGGCCAGGTGATCGATCTGGTACCGGACGGAATAGTCGAGGATCTGGTGAAAGAGCGAGCGGACGAAGTAGTCGTTCAGCCCGGCCTTACGGGCCTGGTCGCTCATGCGGGTGAGGATTTCCTCCTCCCGCTGAAAGTCGCGAAGCTCGCCCCGGCTCATGGCCTTCAGGGCGGCAATCTCGTCGATGATGGCCTGGCGGGCCGCCAGGGCTTCGAGCAGGCGACGATCGACCTCGTCGAGTTGATGGCGGTAGGTCTGCAGGTCCTCGTGCATGGTTGCTTCGGGCTGGCGCCGGGCTGCCGGGACGGGTGGGAAACAAAAAAACCCGTCGATGCGGCACCGACGGGTTCGTGTTCACTTCGGGTATGCGTCTCAGCCTGTGGCCGCTCCCGGTCCGCCGGTGCCGCTTCCGCGATAGCCGAAGTAAAAGTAAAAATAGAAGGAGAACCGGCGCGTCTCGGCACCGGCTTCGCTCAGCGGAGCGGAGGGAGCGGTATGGAGCGAAGGCTGTTTCACGCGGCCCAAGGTACGATGCCGGCGCGTTTCCGTCAACCCCGATTTTGTCGCCGGCGGTGTGAAGGGGAAAATTTAAAGTGCTAAATTCGGGGCCCGAACGAGCCGCCGGTGTCTACGATGACCCGCCGCTCCGTCCGTCCACTCCTGCACGCTGTTGCCGTCGTCCATGTCCGAGCCATTCACCGCCGCGCTGCTTTTCGGGGTCGGATTGCTGGCCGGCGTGCTCAACGTGATGGCGGGCGGAGGGTCGGCCTTCACGCTGCCCGCCCTGATTTTTCTGGGACTTGACGGGGCCACGGCCAACGGTACGAACCGCGTCGCCATTCTCACCGGAAGCCTTTTTGCCGCCGCCGCTTTTCGCCGGGAGAAGGTGAGCCGCCTGCGCCGGAGCCTGGCGTTCGGCCTGTGGACGTTGCCCGGTGCGGTGGCCGGTGCCGTGGCGGCCGTGCGTATCAGCGATGCCTGGTTTCAACGCATCCTGGGGCTCGTCATGGTGGGCGTCGTCGTCTCGATGCTGTTGCCCCGGCACGAGGATGCCTCCACCACGACCGAGGGGACGTCGTCGTGGTGGATCTACCCGGCGCTGCTGGGCATCGGTTTCTACGGCGGGTTCATCCAGGTGGGCGTCGGCTTCCTGCTCATGGCGGCGTTCTATCATCTGCTGCGGATGAACCTGGTCTATGTGAACCTGCACAAGGTGACGGTGGTGCTGCTCTACACGCTGCCCGCCCTGGCCGTCTTTGCGTGGAACGGCAACGTGGACTGGGTGCTGGGGGTGAGCCTGTCCGCGGGCAATGCACTCGGTTCCTGGTGGGCTGCCCGCCTGGCCGTGCGGCGTGGCGAGGGGGTGATCCGCCTAGTGATGATCCTGGCCCTTCTGCTCATGGCCGCCAGGCTCCTGGGGGTGATCTGATGCGGAGGGGTGTTTCGTCAAACAGGGTGAACGGTGAGAGGCTACGGCATGCGCGAGACCGGGACAGGCATTCGGCTGGGACTGCGGGAGAACTGGCAACAGTTCGTGCTCCTGCTGCTGGTGAACGGTTTCGTCGGCGTCATGGTGGGGGTGGAGCGCTCGGTGCTTTCGCTGCTGGCCGAGACGGTGTTCGGGGTGGCTTCGGCGACGGCGGCCCTCTCGTTCCTGATCGCCTTCGGGCTGACGAAGGCCGTTGCCAACTACGTGGCGGGCGACCTGGCACAGCGTGTCGGCCGCCGCCGCCTTCTGCTCATCGGCTGGCTTTTTGCCCTGCCCGTTCCGCTCCTGCTCGGATGGGCGCCCTCCTGGAACTGGGTGGTCGCCGCGAATCTGCTGCTGGGGGTGAACCAGGGGCTCGCCTGGTCCGCCACCGTGATCATGAAGATCGACCTGGTGGGACCCCGGCAGCGTGGTCTCGCCATGGGCCTCAACGAGTTCGCCGGTTACCTGGCGGTTGCCCTCGCCGCGCTGGGGGCCGGCTACCTGGCTGCGGCCTACGGGCCCCGCAGCGGTCCCGTGTGGATCGGCGGGGCGGCGGCGCTGCTCGGGCTGGGGTTCACCCTGTTCTTCGTGCGCGACACCGGGGCGCACGTCGAACTCGAGCACGCGATGGTCGCCCCGGCGGCGGGAGGCGGGCCGGAGGAGCTGCCTTCGGGCTTCCGGGCGAGGCTGTGGTATGCGAGCTGGAGGCACCGGTCCCTTTTCGCCACGAACCAGGCCGGCTTCGTCAACAACCTCAACGACGGGCTTGCCTGGGGTCTCTTCCCGCTCTTTTTCGCCCTCGAAGGGCTGTCTTTCCGCGAGATCGGCTGGCTGGCGGCGCTCTATCCGGCCGTATGGGGGATCGCCCAGGTGGGCACGGGGGCACTCTCCGACCGCACCGGGCGGCGCCTGCTCATCGTCTCGGGCATGATGCTGCAGGCCCTGGGGCTCGGGCTCTTTGCGTGGGCGACGGGCTTTTACGGGTGGGCCACGGCGGCGGTGATCCTCGGGCTCGGCACGGCGGCGGTCTACCCGACGTTGATCGCCCAGGTGAGCGACCTCGTGGCGCCCCGCGACCGTGCCGGCGGCGTGGGGATCTACCGGCTCTGGCGGGACCTCGGCTACGTCGCCGGTGGCCTGCTGGCCGGGGTGCTGGCCGACCTGCTCGGCTACCGCGTCGCCATCGCGTTCGTGGCGGTGCTGACCGCCCTCTCCGGCACGGTCGCCCTCCGGTACCTGCCGGCGCGACCCGGTGCCCGGCGGGAAGCCGGTTCCACCTGAGCCGGTCTCCCGCGTCCGGCCTATGCGACGTGCCCGGGAGAGGCGGCCCCGGGCACGTCGTGCCTATCGCACCCGCGTGGCGGCGAGGCTTTGGCGTTGTCGCCCGTCGGAGAGGAGGAGGAAATAGGTGCCGCTGGGCAGGGGGTCACCGGCACGGCTCCGTCCGTCCCATCGTACCTCGTGGGTGCCCGGTGCCAGCACGGCGTCGACGAGGCGCCGCACCTCCTGGCCCAGCACGTTGTAGACCGTGAGCGTGACGTGGGCGGAGGCCCGGAGGCCGAACCTGATCGTCGTCGCCTCTCGGAAGGGGTTGGGGTAGTTTGCCTGAAGGTGCAGGGTGAGGGGCGGAACGTCCGGTTCTACGGCCACCGCCCGGCCGAAGACGCTGACCGGTGCGGTGGCCGTGCTTTCCACGGAGTTGGCGCTCACGGCGGTGACGTAGTAGTGGTAGGGGACAGGGGATGCGGGCGGGCGGTCGTGCCAGGAGAGGGTGCCCGTCACACCCAGCAGGTTGCGGCTGTCGGCCAGGACGGTTTCCGGGTCCGGCGGGCTGTCGGCCTGGACGCGGTAGACGGCGAATCGCCGCGCTTCCGTGTTGGTTTCGTTGACTTCCGGCAGCGACCACGAGAGCGCTATCGTCTCGTCATCGAGCCAGGTATAGGAGAAGGCGACGGGGGCCGGCGGGGGGATCAGGTCTTTCCACGTCATCATCGGCGTGAGGGCCGGTACGGCGAAGAGGTCCGTTTTGAGCGAGTCGGAGAAGCCCTGGGAGGGATAGGTGGTGAGGTTGCGGGCCCGGAAGAACACGCTGCCGTGGATGTCGTCCCGGGCGCGGTTGAAGCGCACCTGGGCGGGGATTTCGCCGGGGGAAAAGAGGGTGCCGGCGTACGTGTTGGGGTCGCTGCGGTAGAGGCCGTGGCCGGTGTAGAGGTGGCGCCCGTTCATCTGCGAGGCCCACCAGGGGGCCAGTTTGGCATAGTCCTGCCCGCCTCCGAAAGGCCAGTAGAGCTGGGGGACGAGGTAGTCGATCCAACCCTGTGCGAGCCAGTTCGGGGCATCCGCATAAATCACGTCGTAGGCTGAAAGGCCCACGATGCCGGCCGGAACGCCGCTGCGCCAGATGCCGAAGGGGCTCACGCCGTGTTTGATGATCCGTCCGGTTTCCTGTTCGAAGGCCGTGAGGCGTTCGTGCACGGTCCGGACGAACATGTTGATGTTGTACCGGCGCCAGGTGGCGATGCTCGTAAAGCCGGTGCCGTACGTGGCGTAGGTGTCCTGGTCTTCCGTCGTGATCTCGTTGGGGGGATAAGGGTAGAAATAGTCGTCATAATGGATGCCGTCGACGTCGTAGCGCGTGACGATGTCCATGATCACGTCGGCAATGTAGGAGCGGACGTCGGGGATGCCGGGGTTGAGGATTTTCAGGTTACCGCCGTCGAAGCTCAGGAGCCATTCCGGGTGCGTGACCGCAATGTGGTTCGGGGCGAGGGGCGTGTCGCCGGTCACGGCGCGGAAGGGGTTGATCCAGGCATGCAGTTCCATGCCCCGTTTGTGGGCTTCTTCGATGGCGAAGGCCAGGGGATCGTAGAAGGGTTCGGGGGGGCGGCCCTGTTCGCCGGTGAGCCAGGCCGACCAGGGTTCGTAGGAGGAGGCATAGAACGCATCGGCGGCGGAACGCACCTGAAAGAAGACGGCATTGATGCCTGCTGTCTTCAGTTCGTCCAGCAGGGCGATAAGCTCGCTCTGCTGCGCCGTGGGGGAGGTGCTCCGGGGCCAGTCGAGGTTATGGACCGTGGCGATCCAGGTACCCCTGAATTCTTCTTTGGGATAGACGGTGTGGGAGTGCTCCGTCGAAAGGGTTTGTCCCGGCGCGGGGATGGACTGAAGCAGCAGGCCGGCCAGGAAGCAGGTGAAGGGGAGCAGATAACGGGCCATCGGGTATCGGGTTCGGATAAGGTTTTTCAGGGCATCCGGGTACCCGGATGCCCTGAAAAACCTGGATGAACAACGTGGAAGAGCATCTCAGCGGATCAGGATCATGGTTCCATAACGACGTTGTTCGTTGGCTTCGAGCACGTACAGATAGGTGCCGCTATGCCAGTTTGTGGCGTCGAGCACCTCTTCGTACGTTCCGCTTCCGAGGAGACGATCCACCAGCACCGCCTTTTCACGGCCCAGCAGGTCATAGATTTTCAACCGGACGTGTGCGGGTTGTTCGAGCGAGAAGGTGATGCGCGTCCTGTCCCGGAAGGGATTCGGAAAGTTCGGCGACAGGGAGAAGGTCGACGGGACGTCATCGAGTTGTTCCAGCCGGGTCGGTTCACCCAGTGACACGCCATCGGCCCGCGAGAAGACCTGTACCGACGGTGCGATCTGGCTGAACTGGGCTACGTACGCCATATTACCGTCTGGAGAAAACGCCAGGCCGCGCGGCCGGCCGTCGACGAAGCCTGCGTAGATGGTTTCGTCGTTCGACCAGGTGATGCTTCCCTGCGGAGTCGGTACCGTGTTCGGCGTCAGGTCGTTGATATCGAAGGAATACCACGTCTGGGGGAGCCAGCGGGTATTGAAGCCCTCGTAGTCGTTGGGGGGGTCGTTGGGCGAGCCGGCCGCCACCCACAGGTAGCCCGTGAGCGGATCGCGGCGCATGGATTCGGCATCGACCCCGGGGATGACGACACCGATGGAATCATACGGGGAGAACTCGTCCGGACGAGCGTATTCGATCACGGCGTTGTTGGTATAGCCAGCCCAGAAGATCCGGTTGCCGTCGGGTGAGACCTCGAAGCCGCGCGAGAAGCCGTGCGTGACGTCAATGGCGTTCCCCAGGTAGTTGAGGTCGCTGTCGTAGATGGCGATCGGGTCGCCAGGAAAGACGCCTGAAACGTAGACGTTGTTGTTTTCGTCAACGGCTGCCTCCGTGATGCCTCGTGGATCCAGCACGGTGTTGGTGTTCACCTTGGCGAGGCCGGCTCCATTGGTGTAATCTATCTTGTAGAGCATGGTGAACTGAGAGGCGATGACGTTGCCGTCGGCGTCGGTCGTCAACCCGCGCCCGGTGCGGTTCTGCCAGGCTTTGTTTCCGTTGGAATCCACACCGAGGAATCCTCCCAGCGTGTCACGTTCTCCTCCCGGAAAGTCGAGAAATTTTACGGGGGAGAAGTCGGCCGGTGTGCCGTCCGGGTTGAATACATAGATGACTTGCACGTCACGGTATCCGTCACGGCCTTCCGGATCGTCGGCTTGGAAGAAGGGGACCTGCACGCTGTCGGTGGCACCGAAGGGCTGAATCCAGATCTTACCGTCCGGATCGACGGCGACACCGTGGGTCGAGCTGAATTGCAAGTCCGGATCAGGGGGGAAGACGCCTTCGAACCGCCACTGCCCGAAAACGTGGGCCGGCAACAGGAGGATCAGGCCGATAAGTGGTAGCAGGGTTCTTTGCATGGTAACACACCTCTGGATGGTTTAGGGGGACGATCTATGTGATGCGAAGGCATCCGGGGTTAGAGATCAGGGACGTTCGTGCAGGGTGTTGATCAACAGGATTTCGGTGTTGGCGGCGTCCAGGCGGGCGTAGATGCTCGTACCTTGGGCCCAGGCGAGTGCGCCCAGCACCGGGGGCACGACGCCAGGGAAAAGGGGGGCGGCCTGCCCTTCAGGCGAAATCAGCACGAGCGGATCCGGTGCATTGGATCCGACCAGGAGCGCGCCGTCTGCCGTGATGGCCAGGGCATGGGCGCGTGCGCTGAAGGTGTCCTCGAAGGCAAAAAACAACTGTGGTTCGCCCCATTGTGCCTGGTTGACTTCCATGCGGTAGAGGACACTGTGTCCTTCGGTTATGGCTGCTATGTAAAGCCATCCGTCATGATAGACCAGGTCGGATATGGTGGCCTCGAAGGGAATGGCCTCGACGGTGCCGGTTGGTGCAATCCGGTACAGGTTCGGATTGGGGCCGCCGGTCCATACGTATCCGTATTCGTCGAGTGTCAGGGCGGTCAGGCGGACGGTCCGGTCATCAATCACAGCCCAAGTTTCCTGGGTTCCTCCTCCCGCTGGAAAGCGGAAGACGGCACGGACACTGCGGACGGCATAGAGTTGCCCGGTGTCATCCAGGGCAAGGTCATCCCATTTGAAGGGCGTGGTGATGTAGTCGGACCGCGTGCCGTCCGGGGCTATTTTTTTGATTCCATCCGAGACGTTGTTCACGAAGAGGGAGACGTACAGGTTGCCTTCGGGATCGGAGGTCATGCCGTAGGCATTTTCGAAGTCTTTCAGGTCGGCAAAGTCTACGGAGACGGCTTCCAGCGTGTAGGGGAGGGGCGTACTGAAGTTCTCGGCGCCGATTACGGCCACGCGCAGGTCGTAGGTGGCTCGCGGGCGGGACAACGTGGGTGTGAAGGGGAGCTGGGGAGCTTTGATGACGATCTGTTCGGGCGAGGCCGCCAGGATCTGGGCACGTTGTTCACCTACGAACACGACGTTCCGGTCGGTCTCGGCGGCAAAGTGTTCCCCGATGATGGTGATCTCGTCGACCCCGGCCAGTGCCCGTTCGGGGGGCAGGAGGCTGTGTACGACGGGGTCGGGGTCCAGTTGGCGGTCGGGGTCATAGAGGCTCTCGGCCGGCCCGAAGTCGCAGCCGGAGAGTGCCAGTAGGGGAAGCCCGTAAACAAGCAGTACGAGACGCATCGGGAAAGAACGCAACATGGCTTTCAGAGGGAAAGGCGCATGGCCACACGGTGAACACCCGAGAGACCGTAGAGGCTGGCAGATTCGTTAAAGACGCCGAAGTCGGTGTAGGCATAGTCCAGCCCGAGCAGCAGTCCCCCGACCTGCTGGCGGATCCCCAGCCCCAAGTTGATGCCCTGTTCGTCGGTGGGGAACATGTATCCTGCCCGCAGGGACAATGCGTTCAGGAAAGTGTATTCTGCCCCCACTTTGATGAGCTCGTCATAATCGCGCGGGGTTTCGGCGTCTATGGTGAGGAGCAGGGTGTGGGTGCTGGAAGGCGTGTTTGTGAGATCCAGCACGTTCATGGCAAGGCCGAGACGCAGCGCCAGCGGTAACTGGAAGCTTTCTTCTTCATAGACCACCTCTTCGGCGAAATTGCGGGCGGCCACGGCGAAGGTGAGGCTGCGAAAGCCGGTCTGATACCGCATGCCGAAGTCGAATGCCAGGACGCCCAGGGTATTTTCCTGCAGGAGGTAGCCATTGCCGGTGCGTTGTGTGACACTGTTGCCGAGATCCTGGTGCACCCATTTGATGTGCCCTCCGATGGCAAACCGGTCGGTAAGTGCACGTGCGTACCCTATTCCCAGGGCTAGGGCCGTTGGGCGGATGTCGGGCAGGCGTTCGAAACCCTGCTCGTTATTGGCACGCACCGTGGTTTTGATATGGCCGTAGTCGACGGCGGTCAGGGTGAACCCGAAGACTCCCAGCCGTCCACCGAAGGGGCGGAGGGAAAAGCCGAGGTTGTTGTAGCGGATATCAGCGATCCAGGTGACCTGGGCCGCCATGAACGTGAGGGCATGTTGCTGCAGAGCCATGCCCGAGGGGTTATAGTAGAGCGAGGTCACGTCGCCTTCCATGGCGGTGACGGCATCGCCCAGCGCGGCCGCCCGGGGGTCCACCGAAACGCTGAGAAACTTCATGCCCGTCTGGGCCAGCTTTTGAAGGTTTTCCTGGGCATGGGCTGGTTCCGAAAAGGGGAGAAGCAACGCGAGCAGAAACCCGACTACGCTCCCAAGCCCGTGGGGATGTTGTCGCCGAGAAGAGAAAGGATTCATGGTGCTTCCGCTCCGGTTGCTAACGGATGATGATGAACTTTTCGAAGGCGCGCTCGCCCGTTTCCAGGTTCGTGATAACCGCGATGTAGAGACCGCTGGCTACGACCTGACGTGAGGCTGTGGTATGATCCCAGTAGGCATCGCCGCTGCCGTCCTCATGGAGGATGGTGTCGACGAGTTCCCCGATCTCGGTGTAGATGTCGATGCGGCAGCGACCCGGGATGTTGAGAAAGCCGAGCTTATCCGTCTGGTCGGGCCAGCGCACGTCGGGCGAGGCGCCGATATTGAAGGGATTGGGTACGATGACGATGTCGGCCAGGCTTTCCCCCGGCGGGCGTTTGAGCCGGGCCGGCGTATAGGTCTGGGTAAAATATCGGCTGCTCCGCAAGGCACCGGGGGGGGTGCCGGCGCGTCCGTCGCTGGCATCTTCGCGCACGGCTACCAGGTAGTAGTAGTAGTCGAGACCGCGGATCGGTTCGCCGTCGTCATCGCTCACGTCGTCATATCGGGTTTCGGTACCCGGTACCCGGGCAATCAGGGTATAGGTGCTGTCGAAGCGTCCGGAGGCCCGGTAGATTTCGAAGTGATCCGGCAGGGGTTCCCCGGCCGGGTATTCCCAGCGCAGGGCGATACGGTCTCCCCCCGATTCGACCAGGAACGTGGAGGGCGGAGCCGGCGGGCGAGGAGCCGCATAGCCGGTGGCAAAGTTTGCTTCGGCACGCCGGAACGTTTGCACGAGCGAGTCGCGCCCGGTGAAGACCCAGGCGTTTTTGGTCATCTGATGCCCTTTGTACTCGATGAGGGCGTCATCGTTGGCTCCAAGCGCCTTATAGGCACGGCCGATGGCCACGTTGGCTTCCCGGCTCAGGCCCGCTGCGGCCTCGACCAGGACGATGCGGAAGCTCTCCCCGGGTGCCAGGGTATAAGGACCAAAACCATAGGCTGCCGAGAATCCCCCCGACGTTCCCAGATTCGGCGCAGCATGGGTTGCCGACCACTCCGACAGACCGCCCGGGGCTACGATGTAGGCATGCGACTTGCCGCTGAAGCCTCCGCTTTGGAGACCTCCCTGGCCCGACATGATGGTGTATTCCTGTTCCATCTTGATCGGGTTAAAGGCATCGTTGTTCGACTGGTAGGTGTCGTCTGAACCGAGCCAGGCCACGACGGACGGTTGCCCGGGATCGTCGGTATTGCTTCCCGGTTCGGATTCCGCAAAAAGCGTAGCTACCCCCACGAATTGGGAGGCTCCCAGGCGTCCCAGTGTGTCCGTCGATGCGATCTGACCGCCGGGGTCAGGCAAGGCTTCTGGCAAAATGGGGCCGCCGATATTGTTGTAGGCCACGGCCTTGTCCGGCCAGTATCCATGCCAGGCGTATTGTGCTCGCAGCACGGGCCCGCCGTCCGGCATGACGTCGTCCACCCCGTCTCCCCAGCTGTCGATCATGGTGTTAATGCCCCAGCCCGAAGCGTTGCCGATGATGTAGCGTGTTTCTTTGGCGACCGACCAGCGCCATTGCCAGAAAACGAACACGTCCTCCAGGGTCTGGTCCGGCAATTCGATTTCTTCGTCGCCGTCGGTGTTGCCCGTGTTGGTAAACGTGTATTCGTAGATATGGTAGTTGTCGTGGTATTCTTGGCTGAACTGTAACACGCGCCGCCGCATGGTAAGTCCCAGCAGCGTGTTGACTTCGTTGATCAGGATCGCATCGGCCTCCAGGTCGGGGTCGACGCGGTCTACAGCCATCGGAGCAAGGCCTTCAGAGAGAAAGCCGTCCACGTACACCTCGGTCAACGGGAAACGAGTCACGAGCTCGAAGTGCACGGGAAAGAACTCGTTGGCGCCGGTGACACGGGGACCGGCATGAACGACGCGCACGTCGTATCGCGTGCCGGCACCATCGGATACGTTGCGTGCGCCGATCCAGAGACCTTTGGCCGCCTGCATGTCCGTAAACCGGTAGATACCGGGCCAGCGCATACCGTCTTGCTGGGTGCCCACAAAGCCCTGGGACTCGACCTCGGATCCGACGGATGAAAACCAGTTGTGCAGGGATCCGGCCGAGAGCCATTTCTTATCGAACTGGCTGTGCGCCGGAGTGGCACCCAGGAGCCACAACAGAAGCAGTAACGTACCGTGACGGAGGATGAATCGTCTCATGGGGATTTAAAGACTAAGCCTGAGGCCAAAGTAGATGTCTCGGGGGTTCAGAAATGTCAGAAACTGCATGTTGGGCATGTCGATATAGGCTTTTTCCTTGAGAATGCGGTTCATCCGGTCTTCGGGTACGGGTTGCCAGTTTCCGTCGACGTATTCCAGGTACTGGGCCGTGTTGCGCTCATAGTAGATACGACCCGCTTCAGGGGTGCCGACCTGTTCCCGGGTCGTGATCGGGTCGATGGGGACAAAGGGGACGTCGTAGTCGCGGTAGTCTCCCGGTCTGTCGTTACCGGGGATATTGTCATAAGCGTCCGACGGAGGCAGGTGCAGCGAGCGCATGTAGGCAAGGAAATCGTTGCCATCGACCATGCCGCTGAAGGAAAGCTCTTTGCGGTTCAGCACGTTGAACACGTCGATGAAGAGCTGAGCACGTGCTCCGGCCACCTCAAAGGCCTTGGTGATGCGTAGATCCAGGGCATAAGAGTCCCGGAAACGCAGGTTATTGACCACACCGGGTACGGACCCTCCGCCCGTCCAGGTGAGCGCGCTGCCGCGTTGCCAGCGTCCGATGAAGCTCATACGCAGGCCGCCCAAGGGCCGCAGCGACCCCAGGCCTGGACCGAACTCGTCGGGAAAGAGAATATCCAAGTTGATGCGCCCATACGGCTGGGGTACCGGACGGAACGAGGCATTGCGTCGTTCGGCGTCGCTTTCTTCAAACTGGCGTTGTACGGTCGGATTCTGATTAACCTGGCGGAAGCCAAAGTATCCGCTCGAGAACACCATATAGGTGTAGTTGATGAAGCCCTGGATCCATCGTCCCCGGTTGCGTGCGAAGGTCAGTTCGAAGCCTCGAATGTCCTGGTAGGCAAGCGGTTCGCGTGCAAAATAGTCGACCTGGCCATCCCGGCTGATGTAGTTGACGGTGCGCGGAAGCAGTGAAACGTCCTTGTAGTAGCCGGCCATGCGAATGAGGAACTGGTCGAGTAGCGCATGCTCATAGCCGATCTCATAGGCAATGGTCTTCGGCAGAGGCATGTTCGGATTGGCCAGCTCGCTGATTTGCCCCGTCTGAGGAAAGTATTCGACGAGGAACAGGTTGTTGGGGTCGGGCAGGGAGCGGAAGTGCCCGTAGTTGAAGAACAGCTTACTGAAGGAGGTGACCGGGAAGGAGACGCCCAGGCGCGGGCTCAGGGCGGTGATGGTCCGGGTTGGTATGCGCGTCAGCGCGGTGTCTAGGGCGACTACGGAGCGGAACCCGATCGAGAAGGGATTTTCGTGCAGATCGTACCAATCGCCTCCAGCCCGGAACGCATCCAGACGCAATCCTGCGTTGGCAATCATGCCCTGGAATTCCAGTTTGCCCTGTATGTAGGCCGATCCGCGGAAGGGCTTGCGATCCCAGCGGGAGATCACGTTGGAACTGGGTAAAAAGGCATCGAAGCGGCCGTAGCGTACCTTGCTCTCCGTCAGGTTCAGTTCGATTCCCGATTTGAGTTGCAGGAAGCGGTTGACCTGCCGGGTGTAATCTCCCTTCAGGTTCCAGACGACGACCCGGCTCGTGTCGCGGGCTGTGCTCATACCGACGCCTGTTCGCATGCCGGTTACGGCATTGGTGGGTTCATCTTCAAAGCCGAAGGGAGCCTCGTCGAAGCCGACGCCTCCGAAGAAGACGACCGGGGTGTTGTCCCGGGGGCGGCCGGGCCGGGTGTCATAGGCCGAGGCAAAGCGTGTAAAGCGTACCTCATAGAAACTGGCCTCGTCGAGGGCGTGGGTCAGCTTGAGCCCCTGCATGTTGCGCCGAATAGAAGTCGGAGCCCAGTAATCGCTTGCGAAGATTCGTGTGTCGATAAAGCTGACCTGGCTCATCGCCGAGGCGATGCTGGACGGAGACCGGAAAATGCCGGGTAGGCCCGAGAAATTGCTGACTGTGCCCGTCGTTTTGCCCATGAGCGCTTCCACGCTCAGCTTGATGCCCGGCGCCAGGTCGCTGGTCAGTTTGATGTGGCCGCTCCGGTCCCGGAAGCTGTCGCGCGAGAGCGGGATCAGGTACATCTCCCGGTCTTCCCGGTACGAGGCGTAAAAACGTGCATTGCCGAGCGGGCGAGAGAGGATCGGCAGGGGACCGCCTACTCCGAGGTCGACCACGTAGTCCGGTTTGACGATCTCCATCTTTTTCCTGAACTGCCACCGGAAGGCTTCCTGCAGTGCCTGGGGCGACATGTCGTTCGATGGATCGTCGTCGTTGAGGCGTTTTTCGGACTCGGCGATCCAGCCGTCGAACTCGGGATACTGCGCCTGGGTTGCGCGGTCCCAGGCTCCGTTCTTGGTGCCGGTCCAGGCTACTTCCGGGTCGAGATAGGGCCGGATCCAGTAAGAATCGGGGTCGTTGGCTGGCGGGCCGAAGTGCTTTTGAGCCGGAGGGCTGTAGCGCAGGATCAGGTCGGCTTCATAGCGGTTCGCGTGTCCCTCTTTGGTGATCACGTTGATGACGCCGGATCGCACATTGCCGTACTCGGCATTGAAGCCGCCCGTTTGCACCTGCACCTCCTGCACGGCGGCCAGGCTGAGCGACGTGTAGGGGGCATTGTTGCGTTCGTCACGCAGGGTGAGGCCGTTGAGGTTGAAAGCCAGTTCGTCGCTACCGCTTCCGCGAATCGAAAGTCCCTGGATACCGGCTTGTAGCCCGACGACCCCGCTGATGCTTGCCACGGGTAGCCGTTCGATGGTTTCCGACTCCACGGTCGCCATGCTGGCCGAAAGGTCGGGTTGCACCACCGGTCGCTCGGCGGTGACGACGATCTCTTCCCCCTGCACTATTTCCTCCCGCAGAGCGAAGTTAACGGTCGTCGTCAGGTCGATGTTGACACGTACCTCCTCGACGACCTGCGGTGTGAAACCCACGAAGGATGCGCGCAGGCGGTAAGTCCCGGGGGGCACGTTGAGTAAGGTATAGTAGCCGTCGACGTTTGTGGTCGTGCCGGTGACCGTGCCTTCGATGACGATGTTGACCCCCGGAAGAGGTTCGCCGGTGCGTGCATCCGTCACGCGCCCTGCAATCTTGCCCGATTGCGCGTGGACGGTCAAGGGCAGCAGGAGCAGAACCAGAGCGGAGAAGCACCGGCTGAGTACCTTGAGGAGCACCGCGGGCAAAGGATGCAGCAACGGACGCGGACGTATGAAGCGGCTTCTCTGTTCAGGGAGACGTATCGACATCATCATGCGTATCCAGGAAGACGGTTAGCCGGCCCGGTAAGGCCTTTATCCACCGGAATGGCCGGGCGAAGGGCCCGGTCAGGCACTCGGGCCGGATACTTGCTTCCAAGCTTTGATCCGGTGCCCCACCCGGCGCGGCAGGCAGGTAGTTCCAGGTGAGCAGGCCCCCTGTGGGGAGGGGTGCACCTCAGGGGGCATGCAGGGTCGCCTCGGCGGGGCAGTGATGCGTAAAAAATATAAAACGGTATCCGTCCCAGGGGGAGGGTTGCGCGATTTTGGAAGCGCTTCCTTTCTGTTTTGGGAACGTTTCCAAAATGCCGGGACCGCTTTCGAGATGTCTCCGGAGGCGTTCACCGCCCGGTCAGGCGGAAGAGGGCGGCGTCGACGGTCCAGAGCAGGAGGCCAAGTGCGCCGAAGGCGGCCAGGGCCAGCAGCGGTTCCCAGATGACGAGCCCGCCGAAAAAGCCCAGCACCCCGCCCAGGTATTTAATGTAGTTGAGTTGCTCGTTGGTCGTCTTTTTGAGCAGGTCCTCGAGCCGGCGCTCGTCGTACTGCATCATGTTGCTCATGATCATCGTGTGGACGTCCAGGTTTTCGACGAAGCCGAGCACGAGGCGGGTGGCCCAGGCTTCGATGTCTTCGGCCCGGGCCTCGATCAGGACGGGGACGCGGTCGAGCAGGTGGTCGAACTCATCGAGGACGGCATCCAGGGAGGCCGGCAGGTTGTGGATGGCCCGGTCGATGCGGCGTTTGAAGTCTTCTTCGTTCAGGAACCGGTAGGCTTTGAGCGCCAGGCCGCCCAGGCCGTCCCCGGCGTGTTCCTCGATCTTCTGCACGATGAGTTCATTGAGACGCCGCCGCACGGCCTCGGAGGCGAGCACGCGCTCCACGTAGTCGGCCGTGAGCGCCTTCAGCTCGGTCCGGAAGCCGGGGTCCTCGATCACGCCGCGCGTCACCCGGAGGGCCATCTCGCGGTATTTCGGGATGATCTCGTGCTCCTCGATCTTCTGCTTGATGATCTCCTCGTTGATCAGCTCTTCGGAGACGGCCCGGGCGAGCCGGTAGACGATGCGCTCACGCTGCGCCGGGATGAGCCCCTGCCCGAAGACCGGGCGCTTGCGGCGCGGGTGGAACAGCATCGTGATGGCCAGCCAGTTGGTGGCGAAGCCGATGAGGCCGCTCACCGAGAGGATGCGCAGGAGGCCGTCGAGGGCCAGCGTGCGGCCGAAGGCGGTGGCCGTCATGCCGGGGAAGTCCCAGACGAACGAGAAGCCGAAGAGCAGGGCGAGCAGAAGGGGGACGAGGCGAAGGAAGGGCAGCAGCCGGGCGTGGGTGCCCACGAGCCGGGGTGGTTCCTCGATGCGGGGGTGGGCGGGGGGCCTCGGAGGCAGGTGGCGGCGGACGTACCGGGCCAGGAGGTCCCGCAGATCCCGTGCCCGCGCCCGGGTGATCTCCCGGGCTTCGGGAACCGAGGCGGCGGGCACCGCCGGTTCCGGGGTGTCCGGCTCCGGGACGGGGGGCGGGGATGAAGGCTCCTGGGGCATACGATGGCGTGCTGCACGTCGTGCGGGGAACGTCGTGTCTACGGACGAGCGCACGACGGCCTGCGTTCCGCCGGGGGGCTCACCCGAAGCCGAGCCGTTCGGCGTCGGCCTGCATCCCGGCGATGACGTTGGCGATGTGGGTGTCCAGGTCGAGGCCCAGTTCCTCGGCGCCCCGGCGGATGTCCTCCCGGCTGACCGCGGCGGCGAAGGCCTTGTCCTTGAGTTTCTTCTTGACCGATTTCGGCGTCAGGTCCGCCAGCCCGGTCGGGCGGACGTAGGCCACCGCCGTGATGAAGCCGGCCAGCTCGTCCACGGCAAAGAGGGTTTTGGCCAGGCGCGTCGTGCGCGGGGTGCCGGTGTACTCGGCGTGTCCCAGGATGGCCTCGATCACCTCGTCCGGGTAGCCCGCCGCGCGCAGCACCCGCGTGCCCACATACGGGTGTTCCTCGGGCGTCGGGTGCCGCTCGTAGTCCATGTCGTGCAGCAGCCCGGTGATGCGCCAGAGCGTCTCGTCCTCGCCAAAGAGGCGTGCGTAGTGGCCCATGGCCGCCTCCACGGCATAGGCATGGCGCCGCAGGCTCTCCCCCTGCGTCCATTCGTGGAAAAGCGTCAGCGCGTCGTCGTAGGAGGGCATCGGCACGTCGCGTTTGACCTCGGGGGTGTTTTCGTGTACGGGTAGCGGCGGGACTCAGAAGATATCGATCAGCTTTAACTCGCGCAGGTATTTACGCGGGTGCGCCTGGAACTCCGTCACCAGGTTGTTCAGGTTGGTGAGGGTGGCGTCGAGCTTGAAGTAGAGGGTATCGTCGGCCAGGAGGCGGCCCAGGGTGCCCTCCCCCCGGTTGAGGCGGGCGATGACCTCGTCGAGGGCGGCCGTGGTGGACTCGAAGGCGGCCAGGTTGCGGTCGAGCCGGGCGAGCACGCCGTTGAGGTTGTGCACGACGACGCCGAGGGAGTCGCCCTGTTCGGCGACGACGTCGTTGAGGCCGGCCGTGAGGGCCTCGGTGTTCTCGAGGACCCGGCGCATCCGGCCCTGCTCGGAGCGGAGGAAGGCGTTCAGGGTGCCGAGGCTGGTGCGCAGGGCGGCCAGCGTCTGCCGGAGGTCGCTTCCGGGATCGTTGAGCAGGGCGCGTGTGCCGGTGAGCGTGGCATCGAGGCCCACGAGGACGCTGTCGACGCGGTCGACGAGGGCCGGGGCGCGGTCGGTCAGCGTGCCGAGCAGGTCCGTGCCGGTCTCGCTCGGGACGAAGCCGCCCTCCGGGATGGGCGGGTTCCCGGGCGGGCCGAGCAGCAGGTCCAGCCGGACGACGTTCAGGGCGTCGAAGCCGGAGATCCGGGTGCGTGAGCCCTCGGGCACCTTGATGCCGCTGTCGACGTGGAAGCGCACGCGGACCCGGTTCGAAGCCGGGTCGAGCCGGACCTCATCCACCGAACCGACGACGACCCCGTTGATCCGTACGGTGTTGCCGGCGATGAGGCCGCCGGCGTTCTCGAAGGCCGTCTCCAGGCTCATCGTGCCCCGGAACAGCGGCAGATCCTCGAAGAAACGGACGCCCAGGATGAAGATCACCGCGGCGATCAGGATGGACAGGCCGACTTTGAGCTCTTTCGCGTATCGCATTGATGTCCGCGTAAGGGTGAACGGGGGAGGGGGACGTATCCGCCCGACGGTGGCTCAACCGGTACGCAGGGCCGAGGGACGGCCGATCTGGTACTCGTTGGCCCGTACGAAACGCAGCAGCACGTCGTCGTCACTCTCGTGCAACTCCTCGACCGTGCCGACCCAGTGCATCCGGCCCTGGTAGATGAAAGCGGCCCGGTCGGCAATCGAGAGCACCGAATGCATGTCGTGCGTGACGACGATGTTGGTCATGTGCAACTGGTCGGTGAGGCTCTTGATCAGTTCGTCGATGGTGTTCGAGGTCTCCGGGTCGAGGCCGCTCGTCGGCTCATCGTAAATCACGTAGCGGGGCCGCAGGGCCACGGCGCGGGCCAGAGCCACCCGCTTGCGCATCCCGCCGGAAAGCTCGGCCGGCATCTTCGACCCGACGTCCGGAAGCTGGACCATCTCCAGGCATTGCTGCACCTCGCGACGGATCTCGGACTCGCTCATGTTCGTGAAGGTACGCAGCGGGAAGGCCACGTTCTCGAAGGCGTTCATCGAGTCGAAGAGGGCCCCACCCTGGAAGAGTACCCCGAACTGGCGACGGATTTGCCGGAGCTCGTCATAGGAGATCGCGTCGATGTCCACGCCGTCGACCAGGACGCGGCCGCGGTCCGGTTTGAGCAGGCCGATCAGGTGTTTCATCAGCACGCTCTTGCCCGAGCCGCTGCGCCCGATGATCGCCAGCGTCTCGCCGTCGTGGATCGTCAGCGAGACGTCCTCGAGCACGGATTTGCCGTTGAAGCTCTTGTATATGTGGTCGACTTCGATCATGCCGGGGCGGAAGGACGGTCAGGAGAGCAGCGTGGCGGCCAGTACGAGGTCGGCCAGCAGGATGTAGACGCAGCTCGTGACGGCCGCTTCGGTGGTGCTTTGCCCGACCCCCTCGGCTCCGCCGCCGGTGAAGTAGCCCTTGTAGCAGGAGATCGACGTGATCAGAAAACCGAAGACCAGCGACTTGATCGTGCCGAAGATCGGATCGAAGGGCTGGAAGAACTCGCGGGCTCCGTCGATGAACTCGCCCGTCGTGACGTAGCCGCTGAGGGAGCCGACGAACAGGCCGCCGGTGATGCCCACGAAGCAGGCCGTTACGTAGAGCACGGGGAACATGATGACACCGGCCAGCACGCGCGGGACGATCAGGTAGCCGACGGAGTTGAGGCCCATCGCTTCGAGCGCGTCGATCTGCTCGGTGACGCGCATCGTACCCAGTTCCGCCGCGATGCGGGCGCCCACCCGCCCGGCCAGAATGAAACCCGTCACCACCGCACCCAGCTCCAGAATCATCGACGGGACGACGATCGAGCCGATGATGGTGCGGGGAATGAAGGGCGAGACGAGCTGGTAGGCCGTCTGCACGGTGGTCACCGCACCCGAGAAGGCCGCCGCCAGCGCCACGATCGGGATCGAGTCGATCCCGACCCGTATCATCTGATCGGCGAGGTTCTTGCGGTAAATGCTGAACTCGCGCAACGAGCCGAAGGCGTGCCACAGGAGCAGGGCATACCGGCCCAGCGCCGAGACCGGTTCGAGCAAAAACGTCGCAAGCGATGCCATGCGGGCGGCGGGTGGTTGGCGGGTGATCGGGGTGGGTACGCCGGAATGCCTTTCCTACGCCGGGGCGGGCCGGGCGGATGCTTTTACGGATGAAAACTATGTTATTTCCCCGCTGCCGGAAAGGTCGTGCCGGGCCATGACAACGGGCTGTCAGCCTGTGGCGTATCTTTGCCTGAGACGGCCGGCATGTGGCTTCGTTACGGGGCCCGCTCCGTAGGCCGCCCGGATGCCGGAGAACGTAACGATCGTGCGGAAGGGCGGGGCCTCCGTTGCCCGGGAGGACCGGCCGCCCTTCCCGAACGTGCAACGTCTCAACGTGTCACGCGTCCAGCGATTCCTCATGCCCCGAAGCCAGACCCGATACGTTTGCCAGGCGTGCGGCCATGCGGCCCCGCGATGGCTCGGTAAGTGCCCCTCGTGTGAGGCGTGGAACACCTTCGTGGAAGAAGTGGCGCCCTCGCCGGTGAAGGCCCGCGTGGCACGGGTGCCCGGCCCGGCCACGGAGCCGGACCGCCCCCTGCCCCTTTCGGAGGTAGCGCTGGGCGAGGAGACGCGGCTGCGCACCGGCGTGGAGGAGTTCGACCGGGTGATGGGCGGGGGCATCATGCACGGCTCGGTCACGCTCCTGGCCGGAGATCCCGGCATCGGCAAAAGCACCCTCATGACCGAGCTGGGCAAGTACCTTCCGCAACGACGCCTGCTGTACGTTACCGGGGAAGAATCCCCCCGGCAGGTGAAGCTGCGTGCCCGGCGGCTCGGCGTCGAGACGGACGCGCTGCTGCTCCTGGCCGAAACGAACGTCGAGGCCATCGTGGCCGCCGCCCGGGAGACGGCACCGGACCTGCTCGTCGTCGACTCGATCCAGACCCTCTTCCGGCCCGACATCGAGAGCGCGCCGGGGTCGGTGAGCCAGGTCCGCGAGAGCGCAGCGGCCCTGATCCAGCTGGCCAAACGGATGGACCTGCCCGCCTTCCTCGTCGGCCACGTGACGAAGGAGGGGGCCATCGCCGGCCCGCGCGTGCTCGAACACATGGTGGACACGGTCCTCTACCTCGAAGGGGACCGCCACCATGCCTACCGCATTCTCCGCGCCGTCAAGAACCGCTTCGGCTCGACGAACGAGATCGGGGTCTTCGAGATGCGGGAGACGGGCCTGGCCGAGGTGCATAATCCCAGCGAGATCTTCCTCTCCCAGCGCACCTATGGCGTCAGCGGCTCGACCGTCGTGTGCGCCCTCGAAGGGACGCGCCCCGTCCTCGTCGAGATCCAGGCACTGGTGGCGCCGACCTCGTACCCCTCGCCGCAGCGCACGGCCACCGGCTTCGACAACCGTCGCCTGCAGATGCTCCTGGCCGTGCTCGAAAAGCGTGAGGGCCTGCGTCTCTCCACGCACGACGTCTTCCTCAACGTGGCCGGGGGGGTGCGCCTGAGCGAGCCGGCCGTCGACCTGGGCGTCGTCGTGGCCGTGGCCTCCTCCTTCCGCGACATCCCGGCCGACACGGGCACGGTGCTCATCGGCGAGGTGGGGCTCGGGGGCGAACTGCGTACCGTCAGCCGGATCGAACCGCGCCTGAAGGAGGCCGCCCGCCTCGGTTTCGAGCGCGCCGTCGTGCCGAAGCACAACCTCAAAGGGCTTCGCGCCCCGAAAGGGCTGGTCGTCACGGGCGCCGAACGGCTGCATGCCGTGCTGGAACTGGTGCTCTGAGCCGCCGGTCCGCACCGGCATGCAACCTTTTTGCGGTATCGCCATAGCCTGATGCAATAATCCCGGTGCGCCCGCCGTTCTATAGGGCGAACGTCGGACATAGCGCACCGGTCAGCCGGGTTTTCGAAGCGATCGCCAGCCCTGCGGATGCATCCACCGGACGAACAACTGGTCGAGGCTTACCTCGAACGCGGGGACCAGCATGCTTTCCGCGCGCTGGTTGAGCGGCACCAGGAACGGGTCTACAGCTACCTGCGGGGGATGGTGCGCGATCCCGACGTGGCCGACGACCTGTTTCAGGAGACGTTCCTCCGGGTGATTGCGGCGCTGCAGAACCGGCGCGGCTCCTACACGCAGCAGGGCCGGTGGCTCGGCTGGGTGATGCGGATCGCCCGCAACGCGGCGCTCGACCACCTGCGCAGCCGCAAAAAGTGGCAGGACGTCGCGCCCGGCGGCGAAGACGGCGCCTCGTTCTGGGAGCGCCTCCCGGACGAAGCCCCGGTCGCCGACGAGCTCCTGCACCGTCGCGAGCAGGGCGACTTCCTGGCCGCCTGCATCGACCGCCTGCCGCCCGAGCAACGCGAGGTGCTCCTGCTCCGCCACCATGCGGAACTGACCTTCCGGGAAATCGCCGAGTTGACCGGTTGCTCGATCAACACCGCCCTGGGGCGGATGCGCTATGCGCTGCTGAACCTTCGCAAGATCATGACGGCGTCAAAAAAAAAGAGCCTGGCCGAGACCGCGACATCGTGACCGGTTCTTCGCAGGATGGGATCCATGGATGAGCGGCTACATATCGTGCGCCACCTCTACGGGGAGGTCGAAGACGCGGAGGAACTGCGTCGCCTGCTCGAAGACGCGACGTTGCGGGCCGAGTATGAAGCCCTGCGCGAGGTCAAGTCCCGCCTCGATCGGTGGCCCCCGGCGCGTCCGGATGCAGCGGTGCTGGAGCGGGTCGTAGCCGCGGCAGCACATCCGGAACGACGCGCCGCACCCGGAGGGCCGCGCCCGGACCGGGGGCCGCGACGCGCCCCCCGGCGAGCCGGACGATGGATCGGAGCCGCGGCGACGCTGGCCGTGCTCCTCGGCGTCGGGCTGGCCTACCTGGTTGCCCCTGTGCACGGGCCCACAGACCCGAAACCCGCGCCGCCGGCGGGCGAGGCGAACGCCGCCGCGCGCACACCGACGGCCGGCGTGCCCCTCGCGGCGGATCGAACAACCCGTGTGCCGCCCGTGCCGGAGTCCGTGGCCGTCGGGGAGGCGGGCGCTCCCGTGGCGGCCGCGCAGCCGGCCGGAACGCTGGCCGCCGCCGCACAGGTCGCCGGGCCTGCCCTGGCCTGGGACGAAGCCGACGACGTGCGGCGCCTCCATCGCCGCATCGCCTCGCTCCGCGCCCGCAACGCCGATCTGCAATGGGGAGAACCGGCCGTGCCGCTCGAGATGCTCTCCGGTTTCGCCGGAACGACGCCCGGCCTGCGGCAGGCCGGGGAACGCGGCGGGTACACGCCGCTGCGCATCCCCGATCAACATCCGTGACATCCCGGGCCGACAATCCGCAGACTTGGACGAGACGGAGACCATGAAACGACACATCCATATCGCCCTGCTGGTGGTGCTCGCGCTGACCGGCATCGCGCCGGCGGTGCGGGCGCAGGAAACCCACACCTTCGCCATACGGGACGGCAAGGTGTACCTGGACGGTCGCCCGCTGCCCGAAGACCGGTTGCCGGCCTCGCTCAACCTCGAAGGGCTGCAGGCCAACCTGACCTTCTCCGGCAACAGCCAGGCCGTCATGGAGATCAACGGCATCCTCTACCTGATCGACGCCGGCGGCCTGCGTGAGGTAAGGGACGAGGAGGCGGAAGAACGGGGCGTGGCTGTGTTTTTCAAACCGTCCGGCCAGTTCGAGTTCATCGCACCCGCCGACGCGCCGTTCGGCGTCATGCACCGGCAGTACGTGGAGGCCCTGAGCAGCCGGGCGCGGTCCCTGCAGGCGCTCAGCAACGAGATGGAACAGCGGCAGGCCCGGGAGCTCGACCGGGTGCTCCGGCAGGCTCGCGACGACGCCGAAGCCGCCGCCCGCGCCGCCGATGCACTGCCGCGCATCGAGTTGCAGAGCTATCTCGACGACGTCCGCCGGTACGACCACCACCTCTTCGAGCGCCTCATGCGCGAGCAGCAGATGGAGGGCGAGACCCAGCGCCTGGCCGCGGAGATCCGGTCCCTTCCGGAAGGCAGGCGCCGCACGACCCTGGTCGAACAGCTGCGGGCCCGGCTCGCCGAGATCTTCGAACTCAAGCAGGAGAACCGCCGCCGCGAAATCGCACAGCTCGAAGCCCAGCTTCAGACCCTGCGCGAGCGCATGAACGAGCGCGAACGCCTGCGCGAGCGCATTATCGAACAGCGCCTGCATGAACTGCTCGGCCGGCCGAGTCCCTTCGACTGGTAAGCAAACCCGCCGCAATTCCCGCGAACAATCGACCGTACCGCCATGGCACCGTCAGCATACTATCCCCGTCTGCTCGGGCTGCTCTTTCTGGCCGGCAGCCTGACCCTGCCCGCCGTCGCGCAAGACACGGAAGCCGATACGGACACCCTCCGCCTCAAACGAGGTCCCCTCACCCTCCGCGTGGAGGACGGCAAGGTGTATCTCAACGGGGCGGAAGTCGACGAGGGAACCACCATCATTGTCATGGAAGACGACGGAGCTCGCCGGATCGTGCGGCTCAGGGGCTCCGGTGACCTTCCGGATCTGGTCGAAGTGTGGAGGCGAAGCGCGCCTGAGGTGGACGTCGAGGTGCTTCGGGACCGGATCGAGCGCCGCACGCCCGAGGAACGCGCCTTCTTCTTCCACCGGGACGAGGGAAGGCCCATGCGGTGGTTCGATGGGCCCGGAGAGTATGAATACCGGTTCTTCTACGGGGTGCCGGATGAGGATGATTTCGACGCCGTGCTCGAAGCCCCGGGGCGCATCCGGGATGAAGAAGTGATGCGCCTCGAACGGGAAGCACGGCAACTGGCCCGCGAGCTGCGCCGCGCCGAAGGGGCGGAACGCAAACGGCGCGAGGACGAGCTCCGCAAGAAGCTGGAGGCGATCTTCGAGCGTAAGATGCAACTCAGCCAGGAGCGCCTGGACGCCCTGCAGGAAGAGCTGGAAGAAGCCCGTGAACGGCTCGAAGCCCGTCGCCGTGCGCGCAGCGAGATCATCGAACGGCGCCTGAAGGAACTGCTCGGCGAGCGGGACCTCTATGCCTGGTAGGCGTGGAAGGCCGGGGCGCCGTGCAACGGATCCGGCAAGATCTTCCAGGCCGGGGTGACGGAAGGGTCTTCGTCCTGAACCGGACGGAGGCCCTTTTTTCGGGGCATTCCCCCTCGAGGCGGGCGTGCCCGCGCGGTATGGCGCGATTGTGCGGAAAAATCCCTATTTTTCGGCCGTTCATGCGCGGGAATGTGAAGGGCCGGATGTCGGGCACTTTCTTTGAGGCAGGATGAGGAGATGGACCGGATAGGACGATCGCATGATGGGAGCACGTGACAGAGAAAGCCGGTTGCGGCGGTGGGGCCTTACGGCGTTGTTGGCGCTGTTGGTCCCGGTATCGTGGGCATCGCCGGCCGTCGAGCGGGTGTCGTTCACGCCCCGCGCCGACGGGCAGGGCTACGTCGTTCGTATCCATACGAGCGAGACCATCGTCGCCTACAGCGAGCCGCTGCGGTCCGGCGACGATGTCCTCGAACTGATCCTGTTCAACACCGGGCTTGCAGCCGCTTGCCGGAAAGATCCCCCGCAGGGGCCCGTTCGGGCCTATGAACTGGTGCAGAAGGGGCAGCACCTGCACCTGCGCTTCTCGCTTGCCGACCCGCAGGTCGTCCCGAGGGTTTACCGGGATCGTGAAACGACCGACCTGCTGCTTGGCCTGACCACGCCGGAGGTTTCCGGGCCGGTGGCGCGCCACGTGGAGCCGGCCTCCGATGCACGCGAGCGATGGCGCCTCGATACCATCGTCATCGACCCCGGGCACGGGGGGCGGGATACCGGCGCCATCGGGGCCGGTGGGCTGCGGGAGAAGGACCTCGTGCTCGCCGTGGCACGCAAGCTCGGGCAATACCTGGAAGAGCGGCTCGGCGTCCGGGTGGTCTACACCCGCGAGGACGATCGCTTCATCCCCCTGAAGGAACGCGGCCACATGGCCAATGAGGCCGGGGGCAAGCTCTTCATCTCGCTCCACGCCAACGCTTCCCGCAACCGGAGCGCCCGTGGCACGGAAACCTATTTTCTGGGGATGCACAAGACCGCCGCCGCCCGTGCCGTGATGGAGCGGGAAAACAGCGTGATCCGCTTCGAGGAAGATCAGGAGCACTACAAAAACTTCGACGAGCGCGACCTGATTCGGATGCAGCTCATACAGAGTGCCTACATGCGCCAGAGCGAGTACCTGGCCGGGCTGGTCGAACAGCAGTTTGCCGAACGGGTGGGGCGCAAAAGCCGGGGGGTCAAACAGGCCGGGTTCTACGTGCTCTGGAGCGCCTCGATGCCGGCCCTGCTCGTTGAACTCGGCTTTATCTCAAATCCGGAAGAAGCCGCTTTTTTGCGTAGCGAAGACGGGCAGGCTTACATGGCAAGTGCTATCTTCAGAGCCGTCCGCGCCTTCAAGCATGACTACGAAAAGGGACTGCACCTCGTCTCGGCCCAGTGATCGACGGGGCGGGGCAGCCCGTTCCAGAATCCCCATGAACGTGCCCGAGGCACTGCGTGAAGCAGTGCGTACCATTCCCGACTTTCCCCGGCCCGGCATCCAGTTCAAGGACATCACGCCGCTCCTGGCCCGGCCGGACCTGCTGCGTGAGGCGGTGCGGTTGCTGGCCGCTCCCTTCGAGGAGACGGGCGTCACCCGCGTCGTGGCCATCGAGGCGCGGGGCTTCATCCTCGGGAGCATGCTGGCCCAGCACCTCGGCGCGGGCTTCGTGCCGGTGCGCAAGGCCGGCAAACTGCCGTATCGGACCGTACAGGAAACGTATGCGCTGGAGTACGGCACCGATACCATCGAGATGCACGTCGACGCGCTCGGGCCCGGCGACCGGGTGCTGATCCACGACGACGTCATCGCCACGGGCGGCACGGCGGCAGCGACCACCCGGCTCGTGCAACGCGCCGGCGCCGGCGTCGTCGGCTGTGCCTTCCTGATCGAACTCGGCTTCCTCGAAGGACGTACCCGCCTCGATGGCAACGTGCCCGTTCATGCCGTGCTGCGCTTCTGAGCTTCACCCACCCGGACCCAACCCTGCCCCGTGACCCCGATGCAAACGACGTGTTCGGTTCTTCGCTTTCCGGTCCTTGCCGTGCTGGCGCTCCTTCTCCTTACCGGCTGCGACTCGGTCGGTGAGGAGGGCGGAACCATCGTCCTGCGCCCGGAGGTGTCCGAAGATGCCGAAGGCCGCGACATCGGCTTCCGCTTCGTGTCGGACGGTTTCCCGGTCGGACAACTGCGCGACGTGAGCTGCGACTGCGAGGTCGATCTCGGCCCGTTCTTGCAGGACCAGGGTTTTTCGAAAGCCGACCTCGTCTCGGCGCGGCTGGAATCGGCCCGGCTGGTGATGCTCTTCCCGATCGACGAGCAGTTCGATTTCCTCGATCAGGCGATCCTCAAGTTCGAGGCGGACGGGCTTTCGGCCACCGAGGTGGCGAACCGGAGCGGCTTTCCGGCGGCCCGGGAAGCCACGCTGAACGTGCTGCCGAACCGGGATGTGACGGCCTTCCTGACCCGCAACGATTTCGAGGTGATCCTGCAGATCAACGCCCGGGAACTGGTGCCGTCGGAAGAGTATGAGATGGCCCTCGTGATGACGTTCCGGCTCGAAGTGGAGGGACTCTGAGACAGCGTTCGGCCCTTCAGCGGACGGCCACGCACGAGATCTCGACGCGTGCGCCCCGGGGCAGGGCCGCCACCTGAACGGCTTCGCGCGCCGGCGGGGCCTCGCTGAAGTACCGGGCGTAGATCTCATTCACCTGGGCGTAGTCGTTGATGTCGGTCAGATAGACCGTGCAGCGCACCACATGCCGGTAGTCCATGCCGGCGGCTTTCAGTACCGCGCCCAGGTTTTCGAGGACCCGCTCGGTCTCGGCTTCGATGCCTTCATCGATGAGGTGCCCGGTCTTGGGATCGATGGCGATCTGGCCGCTGCAGTACAGCGTGTTACCGATCAGCACCGCCTGGCTGTAGGGCCCGATGGCCGCCGGGGCCAGCGGGGTCTTGATGCGGGAACGGGTGCTCGGGGCAGCTTGGCGAGGCATAGACGTTCAGGGGGTCCATTACGTTACGACGGACGTAACTTCCGCTGTGCCCGGTATGAAAACAAACGAATATTGTTTTAATATCCGGTGCCGGCTTGCCGGTGTGAGCCTGTCCTTCCACGCTCTGAAATCGTTTTTTCATGGATCTAGGTATCAGGGACCGTATCGCTTTCGTGGCGGGGGCCAGCCGTGGCCTCGGCCGGGCCGTCGCCCTGGAACTGGCGCGCGAGGGCTGCCGCGTGGCGGTCTGTTCACGCGACCCCGGGCGCATCGAAGAGGCGGCCACCTACATCCGGGAGGCCGCCGGCATCTCGTGGGAGCACGTCCTCCCGGTCGCCTGCGACGTGACCGACGAGGCGCAGATCGAGGAAGCCATGCTGCGGACCGTCGGGCACTTCGGCGGTTTGCACATCCTCGTCACGAACGCGGGCGGGCCGCCGGCCGGCTTCGTGGACGACTTCGACGCGGCGCAGTGGCGGGCCGCGCTCGAGCTCAACCTGATGAGCACGATCAACCTGTGCCGTCACGCCCTGCCGCATCTGCGCAAGGCTGCCGCCGGGGACGGGCTGGCCCGCATTCTCATGATCACCTCCGTCTCGGCCAAAGAGCCCATCCCGAACCTCTACCTGTCCAACGTGGCGCGGGCGGGGGTGCAGGGGTTTGCCAAGAGCCTGGCGCTGGAGCTGGGACCGGAGGGCATCACGGTCAACACCATCTTGCCGGGCTATACGCGCACGGACCGGCTGGTCGAGCTGGCCGAGGCCATCCGGGCACGGACGGGCAGCTCGGTCGAGGAGATCGAGCGGGGATGGGCCGAGGCCAACGCGCTCCGGCGCATCGGCACGGAGGCGGAGTTTGCCGCCGCCGCGGCTTTTCTGGTCAGCGCGCGCGCCGGCTACATCACCGGCACGGCGCTCGTCGTCGACGGCGGGCGGGTGAAGCACCTGCTCTGAGGCCGGCCGCGGGGCATGCCCGGGGCACGCACGCTCGCCCCGAACTCCAGGGCGTGAAATATTCGGCGCCATACGCATCACGCTGGTTTTTTTTGTGTTCGGGAGCAGGCAATTGCGTATCATGGAGCATCCCTGATCTGGATTTCGACAACCGGAGCGCCATCGAGTCGTGGCGGGCATACCGGCCGTAATCCATGCTGTGCTGGGAGGATTCACCTCATCCGCTCACGCAGGCCGTGTCACGCGGTCCATAGCTCTCCCGCCCATGCAATTCAAAGTGGAAGCCAGTGCCCTGAACCTGCGCTCGGAGCCGGTCGTCCGTGCGGCGACGCGTCTTGCGGTGCTGCCGCACGGGCACGAAGTGACCCGGCTGGAAGATGCCGGCGGCGGCTGGTGGAAGGTGGCAACGAACTTCCGGGGAAGCCGGCTCGAAGGGTTCGTCGCGCATCGTTTCCTCACGCCGCTCGCGGATTTCACCGTGCCGCCGCCCCGGCAGGCCATCTCGGCGGTGCACCTGGCCGAGAACCGCCCGGACATCACACGCGACCGTGACGGCGGGCGGGCCTTTCCGCTGGGTGAGACGCCCCGTCCCTCCCGCCGCCCCCGTGCCACCCCCGCCGAGCAGGCCGCCGACCTGGGGGGCATCGTGGCGTGGCTCGACGTCGAGCGCCGGGTGCGCTACCTGCCGAAGGCGGCCACCACGTTTTGCAACATCTATGCCTGCGACTACTGCTACCTGGCCGGGGTCTATCTGCCCCGGGTGTGGTGGCGCCCGGGAGCCATCGCGGCGCTGGCGGCGGGCCGGGAGGTCATCCCGCGCTACGGCGAGACGATCCACGAACTCAACGCGAACAGCCTCTACGACTGGCTGGACGACTTCGGCCCGCAGTTCGGATGGAAACGGGTCTTTGACCTGACGACGTTGCAGGAGGCTGCCAATGCGGGGGGCATCGGGCTCATCTGTGCCCAGCGCAGGAACCTCAACTTTTCGGGGCACATCTGCGTGGTCGTGCCCGAGCGTAACGGTCACCGGGCACGGCGGGAACCGGACGCGTCACGCGTCCGAGAAGGCGATGGCACCACGCCCATCGTGCGTGCACCGCTGCAGAGCCAGGCAGGCCGCACCAACTTTCGTTACGGCACCCCCGTCTGGTGGACCTCCACCCGGTTCCGTGCCTTCGGGTTCTGGGTGGCCGCGTGACGCGGCCACCCAGCTTGATGGGCTGCCGGGCGATGGGACATCACCCTGCCCGTCCGGGACGCGGCCGCCGACCCCCTCGTGTAACGCCGGGCGGGGACGGGGCAACCCAACCCTGTGTGTGCTCTCGCTGCCCGGATCACGGATCATCCATGAGGTGCCGGACGAAAAGCAGGTGGTACTGGCTCCTGGCCGGCCTGGTGCTCGCCGGGTGTGCGCGGGAGCCGGCCGGAACGCCTTCGTCAGACCGGGGCGCGGCGGTCTCCGCCGATACCGCCGTGGCCGAAGCCGTCGGGCAAACCTACGAGGCCACCGGCGTAGTCCGAAACATCACCCCGAGCCGGGACTTCATCGTCATCGAACACGAGGCCATCCCCGGCTTCATGGATGCCATGACCATGCCCTTCGCCCTGCACGACACGACCCTCGTCGCGGGCATCGCGCGGGGGGACCGGGTGCGCTTCGACCTCATCGTCGAAAACGACCGGGTCTATGTTCGCCGTATCGAGAAGGTGCGGGAATAATGCGGCCTTCTCCGTTGTCCTTGAAAAGACCTGACCGGCGATCTGGACGCGTGACGCGTCCATACCGGCTGCCTTCGTAGTTGCCAAGGGATGTGGGGGAGCGCTACGGGCCGTTCGCCGGTCAGGTCCCTTTTTTTGTCCCTGTCAGCGCGGGTCGAGCGGGGCAAACGCCGGGGTGATCTTCTCGTCGATGCCGAGGAAGATGAAGTGGTCGAAGTAGTAGTGGATCAGCAGGAACGAGAGGACGACGCTGTAGAAGGCGAAGTAATGCTGGTCGCTGTAGACCTGGTCGTGCAGGAGGGAGCCCATCATCTGGCCGGTTTCGAACCAGCCGAAGTGGACGACGAGGCCCAGCGTGGCCAGGAAGAGGACACCGGCGCCGAGGGTGAAGGCCAGGCACATGCCGTAGAGCTTGAACCCGCTGCCGGAGATCTTCTGCACCATGCGCGAGCTCATCAGCCCGCGCCGGGCCCGCAGCCGGTTCAGGTAGAGCACGACGGCCAGGTACTGGAACGAGTGCCAGACGTTGAGGCCCTGAAAGGCCACATCCAGGTTTTCGAGCGTGGGTGTGATCAGGAAGAGCCCGGTCGCCACCGCCATGTGGAGCGTTTTCGGGCCGTGAAAGAGCCCGTGCCGGTATTCCCACACGGTCTTGACGAGGAAGGCCGCCAGGAAGCCGAGGAACAGCACCCAGACGACGTAAGGGAGCCACTCCATCCGGAGAAAGTCGGGGAAGAGGAGGGTGCGCCCGCCGGTTTCGAACTGGCTGTGGATCAGCTTGCTGGTGGCGATGGGGTAGAGGGAGGTGAAGAGCAGGCCGTAGTCGATGATGCGGGAGGTCCATCGCCAGCCGCGCGGGTCCTTCATCCGGTAGGCGTCGGCCACGTAGGCGGCCTGGTGGATGACGTGCACCGAGGCCCAGAAGAAGAAGATCGTTACGAGCAACGTCAGGTTGAGGACGGCCAGCGTGACGATGAGGACCGGCAGCAGGTAGGCGCCCCGGGCATAGACCGGATAGCGCCGGCGGAAGTCCGGTTCCATGAGCGTCATCGTGTAGGTTGCGAACAGGTGCGGCCCGCCGATGAGCATCGTCACGATCAGGTCGACGTAGATGTTGCTCTGCAGAAAGGCGTGGCTGATGTGGGGAAACACCAGCAGGACGGACGAGAAGATGATGAAGGTCAGGTCGTAGAAGGGGCTCACCAGCCAGATGTCGCGCCGGTCGAGGCGCGGTATGGTGGGCGAGAGGGCGATGGATGGTTGTAGCGTGGCCATGATCGGGGCAAGCTTAGGTGAAGAAGGCGGGAGATCCTTCCCCAAGCGCCATACGGCACGCCTGGGATGACCGGATACCGCCGCGCCGGATCTGCCGGGCGTATGGCATCCGAGATACACACGGCATGAGGGTAGCGGGGCGGCACGGGTTCCGGGAGTCGGTTCAGAGGATGAACGTCCAGCCGTCGCCGGTCCGCAGCTCGATGCGTTCGGGCACCAGGACACCGTCCGAACGCACCCGCCCGCGGGCACGGACGGTGCGGGACATGTAGTCGGCCAGGACCTGGCCGTTGGTGAGCAGGATCCAGACCTTGCCTCCCGGATCGCCGCCGGTGAGCACGGCCACCGGGAATCCCATGCGGGCACAGAAGCGGGCACAGCCGGGTCCCGCTTGCCCCTCGGGCACGGGCGAAGGGTGGTCTGGACCGATGTTCTGCGGATCGCCGGCGAAACAGTTGGTATCCACCAGCAACCCGACGACTTCAAGGGAATCCCCGGGCTGGTAAACGGGCTCGGTTTTTTGCTCCGGGGAAGGTTGCGGATCACAGGCAACCACGGCAGCGAACAACGCCGTGACGAGGGCAATAAAGCAAAACCGTCGCATAACGTCAATCAGGCCGGGAGATCCAGGCCGGTGGAACGCGGTGAGGGAGGGGAGAAAAATACAAAAAGGGGTGATCCGCCAGGGATCCCCCTTTTTGAGTCGGGCACGGGGCGGTGGTTACATCATCGTGCCGGGGGTCACGTCTTTCCACTTGCCGTTCTCCTTGACCTCGACCTTGCTGGCGATGATGCCGCCGTCGAAGACCAGGTCGCCGGTGACGCGGGCCTCCTTGGCCATGTGGTCCTTCAGGGCGTTGGCCGGCGTGATGAGGACATAGGTTTTGCCGTCTTTGGTGAGAACCCCGGCGGGGATGCCCATGCCGGCGCAGGCGGTGGCGCAGTTCGGCATGTCCATCGTCTTGCCGTCTTTCTGTACCTTGTGGGTGTTGGAGACGTTCATGTCCGCCTTGCCCATCGCGACGGCCATGCCGTAACACTTCGTGTCGACCAGCGTTCCCTCGACCGTGACAGGCCGGGGAGCCGGCTCGAAGGTGGCAGCGACGACGAAGACGACCGCTACCAGCAGGGGAAACAGCTTTTTCATGGGTACCTCCTTGAAGATGGTTGAGCGGGGAAAAGCTTCCATGGGGTAAGAGCACGTGAGCGGGGTGGAAGGACTCACGTGGATTCATTCTTGCGTGCCCCGGGGGGCATCTGCATTACGCGCGGGTATTTCCCTTTGCAAAAACTTCATAGTTCTGGTGGCCTGCGGAGGCCGTTTGGCGGCACAAGGGTATCGCAAATCCATGGAAAAGCCTTTTTCTTTTTGCATCCCGCCCTGAATGACTGCGTCGAGCCTTCGTGGAAGCCGGCGCGGTGAAGGGTTCTCTTGCCCCGTCCTGTTCGATGCGTTCGAAGCCATTATGCCCCAGAAAGCCCGGGAGAGGAAGACCGATTCGCTGGAGATGAGCCCGGCTATCGGAACGGAGGTGGAGCGGGAGGGCGTGGAAGCGGCTTCGACGGTGTATTCACACCACGGGCTGTTGCTGCTGTTCATCTTCATCTGGGGCGGCAACTTTGTGCTGGCGGAGGTGGCCCTGCGCGAGATGGCGCCGATCTCGTTCAGCGTCTCACGTTTCGTGATGGGGGCCGTGGCCTTGTTGCTGCTGCTCTACGGGCAGGGCTACGTGCGGGCGCGGCGCAACGGTACCGGGATGCGGCTTTTTCCCCGGGTCGCCCGGAAGGACTGGCCGCGGCTTTTCTGGGTGTCCGTGCTGGGGGCGACGCTGGCACCCTGGCTGGGCATCGAAGGACTGGGGTTGACGCATGGCGCCCGTGCTTCGTTGTGGCTGGCCCTGGGACCGGCCGTGAGCGCTGCCCTGGGCTATTTCCTGAACACGGAGCGGATCGGGCGGGCAGGGATGACGGGGCTGGTGCTGGCCGGTGTCGGCACGCTGGGGCTGGCGCTCGACGGGCTGGCGCCGGAGCGCAGCTACTGGCTCGGCGACCTCCTGCTGCTGGCCGCCATCACCCTGGCCGCGGCCGAGCTCCACCTGATCAAGCCGCTGGCCGTCTGCTACGGGGCCACGCCCATGGTGGCGGCCCGCACGGCCATCGGAGGGGGGGTTTACCTGCTGGTGGCCTCGCCTTCGCTGGCCGGGCAGGCCTGGCTCTCGCTCGGCGCGTGGACGTGGGTGGCCATCGTGCTCGGCGGCGGCATCGGGGTGGGCGTCGGGCAGTGGGTGAAGGTGCGTGCCCTGCACAGCCTCGGGCCGACCCGCGTGGTGCTCTACGGCAACCTGGTGCCGCTGGCCGCCCTGCTGCTGGCCTGGCTCACCATCGGTACCGTGCCCACGGTGCTCGAGGTCGTCGCCGGGTTGCTGATCGTCGGGGGAGCCATCCTGGTCCAGGTCGTCGACGCCCCGCAGGACCTCTCGCGCACCGTCGAGGCGGAGCCGGCCGGCACCTCGGGCCTCTAGCCCGGACCGCTTCGGCGGACGCGCGGCGGTGCATCCGGGCCGGCGAGAAGGGACGTGGAATTGCCTCAATCTTCCCTTTCATCCGTCGGGTCAAAGTCGTAACCTCCCTGCCGGTTTTTCACGGGGTCTTTCATCCGGTCGGAGAACGCATGGGATGTCCTTTCAGGGCCGTATGCCTCTGCCTCGGCTTCATGGGGTTCGGGGTGCTGGGAACGCCTCCGGCGCAGGCCCAGACCGCCACCCTGCGCGGGTTCGTGACCGACGCCTCCGACGGCCAGCCGCTGCCGGGCGTCAACGTGGTGCTGGCGGGCACGGGCGACGCGCGTTATGGCACGGCTACCGATAACGACGGCTTCTACGTCCTCTCGCGCCTGGCGCCGGGCACGTACACCCTCCGGGCCACCTTCATCGGGTTCGATCCCTATGAAGAGACGATCACGCTGGCGGCCGGCGAGGTGCAAACCCGGAACTTTGCGATGTCGGAAACCCGGACCCGGCTCGACGAGGTCGTCGTCGAGAGCGAGCGCGAGACGGCGGGTGCCGCCAACGTGACGGCAGGCCTGCAGACGATCCGACCGGCGGACATCGAGGTGATCCCGGCCCCCGACGTCTCCGCCGACCTGGTCAACTACCTGACGGCCCTGCCCGGCATCGTTTCCCAGGGCGATCAGGGCGGGCAACTCTTCATCCGGGGGGGAGAGCCCACCCAGAACCTGGTGCTGCTCGACGGCATGCTCATCTACCAGCCCTTTCACGTGCTGGGCTTCTTTTCGGCTTTTCCCTCGGAAATCGTCGGCTCGGCGGATGTCTACGCCGGCGGCTATGGCGGGCGCTACGGGGGGCGGCTCTCGTCAGTGATCGACGTCTCGGCCAGAACGGGGAACAAGCAGCGGTGGGCCACGGCCGTCTCGGCGGCGCCGTTCGTCAGCTCGGCCCGGCTCGAGGGGCCGCTCTGGCCCGGGCGTGTCTCGCTGCTGGCCTCGGCCAGGCAGTCGGTCATCGAACAGGGGGCCGAACGGCTGGTGGACCGGCCCCTGCCTTTCCGCTTCGGAGACTTCTTCGCCAAGATCCACGCGAACCTGAGCGAGGGGGCCCAGCTGTCCGTCACCGGCCTGCATACGGACGACGAGGGACGCCTCGGGATCGATCCGGTGGCCGGCGTGGCCGATGAGGATCAGGTGGGGTGGACGAACGATGCCGTCGGCGCACGCCTGATCTTCCTCCCGGCCAACCTGCCCATCTTTGCCGAGTTCGTCACCTCGTATTCCCGGCTGGAGAATGATTTCGGCCCCGAAGCCCGCCCGGTCCGCACCACCTCGGTAGGACGGTTCAACTTTCAGGCGAACGTCACGCACTATGCGGGCAACCTCGATGTGAACTGGGGCCTGTTTCTGAGCACGCTCTCGCTCAGCAGCCGGCTGGACGGGCAGTTTCAGAACCTGAACCTGAAGGACGAGTCCGTGACGGAGGCCGGCCTTTACTTCGAACCGGAGTACCGGGTCGGCAGCGGGCTGCGGGTGCAACCGGCCCTGCGGGTGCACGCTTTTCCGAGCAAGAGCCGCACCTTCCTCGAACCGCGCCTGCGGGTGGTGTGGAACCGGGGCCTGCACCGCTTCAGCGGTGCCGTGGGGCTGTACCATCAGGAGATCGCCGGCCTGGCCGACCGCCGGGACGCCGGCGACGTGTTCACCGTCTGGACCGCCTCGCCGCTGGGCCTGGTGCCGGAAGCCTGGCACTTCATCGCCGGGTGGAACGTCCGGCCCGCCCCGTGGCTGGGCTTTTCCCTCGAAGGGTTCTACAAGCGGCTCTCGAACCTGGTGGTCCCCGAGTGGACGGCCTTCCCGCGCTTCACGACGAACCTGCAGCAGGCCGGCGGAACGGCGCTGGGCGGGGACGTGCGCCTCGAAGTCGGCACCGGGCCCTTCTACGGGATGGCGAGCTACGGCTATTCGAAAGTGACCTACGAGACCCGGATCCCGGCCCTGCAGCTCCTCACCGGCGAGCCGTCCGTCTCCTATGACCCGCCGCATGACCGCCGGCATCAGGTCAACCTGACGGCAAGCCTCACCCTGGCCGGCTTCACCCTCAACACCCGCTGGCAGTTCGGCTCCGGCCTGCCCTTCAACCGCTCCATCGGCTTCGATCGTTTCGTGTTGCTGGACAGCCTCGTCAACGTCACCGAGGTGCCGGGCACCGAGCGGGTTCTCTACCAGCGCCCCTACACGGGACGCCTGCCGGCTTACCACCGGCTCGACGTGTCGCTGGACCGCGCCTTCCGCCTGCAGCCACACGTCTTCCTGACCGTGCAGGCCGGCGTCATCAACCTCTACGACCGGCGTAACCTGTTCTACTTCGACCTGTTCACGCTGCGCCGTGTCGATCAGCTGCCCCTGCTGCCCACCTTCGGTCTCAAGCTCGAAGTGCATTGATGAACAGCCCTGTGTGCTTCCAACGCCGGTTTCTCGGGCCGCTCCTCCTGCTGGTGCTGCTGCCGGCGGGCTGTGACGACACCGTCAACCCGTTCGAGGAAGAGGACCGGTATTTCACCCTCTTCGGCTTCCTCGACACGGCCGCCGACACCCAGTTCGTGCGGGTGATTCCCCTGCGTACGACCCTGCTGCCGGAAGGCCCCGAGCCGCTCGACGTGCACGTGACCACCACGGCCCTGCCGGACGGGCGGGTGCAGGTATGGCGGGATTCGGTCATCCAGTATGCCGACGGCTCCTTCGGTCATGTCTTCTACGCGCCGATGCAGGTCTTTCCGTCCTGGACCTATCGCTTCGAGGTGCGGCGCGCCGACGGGGCCACGACGACGGCGGAGACCACCGTGCCGCCGGCGACGAACGTGCGCGTCGCACCGCCGGCCGGGCTGTCGAGGCCGGAGCAGACGGTCCTCTGGGAAGGGATCGACTTTCCGCCGTTTCGCGTCGAGGTGTGGTACCGGTTTGCCAGCTTTCCGCCGACCGAGCCCTTTCGCGAGGTGGTGGTGGTCTATGGCGAGGAGCGTTATGGCCGGAGGGTGGAGGGGGGCTGGCAGGTGAACGTGGCCCTGGCCGAAGACCGCAGGGCCGTTCTGGCGCAGCTGGGCGAACCGCTGACGCTGCTGGGGGTGGGGATGCGCCTGACGATGTCGGATGATCGCTGGCGTCCACCCGGCGGCGTCTTCGATCCCGAACTGCTCGTGCAGCCCGGTACGTTCTCCAACGTCGAGAACGGGTTCGGTTTTCTGGGGGCGGTCAACCAGTTCACGGCCGAGTGGACGTTGCCGGAACCGGTCGTGACGGCGCTGGGGTATGCCTATCCGGGCAAGCGTTTCTGAGGGGACGGGGGCTCATCCTCCGGGAGGCGCGTCAGAGGCAGGTCAGGGCTTCCCCGGTGGGGACCCAGGCCGGGTCGGTGCATTCCGGGATGAGCCGGTTCATGAAGAAGCGCAGGGTGAGGTCCATGTCGCTGCTTTGCCGGCCGGTCAGGAGCAGGTCCAGGTCGCCGTCGCCGTTGTAGTCGGCGAGGCGGGCGTCACCGAAGGCGAGGCCGCTGAAGCCGCGCAGGATCTCGGCCTCGGTGAAGCGGTTGCCGGTGTTTTCGAAGAGGTGGAGGGCCGGGATGCCGAGTGCCCGGTCGAGGCCGATGGCGAGCAGGTCGAGGTCGCCGTCGTTGTCGATGTCGCCCCAGCGGGCTTTGCCGGCCAGCCAGCCTTTCAGGCCGGCCTGGATGTCCGTGAGGAGGCCCGGGCCGTCGTTGCGGTAGACGCGGGTGACGCCGCGGAGCAGCTCCGGGTCCAGCATGCCGCCGCTGAGGAGCAGGTCGGGGTCGCCGTCGTTGTCGTAGTCCCCCCATTCGAGGGAGCCGAAGGCGACGGGAGGCAGGTCGGCCGGTAGCCGCGTGAAGGTGCCCGCGTCGTTACGGTAGACGGCGGCCATGAATTGCCCGTTTGCGCGTGCGCCGGAGAGGGCCAGGTCCAGGTCGCCGTCGCCGTCGAGGTCGCCCCAGGCGGCGGCGCTGTGCCGGAGGCCGGGCAGGCCCGTTTCGATGCGTGTGAACGCTCCTCCCTCGTTCCGGAACAGGAGGGTGACGGGTTCCAGGGGCGGTTCGAGGCGGGTGGCGCCGCTGAGGAGCAGGTCGGGGTCGCCGTCGCCGTCGACGTCGGCGCAGGTGGCCTCGCCGTCGTAGACGCCCGGTTCCAGGATCTGGACCTGCGTGCCGAAGCGACCGTCGACGTTCCGGTAGAGGTGGGCGATGGGGATGTTTTCCTTGCCGGAGGCGGTGATGCGTTCGCTGATGCCGGTCAGGAGGATGTCGAGCTTGCCGTCCTGGTCGTAGTCGCACCAGCGGGCGCTGCCCTGGCGCACCGGTGGGACGAGGGTGTTGTTGAGGTTGACGTCGCGCAGCACCTTGGTCGAGACGGTGAAGATGGCCTCGCCGCGCTGGATGTTGAAGGTGGAGTCGTCGGTTCGGTAGACGCGGGTGGTGGCTCCGAGCGTGGCGGTGGCGCCGGTGCCGAAGACGGTCTGACCGGTCAGGAGCAGGTCCAGGTCGCCGTCGCCGTCGAGGTCGCCCCAGTCGAGGGAGCCGAGGCTGACGGCCTTGACGGGATAGGGGATGAGCCAGGGGCGTGGGGGGGCGGCGCGGTGGCCGGGGGCCGTGGCCAGCAGCGCCAGCGCGGCCACGATTCCCAGGGCAGCGGGGACGAGGCGGGAGGGAAAGGGACGGAACGGTATCATGGGCAAAGCGGTGGCCGGGAGGGGGCGGGCTCAGGGTAGCAGGATGACCTTACCGGTGAAGAGCCGGTCGCCGGTGTGCAGTTCGTAGACGTACAGCCCGGCGCCGAGCGGCCGGCCGGTTGCGTCGCGCCCGTCCCATCGGAGGGTATGGGTGCCGGCCTCGGCCGGGCCGTCGTGCAGGGTCGCCACGCGGGCGCCGAGCACGTTGTACACGTGCAGGGTGACCGGCTGCGGGTGCGGCAGCTCCAAGCGGAAGGTGGTGGTCGTGCGGAACGGGTTGGGATGGGCCGGATGAAGGCGGGGGCGGTCCGGAAGCCGGTCGGAGGGGGCGGTGGTCACTCCGGTGGCGGCTTCGACGGTGAAGGTGCCCTCCGTGGCGAAGGCCGAGGCGCGCAGGGCCGGGTCCAGGGCCTGAACGCTCCAGTAATAGGTGCCGCCGGGCAGGTTGCGGAGCGTCCAGGTGGTGTGGTGCGCGACGTTGCCGGGACGGGGCAGGCGCAGGTGGCCGGTGGCGGGGTCGGCCGGGACCGGCAGGACGTCGTGGCCGCCGGGTGCCCGCCCGACGCGCAGGTTGTAGGTGAGGTTGCGGCCTGAAGCCGGTGGATCCCATTGCAGGTGGACGGTGTGGCCCTCGACCGTAGCCTGCAGGGCGGCCGGGGGCGGGGGCGGAGGCGGGATGACCTGCCGCTGGTTTTCGTACAGGTTGGTGAAGGGGAGGCCGGCGGTGCTCAGCCCGGAGGCGAGCAGGTCGAGGTCGCCGTCGCCGTCGTAGTCCCCCCAGTCGGTGGCGGCGAAGATGGCGCCGATGAAGAAGGTGGCGGTCACGAAGCCGCCGGCTCCATCGTTGCGGAGCAGCCGGGCGGTACGCCGGCCGCCGGCTTCGAAGGCGCCGGAGAGGGCCAGGTCGAGGTCGCCGTCGTCGTCGTAGTCCCCCCAGGCGAGGTGACCGGCGAGGATCCCCGGGAGGTCGTCGTCGGTGGCCTGCAGCGTGCCGCCGTCGTTGCGGTAGAGCCGGGTGGTGCCTTCGAAGAAGCGGAGGGAGAGCCGGCCGCCGGAGAGGGCCAGGTCGAGGTCGCCGTCGTCGTCGTAGTCCCCCCAGGCAAGGGAACCGAAGGCCACGGGTTCGAGGGCCGTGGCCTGTGGTGTGAGCGTTCCTGCGTCGTTGCGGTAGAGCAGGGTGGCAAAGCCGTCGGTTTCCGAGGCGCCGGAGAGGGCCAGGTCGAGGTCGCCGTCGTCGTCGTAGTCCCCCCAGGCGGCGGCTCCGAACGTTCCGCCGCGCAGGTCGTCCCGGGCCAGGGTCAGGGTGCCGCCGTCGTTGCGGTAGAGGAGGCCCCGGTAGCGGCCCGCCGCATCGATCCCGGCCAGGAGCAGGTCGGTGTCCCCGTCGTTGTCATAGTCGGCCGGGGCCACCGCGCCGCTGTGCAGGGGTTCCAGGCCGGCCTCGAGGGGGACGAGGCGGCCGTCGTCGTTTCGGTACAGGAGGGTGACGGGAATGAACGGCGGGGTTTCGGTTCGGCTCCCGGAAAGCACCAGGTCGAGGTCGCCGTCGCCGTCGAGGTCGAACCAGGCCGAGCGGCTGTAGAGCACCGGCGGCAGGCCGGCTCCGGCGTCGGTAAAGCGCACCGTCTCGTCGTCCGACTTGCCGTCGTTGCGGTAGAGCGCCGCGTGCAGCCCGGCCGCCCCCCGGCCCGTGACGACCACGTCGAGGTCGCCGTCGTTGTCGTAGTCGCCCCAGCTGAGAAAGCCCTGCTCGACGTGGGGAAGGGTGTGGCGGACGAGGTCGAAGGTGAACGGCTGGATGACGGGCTGTGCCGTGGCAAGGCCGGTGCCCAGGGCCAGGAGCAGCAGAAAACCGGTGTACCGGTCGTGACGCGGTGCTTTCACGGAGGAGGCCGGTGCAGGATGGAGGCAGGAAGGGCCGGACGGGGCACCCGGGGAACGGGCGACCGCCTCCGGTCACGATCTGAAGGTGCTAGATAGAAACCGGTTCGCTTTGTCGAAAGGCAAAAAGAAAGGAATTTTCTGAAAGAAACAGGCCTCGGATTGCACGCATCAGGGCGAGCGCATTCTAAATTCCGACGATCTGCGCCAGGAAGGCATCGTCCCAACCGGCCCGTTTTCGCTTCATGCGCAGACTCAACCGCTTCGTTTCGTCCTTGCGCAACAGGTTGAGCGCTAGCTGCCGCACCACCGCCATGTTCTGCCCCCCGTGATCGCGCCGAATACGGCTCTCATCCTCCCGAAACACCACATCGAGCACCCAGTGCAGCTGATTCTCAATGCCCCAGTGACTCCGGATGATATCCAGCATCTGCTCCGCTGTGGTCGCGAGGCTGCTGATGTAGAAGCGGCGCTCCAGACTCACGCCCTGCTGCGTGTGGCGCTCGTGTTCGACCATCACGAGGCTGTTCAGGTCACGCCACGCCTCGGCCTTGGGCACCCAGGCCACATCGGTCGAGATCCACAGCCGACGCACTTCCTTGCGCCCGTGCCCCAGGTCACAGCGCTCCGCGTAGGCGACCGGCATCGCCCGCCAGTGCCGCGTGCGCCCCTGCTCGAAGTAGGCCCGCACCTCACGGTGGAGCAGGCCCTGGTTGCCCTTCAGGGCCAACACGTAGTCCGCCCCCTGCGCGCAGATCGCTTCGGCAATCTCGGTCTGCGTGCCCATCGCATCGAGCGTCACAATGCAGCCTTCGAGGTCCAACACCTCCAGAAGCGCCGGAATCGCGGTAATCTCATTGCTCTTGGCCGAGACCTTCTCTTGCGCCAGCACCAGATGCTGCTCACACGCCCAGGCCGAGATCATGTGCAGGGCGGCCTTCGGGTCGTCTTTGTCGTAACTGCGGCGCAGCGTCTTGCCATCGATGGCAATGACCTCGCCGGCCGTCTGTTGGGCCAGCGCCTCCACCCAGCGTACGAAGCCGCGGGCGAAGGCCTCCGGGCAGATGGCGGCCAGGACGCGGCGGAAGGTGTCGCCCGAGGGCGTGCCATGTTTGAGGTCGAGCCGTTGGGTCAGCCAGGAGACTTTGGCCTGGGCGAACGTGGCGATGTCATCCCAGCCCTCAGCACCGGCAACAACGGCACAGAGGGCGATCACGAGCACGTGCTCGAGCCGGTGGCGTTTGCCCTGATCGCGTCGGGGGTCCTCAAGGTGGTCAAAATAGCGAATAAAGCAGGTCTCAGACATGAACGGAGGGGAGCAAACTGGAACGGCTGACGAACCGGCACAGCTTACGACATCCCAGGCCATTAACACTAGCCTATTTTAGAATGCGCTCGCCCTGTTGCACGCATCAGGCTCCGGCCGGTATGGCACGGATCTCGCGGGGTCCTGTTCTTTTAGAAAAACACGGCGTTTTGCTGTACTTTCTTCCAACACACCGAAGCACCAAGAAAGCCGCATTTCCGGAACCATGTCTTCTCGCGCCGCTTCCGATGAGACGATCAAGGTAACCGAACTGGTCGAGCGCGCCCGCGCCGTGCTGCGCACCAACGACGTCGGGTTGTTTGTCAAGCCGGGTACGTACCAGTACCCGCATCAGTGGAACTGGGACGCGGCGCTGGTGGCCCTCGGGCTGAGCACCTTCGACCGGGCACGTGCGGAGAAGGAGGTACGTTCGCTCCTGAAAGGCCAGTGGAAGGACGGCATGCTGCCTCACGTGGTGTATCACAACGGCAAATCGGATTATTTTCCGACGCCCGACTTCTGGCAGATCGAGCGGAGCCCGCACGCGCCGCCGGTCAGCACGTCGGGGATCGTGCAGCCGCCGTTGCTGGCAACCTGTGTGCGCCTGATGCATGAGGCCGCGTGCCGGCAGGGCACGGCCGCCGACTGCGAAGCCTCGCTGGCCTTCGTGCGCGAGGTCTACCCGGCCCTGCTGCGGTGGCATCGCTGGCTGCACGCCGCCCGCGACCCGGAGAACACCGGGCTGGTCTGCATCATCCATCCCTGGGAGTCCGGCAACGACAACGCGGCCCGGTGGGTCGAGCCGATGATCCGGGTCATTCCCACCCGGGTGCCTCCCTACGAACGCCGGGACTTCGTGCACGTCAAGGAGGACGAACGCCCCATCCGGGCCGAGTACGAGCGCTTCATCTACCTGATCGACTGTTTCCGTCAATGGGGATATGACCCCGAGACCATCTACGCCCGGTCTCCGTTCCTCGTGCAGGACACCTTTTTCAATGCGCTCGTCTACCGGGCCCACCAGGATCTCGTGGCCCTGGCGCGGGCGCTCGGCGAGCCCACCGGCATGATCGAGGACTGGATGAGCGCGCTCCGCTATGCCTTCAACCACCGGCTCTGGGACGACGAGCACGGGCTCTACTTTGCCTACGACGTGCGCGGCCGGCGGCTGCTGAAGGAGAACGGCTGTGCCACCTTCATCCCGCTCTTTGCCGGCCTTTCCAACGAACGACAGGCCCGCCGCCTCGTCGAGGAACACCTGCTGAACCCGGAGGAATACGCCCCGGGCGAGCCGGGTCCCACGCGCTACTTCGTGCCGACCCAGGCCAAGAACAATTTCTTCTACGAACCCCGTCGCTACTGGCGCGGGCCGGTATGGATCATCGTCAACTGGATGGTGATGGAAGGGCTCCGGCGCTACGGGTACGACGAGCTGGCCGAGACCATCCGGCAGCATAGCCTGGAGCTGATGCAACGGTCCGGCTTCGTCGAGTACTACGACCCGCGCGACGGCACCGGCTGCGGCGCCACGGGTTTCTCCTGGAGCGCGGCGCTCGCGCTGGTAATGCTCCAGGAGGAACAGGGATAGTCGAAGTCCGGAGCCCCGTCAGAGGGTTCGATAACGGATCTGCACCAGCCGCTGCCCCGGCTGGCCCGGCGGGGCCGCGTTGAAACAGTTGGTTCCGGGCACCCAGTTCAACCGGCCGGCCAGATCGAGGATTTCCCACCCCACCGGGTTGCCGATCCCGATGCACGCGTTCTTGTTGCCGGCCGCAAGCCCGTGCCCGACGGCGATCATGGCGTGGATCAGGGTGGGTATGTTGTTTTTGTGCTCGATGAAGCCCAGGAAGCTGCCCTGGGGGATGCGACGCATGGCCGCGGCATCGCCGACGATCGGGTCGATCATCCGAACGAAGCTGGAGAAGTTCGTGGCCGTGATGTTCTGGAGACGCTGGTAGGTTTTCCGGTCGATGGCACCGGAGGCGTGGGCACACAGCACGACGGCGTCCCAGCACATTTGCGCGGACAGGTTCAGGTAGCCGGTGCTGTTCCGGTTGGTGGCGCAGTCCCGGGCGTACTGGGCTGCCAGGTGTCCGGGGGAGGGCGGCATGGTCTTGCTGTTCGTGTTGGTTGAAGGATCGGGCAGGATCGGTTTGTGCGGTCTCTATTCTTCGCGGATGAGGGGGACGAAGCGGAAGCCGTCCATCTCATGCCGTTCGAAATCGTCTTCGCCGCGCCGGATGATGAGGTTCATCGTCTGGCTTTCGGCATCGCCGATGGGGATGACGAGGCGACCGCCGCGGTGGTGTTCGTCCGGCAGGCGGAGTTGCTGGAGCAGCACCTCGGGCACTTCGCGGGCCCCGGCGGTGACGATGATGCCGTCGTAAGGGGCAAAGGCGGCCCAGCCGCAGGAGCCGTCTCCGTGCCGGGTCGTGACGCGGTAGCCGAGGCGTTTGAGCAGGTGCCGGGCCCGCTCGAGCAGCGGCTTGAGCCGCTCGACAGAGTAGACCTCCGCGCCGAGCTCGCACAGGATGGCGGCCTGGTAGCCGCTGCCCGTGCCGATCTCGAGGACCCGGTCGCCCGGGCGCACGTCCAGCAGCATCGTCTGGTAGGCGACGGTGAAAGGCTGCGAGATGGTCTGGTTCAGGCCGATGGGGAGCGCCTCGTCGTGGTAGGCGCGGCTGAGCAGGGCCGGGTCGACGAACACATGACGCGGCACCCGCTCGATGGCCGCCAGGACGCGCTCGTCGACGATCCCCTTGCGGCGCAGCGATTCGACGAGCCGGCTGCGGCGGCGCCGGAACTGCCAGTCGTCGGTGCGGGAGGAAGAAGGGTCCATCGGCATTTCGGGCAGGCACGGAGGAAAACGGGCGACCTCAGACCTCGGCCGGTTCGGTCTCGGCCGCCGACTGCGGTGAGAGCGCCTCGGTAAGATACGAACGCAACTCGTTAACCGTGATGTTCTGGATCAGCTCACCGTTCCGGGCGACCGAGATGTGTCCCGTCTCCTCGGAGACGACCACCACGAACGCATCCGTTTGCTCGGTCAGTCCCACAGCGGCACGGTGCCGCAGGCCCAGGTGGGGGCTCAGGGACATGCTCGTCGAAACCGGCAGGATGCACCGGGCGGCCTCGATGCGCTGGCTGCGGATGATGACAGCCCCGTCGTGCAGCGGGTTCTGGTTGAAGAAGAGGGTGATCAGCAGGTCCTTGGTCACCTTGGCCTGCAGTTCCGCCCCGGTCTCGATGTAATTGCGCAGGCCCGTCGTTCGCTCGAACGCAATGAGGGCCCCGATGCGGCGCTTGCTCATCTCGGCCACGGCGGCCACCACCTCCCCGATCATCGCCTCCTGGGCCGGCGAGCGCACGAAGCGCCGAATGAGCGGGTTCTGGCCGAGCAGCAGCAACACCCGCCGGATCTCGGGCTGGAACAGGATGATGAGGGCCAGTACGAAGACATCGCTGATCGAGTTGAAAAGGGCCCGCAGGATGGTCATGTTCGCCGCCGTCACCAGCACCTGGATCAGGTAGAGCGCCAGGATCCCGAAGAAGATCTGCACGGCAATCGTGCCGCGCATCAGCAGGTACAGCTTGTACAGGAGATAGGCCACCAGGCCGATCTCCAGCAGGTCGACAAGCCGTATCGGTATGACCCAGGGGATGATCGTCACGGCGATGCGGGTAGGGCGGCAGTCCGGCGCAAGATAAGGCACCTGTGCCCGATTTGGGACGGCCGCATGCGGATTTTGAGCGGCCTCCTCACGTCGGGGGGGCGCACGGCCGTGGCGGTGTCCCGCTCAGCCGTCCGCCACCGCCCGCCAGCCGGCGGCCGCCGCCAGCCCCCGGAGCAACTCGACCGTGGGGCGGACGTCGTGGGTGCGGACGAGGGTGGCACCGCGCAGCACGGCCACGGCCGTCGCTCCGAGGGAGCCGAAGAGGCGTTCCGAAGGCGGCACCGGATCCGTCTTCGTGCCCAGCACCGCCCCGATGGTGCTCTTGCGCGAGACGCCCACGAGCACGGGACGTTCCAGCGCCAGCAGCCGGTCCGTGGCTTCCAGGAGCCGGAGGTTTTCCTCGGGCGTCTTGCCGAACCCGAAGCCGGGGTCGACGACCACGTGCCGCACGCCGGCGGCCTCGGCCCGTTCGACGGCGGCGCGCAGCACGCCGGCGACGTCGGCCACGACGTCGGTATAGGTGTGGGCGTGCGGCATCGCACCGGGCCGGCCCAGCGAGTGCATCACGATGAGCGGGGCGCCAAAGGCCGCCGCCACCGCGGCCGTCTCGGGAAACAGGCGCAGTCCCGTGATGTCGTTCACCAGGCTGGCTCCGGCCTCGAGCGCGGCCCGTGCGACTTCGGGATGATACGTGTCGATCGAGATCGGCACGCCGGGCAGATGTTCCGCGAGGGCTTCGATCACGGGGCGAACCCGGTCGATCTCCTCTTCCGGCGAGAGCGGGCGGGCGCCTTCGCCGTAGACGGTGCCCCGCGGCCGCGAGGACGCGCCGCCCACGTCGATGACGGCGGCGCCTTCCGAAACCATCTCCGTGGCCCGGCGCACGGCCGCCTCGACGGTCGTGTACCGGCCGCCGTCGTAGAAGGAGTCGGGGGTCACGTTGAGGATGCCCATTACGTGGGCGCCCTGCGGCAGGCCGGGGCGGCAGTCGAGCCGGTGCCCCCGGCAGTCGAGCACGAAACGCTCCGCAGGAAACGCCTCCGGGGTAAGGTGTGGCGGAACGACCGGAGTGGAGAGCATGGGAAGAACGTCTTTTTCGTTCGTTTGAACGTTCTCCGGCCGGAACGTTCCGGTTCACACACCGGCGGGCAGGGAACCCGCCGCCCCACCGCGGCGATAAGAGACCGGGTTTGCCGTCCCCGGCGCGACCAGCGCACGTTTTCAACGCCGGGGCGCCGCGCCGGTGGGGCGCCTCCGGTCTCTCGTTTCAACTTGTTCCAGGCGGGTATGAGCAGGGTGCTGGCCGCTGTGCTGCGGGCTTTGCCGGTCGGGCCGCTCCGTACGGTGGAGCGGTTCGTCGCGGCGCCGATGGCGGTGCAGGAAGCGCTCCTGCGGCGGCTGCTCCGGCGGGCGGCCCGGACCGAATGGGGGCGACGCTTCGGCTTCGAGGAGCTGGCCCGGGCACCGGATGTGGTGGCGGCCTATCAGCAGCGCGTGCCGCTTCACGGCTACGAGGCCATCCGGGACGACGTCGAACGGGTGCGGCGCGGCGTTCCGGACGTGCTCTGGCCCGGCACCTTCCGGCACTTTGCCGTCTCCAGCGGTACGGCTTCCTCGGGTAAGATCATCCCCGTCAGCGAGGAAATGCTCCGGCTGAACCGGCGCTTCAGCCTGGCCTCCGCGTTCCGCTACCTGGCCGAGAGCGGTAACGCCCGGCTGCTCGGCGGGCGGCTGCTGAGCGTGCCGGGGCGCATCGAGGCCGATCCGGAGTATCCCGGCACCCTCGTGGGCGAGGTCAGCGGCCTGCAGGCCGAGTTCGCCCCCGCCTTCGTTCGCTACCGCTATCAGGCCGTGCCGAACGAGGTCCTCTTTCTGCCGGCGTGGGAGAAGAAGCTCGACGCCATCGTCGAACGTACCGTGCGGATGGACGTGCGGGCCATTGCGATGGTGCCCTCGTGGGCGCCGGTGCTGTTCAGCCGCCTCCTGGCCCGGTACAACGCCCTGCACGGCCGGCAGGCGACGACCGTCGGCGAAGTGTGGCCGAACCTCCAGGTGTACTTCTCCGGCGGGGTGGCCCTGCGCTCCTACCGCAGCCTGCTCGAAGCCCGGATCGGCCGGCCGCAGGTGCACTTCTGGGAACACTACGGGGCCTCCGAGGGCTTCTTCGCCTTTCAGTACGACCTGCACGGCGACGACCTGCTCCTGCACCTGGACAACGGCGTCTTCTACGAGTTCGTCCGGATGGACGACCCGTCGCCGGAGGCGCCGCGCCGGTACACCGTCGCCGGCGTGGAGCCGGGCGTTCGCTACCGCATGTACGTGACCACGTGCAGCGGGCTGTGGGCCTATGGCGTCGGCGACGTGGTTCGCTTCACCGCCACCGACCCGCCCCGGATCGTGGTGGCGGGTCGCACCAGCGAAATGCTGGACACCTACGGCGAGGCCGTCTTCGGGGAGGAGGCCCGTGCCGCTCTCGAAGCCGCCTGTGCCCGCACCGGGGCCCGGGTGCGCGAGTTTCACGTGGCCCCCCGCCCGGCGACCGTCGACCGGCTGCCGGCCCATCAGTGGCTCGTCGAGTTCGATGTGCCGCCCGACGACCTGACCCGCTTCGCCGGAACCCTGGATGCCTACCTGCAACGGGTCAACCGGCACTACCAGATCCGTCGTGAACCGAACGCCTTCGACCCGCCCGAGGTCGTCCCCGTCCCACCGGGTACGTTCCATGCCTGGCTGAAGGCAAGCCGGCCCCGCGTGGGGGCACAGACGAAGGTGCCGCGCATGAGCGAGGAACGCACCGTGGCCGACGGCGTTCTTGCACTCGTCGGAAACAAACCCCCGGGATCCACATAAGCTTGCTTGAAATATCGAATTGGCGGGAACAACGCGCTGAAAAAAGGCGTGCATCGACGCCGCTTGCCGGCACGCCGGGGCTTAGCGCGAGGCTCATCCGCCGGCTGCGTCAGGAGTTGAAACCAGCGAGGAGCGCCTCGAGACAGGACTGCTACAAACAACCAAACCGCTGAAGGTCTATGTACGTCCCCCGCCAGCAACGCATGCTGGATCAGTATCTCCAGGAGATCGGTCAGATACCCCTGCTGACCCCTGATGAGGAAGTAGAACTGGCGCGTCGGATCAAGCAGGGCGACCAGGAGGCCCTGCACAAGCTGACCCGGGCCAACCTGCGCTTCGTGGTTTCCGTCGCAAAGAAGTATCAGGGCCAGGGGTTGACCCTCGCCGACCTGATCAATGAGGGCAACTACGGCCTGATCAAAGCGGCCCAGCGCTTCGACGAGACGCGTGGCTTCAAGTTCATCTCCTACGCCGTCTGGTGGATCCGGCAGGCCATCCTGCAGGCCCTGGCCGAGCAGAGCCGCGTCGTCCGCCTGCCGCTGAACCGCATCGGCACGATCTCCAAGATCCGCAAGACCAGCGCCAAGCTGGCCCAGGTCCACGAGCGCCAGCCCAACATCGAGGAGCTGGCCGAGGAACTCGATGTGGACGTGGAGAAGATCCGGGAGGCCATGCAGCACACCGGCCGCCATCTCTCGATGGACGCGCCCTTCAACGAGGAGGACGACAACAGCCTGCTCGACGTGCTGCCGGACGACGAGGACGCTTCGCCCGACGAGACGCTCATGGACGAATCGCTCAAGATCGACATCGAGCGCGCCCTGAGCATGCTCCACCCGCGCGAGGCCGAAATCACCCGCCTCTACTTCGGCATCGGCCGCGAGCACCCGCTCACGCTCGAGGAGATCGGCCAGCGTTTCGGCCTCACGCGCGAGCGCGTGCGGCAGATCAAAGAGAAAGCCCTGCGCAAGCTCCGCCAGAAGCACCGCCGCGAGGAACTCCAGATGCACATCGGTTGACCCTCGCGGCTCGTTTTTGTGTACCTTTCGGAAACATCCTGCGGCCGGCAGGGGCCGCGAAGGACGCCCCACATCCGGGGCGTCCTTTTTCGTTCCGCCCCTTCAGTACACGATGCGCCGGGCCCGCAGGGATTCGGTGACGGGGTGGAGCAGGAGGGGGTGGAGGCGATACCGGAGGGCGGGGTGGATACGACTGGCATCGACGCCGTCCTGCCGGCCGGCGGGCACCGGTTCGATGACCCGCTGGTTGAGCAGGGACTCCAGGATGAGGATGCCCTCTTCTTCCGACAGGCGGAAGATGCGGTTGTGCTCGTCGAGGGTGAGGGTGCCGTGCAGCAGGAAAGCGTTCAGGCTGAAGGCCCGGCCCAGGTCATAGGTGTTCAGGAAGCCGAAGTCGAGGGGTTCGAGGGGGCGGATCGTGAGGGTGTCGCCGTCGGCCTCAAAGTCGGCGGAGCGGAGCCAGTAGAAGAGTGCCAGCCGGAGGTTCTGCCCGCTGGAGCGGTGGAGCCGGTCGAAGTACTGGCGGCGCAGCGCGGCCTGCTGTTCCTCGTCCGTTCGGGAACGGCGCAGGAGACGCGGGAGCGTGCGCCTGGGGTGGGCCTCCGGGGCGATGAAGCGCAGGGGCATGCCGCTGCGGCGATGCCGGCTCAGGATGAGGGTTTCGAGGGTGTCCCGGTCGAACGGGGTCAGCGCGCGCACCGAGGCCAGGCCGGTGGTGGAAGGGATTACCTTGCCCAGGTAGTGCCATGCATGGGCGTTGATGGTGGCGACCCAGTAGATCCGGCCGTCGGTACGTGCGAACAGGATGAGCAGGCGTTCGAGCAGGTCGGTGCCGTTGAGGGTGCGGAGCATCAGGTGCTCGAGGTTGTCGATCAGACAGGCCACCGGCGGGTCGGTGCGGGTGCGGGCCAGCAGGGCGGCTTCCAGGGCCTCGAGTGAGGGGGGCGCGTCGAGGTCGAGTTCGAGGACGCCGGCCAGGCACTGCGCCAGCGCTGCGGGATCCGTCAGGCGCCGCTCGAGCGCAAGCGGCCGGACGTCGGCCGGTTGCAGGACCGTGTGTGGCAGGACGTTCAGGAAGCTGGTGCGGCCGGCCCCTGGCGGCGCCACGACGATCAGCGGTTCGCCCTGGCGGCCCTGTCGCCAGCGCTCGAAGTGGCGACGGGCGGCTTCGAGGTCGTGTGTGCGGTTTTCGAGCAGGAAGGGTTCCGCCAGCGGGGCGAGGGCGAAGAGCTTGCGGTAGATGAGCGGGAGGCGTTCCTGGAGGGGGGCCAGGTGGGTGAGGGCGTCCAGCGTGCGGGCCTGGGCTTCGGCGTCGGCCGTGGCGATGCCCACGACCGTCTGGGCCTGTTGCCGGAGTTCCCGGGCGTGCCGCCGGCCCAGCCGGAACAGCAGCCGGGTACGTTCGGCAAGCTGCCCGGCGGCCGTTCGCGTCCGCCGGTACAGGTAGCCCCCGCCACGCCGTAGCCGGGCCAGCAGTTCGACCCACGGTGCTTCCGGAGCCCCGGCGGCACGCACCTGGCGCAGCAGGAGGTCCCGGTCCCGGGCAAAGGTGCGGAAGACCTCTTGTTCGTAGGCCTGCCACGGTTCTCTCAGGTCGGAAACCAGGGCGGCGAGGGTGTTGGCGGCACGGCGGAGTCCTCCGGCGGCCAGGTCGCATGCGGTCGCCACCGGGTCATGCGGCCGGTCGTCGGCGTCGGTCTTCTCTCCGGGCTGCGCGTCGAGTTCATCCAGGGCGGCCTCCAGGTTGTACTGCACGATGTGCAGCACCCCCTCGACGTCACGCCAGGTCCGGACGAGCTTCTGCCGCAGCGGCTCGGCGGCCGCGTGCAGGCGTTCCGGATAAGGTGCCGGAAGCGCCTGGCCGGCGAGCTCGCGCAGGTTGATCCGGAAGGTGCGTTGCCCGGGCTGAACCGGCGGGTCTTCCCGGTGGTCGGGCGCCGGCAGCGGGTGCACCTCCAGCTCCTCGGGAAGCGTGTCGAGATGGGCCAGGAGCTCTTTCCATATGCGGGCTCCCGGCTCCAGAAGCGCCTGGTCGGAAGCGACGACGCCGGGCAGGTCGGCCAGCGACGCCTGCAGGTCGGCCAGCGTTGCTTCCTGCAGGGTGCGCAGCGCCTCGGCCAGGCGGGCCGGCTCGCCACCGGCCCCGGCAGGCAGCGCTTCGACCTGGGCGATCGCCGCGCGTAGGCGCTCGAACATGGAGGTGAACCGTTCGAAGACCGGAACCAGGGTGGCCTGTGCCGTCTCCTGTAGGAGGCCGGTTTCCGCGTGCAGCAGCACGTGGTACAGGGCGACCAGGTGCTGCCCGGCCTCGATTCGGTTGCGGGCCTGCGTGTGCCAGGCGGCCCACCGTCGTTGCCGGTCCCGGAGCCGGGCGTCCGGGCGGCCGGCGGGTTCCGGCAGGCGGCGTTGCCCGGGGTCGAGCAGCATCGTGCCGGCGTAGCGGACGTCCCGGGCCAGCAGCGAGCCGGCCGCCTGGAGTTCCGCCTCGTCGAACGGCGATGCCGGGGGTTCGGCCCCGGCCAGGGCCTGCAGGCCATCCTGCAGGGTGGCGGCCGCCTCACGGGCGAGCCGCAGCGCCCGGTGGTGGGCCGCTTCGTCCGGGTGCCGGTCCGGTGCGGGCGGGGGAGCGGGAAGGGCCCAGTCGGGCCATCGGGGGCGGGCCGGATGGCCGGAGGGATCCCCCGGCAGGGACGCGCCCCGCAGCGCCTCGATCTCCAGGAGGGTATCGGTCCATGCCGCGACGGCCGCCTCCAGCCGGGCCACCTGCCGGGCGACGTGCTGTTGCAGGTGTTCGTGCGCGGGCAGGTACAGCCCGGCGAGGCGAACCCGCAGGTGGTATTCGCACAGGGCCGCCAGCGGTACCTGCCGGTCCCGGGCGGGTAGCGGGTGCAGGGGACGTCGCAGCAGCCGCCGGATCCCGTTGCCGGCCCGGAGCCCGAGCCGTCGCAGGGCGTCCCGCCCGCGCAGGATCCTCTTCTTGAGCCGGACGGCCGGCGTGTCCCGGGGATCGGGCGCGTGCAGGTCGGGCGGTTCGGGCAGGGTCACCAGGGCGGGTACGTCGGCGGCCAGGCCGGGCAGCGCTTCGAGCAGGTTCAGGAACGCCGCGCCGATCCGCTCGCCGGGGGCCAGCGTCGTGAGGCTGTGCTGGAGCGCCTGCAGCACCTCCCGTCCCGTCGCCGCCCGGTAGGCCAGCAACCGGTCCCAGACGTCGCCCGGCGGGGCGTCTGCTCCGTCGTTGAGGCCGGCTTCTGCCGTCAGGCGGGCATGCCGGTTGGCCACCCGGCGAACGCTCTTCCGAAGCGGTGCCAGCAGGTCCCGCTCGATGGCGTCGTATGCTTCTTGCCGCTGTTGCCGCGCAGCCCGTTCGAGCGCCTCGAGGTGGCGCCGTGCCGTCTCGGCGGCTGCGAGCCGGGACGGGTCGGCGGGGGCTACCGGCAGCAGGCGGTCGGAGGCGGCCGTGCCGGCGACCTCCCCGGGTACGGGAGGGCTGTGCTCGTTCATGGGGTTTCGGAGGCTTTGCCGGTGGGACCGCCGTCGCCTATCGGGGCCGGGCGGTAAAAGGGTACGAGCATGCCGTGGCGCAGGAACTCGGTCTTGGCCTGCTCCGTCACGTCGCTCGAAAAGGCGGACTCGTACCGCGTGTCGATCACGTAGGCCTTGACGACGAGGTGGGTCAGGAACGTCTCCTTGAACTCGTCCCGGACGATCACCACGATGGGCTTGTCCAGATAGACGTATTTCGAGGTGGCGGCGGCGCGGTAAGCGATCTCTTTGGCCTTCTTCACATCGACCCAGCCGGGCAGGTACAGGTGCGTCACCACCTGGCAGTCGAGCGCGCCGGCGTTGGCGTTGGCCACCTGCCCGTCGACGACCTGCGAGTTGGGCACGGAGACCAGGTTGTCGTCGAGCGTGACGATGCGCGTCGAGCGCAGGCCGATGGAGACGACCTCGCCGTAGGTGCCGCCGACGCTGATCTTGTCCCCGACCTGGAAGGGCTGGTCGAGCACGATGATGAGGCCTCCGAAAATGTTTTTGAGCACGTCCTGGGCGGCAAAACCGACGGCCACGCCGAAGGCGGCCGAAGCCGCGAAGAGCTGGCTCTCGCTGATGGAGAAAACGACGGCGATGATGTAGTAGAGGGTGAGGGTCCAGATGAGGAGCCGGGTGATCGGGATGAGCTTCTTGAAGAGGAGGCGGCGGGTGGCACTCCGCTCGGCCAGCGTGTCGAAGAGCCATACGAGCCCCTTGATGGCGAAGAAGGTCACCACGAGCACGAGCAGGGCGAAGGTGACGCGCAGGCCGATGTATTCGAGTCCTTCGGCGGTCGTGCGCAGGCGGGTCCCGACCGAGAGGGTGTCGGCGGTGGCGGCCCGGGGGGTGGTGTCCGGCCGGGCCGGGCGTTCCCGGTCGGCCAGGAGGGTGCGCAGGGCTTCGATCTCCCGGCGGAGGCTGTCGAGCGTTTCCGGGGAGATCGGCCCGGGGAGCCGGGTGACCAGCGTGTCGGCCGGGGCCACCGTGGCCGTGTCGACCCGGGCGGTGCGGGTCGTGTCCGGAGAAACGGTGGTCGTGTCGGTGCGGGTCTCCGGAGCGGCCGGCTCCGGCCGCTGGCAGGCAGCCAGCACCAGCAGGGCCACGGCCAGACCGGGGAACAGGCGAGACATGGGGAAGGGGCGCCCGGGCGCCGGATGTGAGGGGGAGCGGGTTCAACGTGCATAAGATACGCACGGCGGGGGCAGGTATGCAGGCCGCAGGGATCGTCTCGCGCTTCGGGCCGGGGCGGATGAAGGCCCCCGCCGCGTTCGGCGGGGGAACGCGATCCGGCCGGGCCGGTTGTGCCGGTCATGCCCGGTGGAAACTGAACCGGCTGCTGTAGCTTTGAAGCATCCACGATGGCGTATAACCGGCCCGGTCCCCGTCGCATGAATCGTTCCCGCTCCCTGCCTTCGCCCGAGGTGCCCGACCCCGGCCCGCCTCCCCGCCCGGGTGTGGTCCGGTGGCTGGTGCGCGGGGTGGGATGGGGGCTGGGCGGGGTGCTCGGTCTGCTCGCGCTTGTGCTGCTTCTCTTTCAGACGGAGTGGGGCGCCACCCGGATGGTGCGTTTCGTGCTGGACCGCCTCAGCCTGTTCGAAGGGGCGCACGTCGAGGTCGGGCGTGTGCAGGGCAACCTGATCTCCCGCCTGACGCTCTACGACGTCGAACTGGTTCAGGGCGACACGCTCCGGCTGGTCCACGTCGACACCGTGACGGCGCACTACAGGCTCTGGCCTGTTTTCCGCAAGACGCTCCATTTCGAGCGGATCGAGGTGGTGAACCCGGCCGTGTCGATGGCACAGCAGGAGGATGCGTCCTGGAACCTCCTCAACGTGTTGCCGGCTGACACGACGGCGCCGGATACGGCGACCCCGGCGTTCTCGGTGATCATCGATCGGCTTCACCTGCGGGGCGGGCAGGCACGGGCACGGTTCTACGCACCCGGACGGGATTCGCTCTTCGTGCTCGGCGGGCTGGACGTGCGGATGGACAGCCTCCGGGTGGCCGGTGCCATCATGGGTAGCCTGGACACCCTCTCGGGCGTGTTCGTCCCGCCAGGCCTGAACACCCCCGTTACGCTGCGGCTTGGCGCACAGCTTGGCCTGCATCGCCTGGAGCTCCGGGGGCTCGAACTTGTCTCGGACCGGAGCCGCCTCACGGCCCGCGGGGTGTTGCCCCGGTTCGGCGCCCCCCCCGGACCCGACAGCCTCGACTTCACGCTGGCCGCCGACCCCCTGCATCTGGGCGACGTTGCCCTTTTCGTCCCCACCCTGGACCCCCGGCTCACCATGACCGGCGCGGTGCGGGCGGGGGGAACCTTCGACCTGACGACCCTCAGCGTTGCCGTGCAGACTTCCGACGGCGGGACGATCCGGCTCGACGGGCGGCTCACCCCCCGCCTGGCCGACTCGCTGCGCTACCAGGTGAACGCGCAGGTACGCGGGCTCGACCTCAGCCGGTATGCCGGACCGGACGTCGAAGCCCTCCTGCAGGGCGAGGTGCACGCAGACCTGCACGGCCCGGCCCTCGACCGGCTGGCCGGTATGCTCCGCGCCACGGTCTCCGACACCCGCCTGGCGGGCGAGCGGATCGACCGCGCCACGCTCGAAACCACGTTCGACGACGGTCAGGCCCGCCTCGTGCTGGATTCCGGGGTGCGCGGCACGGGCTTCACCGTGCGCGGCACCCTGCGCCCGTTCGACGACGTGCCAGCCTACGACCTCACGGCCGCCGTGCACGGGCTCGACCTCCGGCGCTTCACCGGCGACTCGACCCGCACGGGCACCCTCGGCGGCACGCTCCGGCTCACCGGGCGCGGGCTCGACCCCCGGACCGCCGACCTGACCGCCCGGCTCGTACTCGATCCCTCCACCGTGGGCGCCGCCCGGATCGAACAGGGGCGCCTCACGGCCCGGCTCCTCGCCGGCACGGCCACCTTCGAAACCCACCTTGCTACGGCCGAGGGCTCCCTCGACGTCGCCGGGCGGCTCCGCCTGGGCGACACGCCGGCCTACGAGGTACAGCGGGGTCGCGTCGAGAACCTCGACTACCTGGCCTTCCTTGCCGGGCCGGACGGATACCCGGTCGTTACGCAGGACGGCGACACCACCCGCAGCACCCTCAGCGGGACGTTCACCCTGGCAGGACGCGGCGCCAGCCCCGCCACGCTCGATCTCCAGGCCGAGGCCCGCCTCCGGAACACCTCCTACGGCGTCTATGCGCTGGAAGAAGGGGAGGCGCGTGCCTCCCTCCGGCAGGGGGTGCTGCGCCTCGCGGCGGAGGCCCGCCTGCGGGGCGGCACGGTGACACTCGACGGCCACATGCGGCCCTTCGCCGCCACCCCGACCTTCACCCTCGACGAGGTCGCCTTCCGGCACGTCGATCTTCGTGCGCTGGCCCGGAGGCCGGACTTCGAGACGGACCTCAACGGCCGCCTCACCCTCGAAGGGCGCGGGCTCGACCCGGCCACGATGCACCTCGCAGCCCGGCTCGACCTGGACGCCTCGCGCATCAACGCACAGCACCTCCGCAGCGCTACCCTGCAGGCGGTCTGGTCCGCCGACACCCTCGCCTATCGCCTGGCACTCGACCTTCCGGAAGGCTATGCCGAGGTTGCCGGCACGGCCCGCGACCTCACCGGCACGCCCGTCTACGTCGTTCGAACGGGCGCCTTCGCCGGGCTCGACGCCGGCGCCTTTCTGGGCCGGGAAGGCGCCCGCACCGACCTCAATGGCCGCTTCACCCTCGAAGGGCGGGGGCTCGACCCGGCCACGATGCACCTCGCAGCCCGGCTCGACCTGGACGCCTCGCGCATCAATGCGGCTGACCTGCCGGGCGGAACCCTGGAAGCGGAAGTCGACGGCGGGCAGGCCCGTCTCACGGCCCGCTTCGAGGTGGCCGGCGGGGACGTCCGGCTCGACGCCGCCGGGCGCTTTTCCGGCGAGCGCCCCACCTTCACGGCGCGGGGCCGGGCGCAACGCCTCGACCTCGGGCGCCTCGCTGGCCTCGACACGCTCCGGGCCGGGCTCAACCTCGCCTTCGAGGTCGAAGGGGAAGGGCTCGACCCGGCCACGATGCGCCTCGACGGCCGGCTCGCCCTCGGCCCGAGCCGGTATCACGAGGTGGTGCTGGACTCGGCCTATACCCGCTTCACCCTCCACGAGGGCCTCGCCCGGGTCGACACGCTCGTGCTCCAGTCCAACGTCGGCACGCTGCACGGCTACGGCCCCGTGGCCCTCTTCGATACGGCCGGCGTGCACGCCTCCGACTTTGTCTTCGCCGCCGACCTCGTGGCGGCCTACCCGCTCCAGCCGCTCGTCGGGGTGCAGCGGCTGCTGCTGGGCAGCGGGCGCCTCGAAGGACGCCTGGCGGGGCGGCCCGGCACGCTGCGCTTCGATACCCGGCTCACACTCAGCGGCTTCGTCTACAACGACGTGCGGGTCGCCGGGCTGGAGGCACGCCTGCTGGGCGAGTTCGACCGCAACCGGCGTCTGGCCCGGGCCGAATTGCGCTCCGGCATCGACTTTTTCTCCCTGCCCACCCTGGCCGTCGAGCAGACCCGGATCCAGGCGACGTACCGGCCCGAGGCCCTCGACTTCGAGGTCAACACGCGGCTCGACCGGCGACGGGACGGCTTCATCGGGGGCTCGATCGACCTGGTGCCGGGGCAGAGCCGCCTCACCCTCGACACCCTCTACTTCCGGTTCGACCGGGACCGGTGGCGGCTCCAGCAGCCCGCCACACTCGACTACGGCGAGGGACGCTACCGCATCCGCAACCTGCTCCTGTATGCCCGCGAAGCCGGTGACGGCGACATTACGCAGCAGATCGCACTCGATGGCGAGATCGACCTGAACGGGACGCAGAGCCTCATCCTGACGATCGAGCGCTTCCGGCTCGGCGCCGTGGCAGACCTGCTGGGCTACCAGGGGCTCGGCGGCCGCCTCGACGGATGGCTCGTGCTCGAAGGAACACCCGCAGACCCGGTGGCCGACGGCTCGCTCGACTTCGACCTGACCCTCTCCGGCGAGGCCGTCGGCGACATGACCGCCACCCTGCATTACGAACAACTGCGCCTGGCCCTCGAAGCCCGCCTGACCGACGAGCACGGCAGCGCCCTCACCCTGGGCGGCTCCCTGCCGATGGACCTGCGCCTGGCCGCCGGCCGGACCGGCGAGACCGCCGCGGACCGCCGCGTCGACCTGACCCTGGTGACGGACGACTTCGCCCTCAACTGGCTCATGCCCTTCATGGACCGCGAGCTGGTCGATGTGCTGGAGGGGCGCCTCACCGCCGACGTCCGGGTCGAAGGCACCTTCGAGGAACCCGTCTTCGCCGGCACCGCCTTCGTCCGCGACGGGCGCCTCGGGCTGCCCCTGCTGGGACGACCCCGCAGCAGCCTCGTCTATTCCGGCATCGCCCTGGAGGCGGAACTGCAGGGAAACCAGATCCTCGTCCATCATGTGGAAGCCCACTCCGGCGGCGGCACCCTGATCGGGCACGGCACGATCGACTTTTCCCAGCTGACCCTCGGGGCGTTCGACCTCAGCCTCAGCGCCGAAAACTTCCTCGCCATCGACTCGCGGGCCTATCGCGCCCGCGCCGCCGCCGACCTGGTCCTGCAGGGCACCACGCGCAGCCCCGTCCTCAGCGGCGACGTCGAACTCGTCAGCGCCGACATCTTCCTGACCGAGGAGGTCACCAGCGAGGACTTCGAAACGGTTCGCCTGGCCGAAGAGGACCTGCAGACCCTCGAACGGCGCTTCGGCCTGCGGCTCACCGAAGCCGACACCACCACGTTCGACTTCTACGAGGCGCTCACGATCACCAACCTGCGCGTGCGTATGGAACGCGACACGTGGCTGCGGTCCAAGAAGAACCCCACGATGGACGTGCAGTTCACGGGCAACCTGGAGGTGCAGAAACAGCCCTACGGCGATCCGCTCGTCTTCGGGACGATTGCCGTCATCCCCGAGCGCAGCCGCATCATCCAGTTCGGCAAGCGGTTCGACATCCAGCAGGGCACGCTCACCTTCAACGGGCCGGCCACCGACCCGATCATGGACATCGAGGCGCAGTACGTGGTGCGGGCCCGGGGCAGCAGCGCCAATGAGGTCACGATCACGTTGTCGGTGGAAGGACGGCTCGACGAGCTGGACGTGACGCTGGGCTCGGATCCCCAGATGGAGTTCGCCGACATCGTCTCCTATCTGGCTTTCGGGCGGCCGGCCGGGGAGGCCCTGCAACTGGGGCGGTCCGGCGGCGGCGGCTCATCGCTGCTGGACCCGGCGGCCGGGCTGGCACTCGGCCAGATCGCCGGCCTGATCGAGAACCTGGCCGGCACCGGCCTCGGGCTCGACGTGATCGAGATCGAACAGAACGGGCTCGAAGGGGCCACCCTGACGGCCGGCAAGTACGTCTCTCCCCGCCTCTACGTCGCCATCAGCCAGCCCATCGCCTTCCGGCAGAGTGGTACTGCCTTCGGCGAAGAAGTGCCCACCCAGGTGACGCTGGAATACGAAGTGATCGACCGGCTCCTGATCCGGCTGCTGCGGCGCGGCGCCGTCATACGCGTCAACCTCAAATGGGAGTATGCCTATTAGGGGGCAGCCGGACGGCGCTCCGTTCCCGGCCCGGGGGCGGCTTCCGGGCCGGAATACCGGAGGCGGGACCACCCACCCACACACCATCACCCCATCACATGGATCCGAAAAGCTTTTATCGCAGGATGGATGCCCTGCTGGCGCACATCGGGGATGCGGCGCACGACGCGGAGCTCTTGCCCTCCGTGCTCGGTGCACTGGAGGCCAGTCTCGGGCAGATGTTGCACTTCCACAACGGACGACTCTACGAGGAGCACGACGGGGTCTTCCTGCTGCGGGCATCCAACAACGGCGGATCGTTTACCCGCGAGCTGGCCCTGGACGATCCGGCCGTCGAGCTGGTCCTGCGCCATGGGAGCTACCTTTTCGACACCTCGGCGCCCGGCAAGCTGGTGCCTGAAGGCCGTGCCGCCGTTCCGGTGGCGTTCGTGGTGACGGCCGGGCCGTCGCGTTCGGGCAAACGGTGGCTCTTCGTCTACGACCTGTTGCCGGCGTGGACACACGAGGAGATCCAGCTGTGCATGAACGCCGTGCGCGCGGCGCTGAACTTCAAGCTGGCCTCCGGTGCCATGCAAAGCGACCTTGAGAAGGCGGCCCAGATCCAGCAGAGCCTGCTCCCGCTCTCGGCCCCCGAGATGGAGGGGTATGCCTTTGCCGGGCGCTCCCAGCCGGCCGAGCGCGTCGGAGGCGACCTCTACGACTTCATCCGGCTCAGCGACGAGATGGTGGGCGTCAGCATCGGCGACGCCAGCGGGCACGGGCTGCCGGCCGCCCTGCTCGTGCGCGACGTGGTGACGGGCCTGCGCATGGGGCTCGAAGACCAGCGCAAGATCGTCTACACCATCAAAAAGCTGAACCAGGTCATCCACCGGAGCACCTTCTCGACGCGCTTCATCTCCCTGTTCTACGGCGAGGTCGAGCGGAACGGCAACCTGCTCTACGTCAACTGCGGGCATCCGCCGCCCCTGCTGGTGCACGGCGACCAGGTGCGACAGCTGGAAGCCACCGGCACCGTCATCGGCCCCCTGCGGGACCCGACGATCTACCGGGCCTATGCCTACCTCGAACCCGGCGCAACCCTGGTGCTCTACTCGGACGGCATCATCGAACGACGTAACCGGCGGCACGAGATGTATGAGATTCGCGGGCTCCGGTCCTTCGTCCTGCAACATCAGCACCTGAGCGCGCAGGAACTCGTCGACGCCATCTTCGAGGAGGTCTTCGCCTACGGGCATCACGGGGCCTGGGCGGACGACGCCACCGTGGTGGTGGTCAAGCGCCGGGAGGCCGCCGGCTGAGGACGACCCGGCGAGAGCAACCCGGACCGGAAGACAGGAAGATGCGGGGTGACGCCGGGCCTTCTCTCAGAACGTGTCCGTCTCCGTTTCGTCGTCGAGGGGTTCCTCGTCCAGCTCGTCGAGCGGCTCGTCCTCGTCTTCGTCCTCGTCGGTGAGGTCGGTCGTGCGCAGGGCCTCGTCGAGCAGCATGTCGAACTCACCGGCCGAGGCGGACGTTTCTTCGATCTCGTCTTCGTCCGGCCGGGGCGGTGCCAGCACCTCGGCCGCGTGCGGTGCCAGCAGATAGAGCGTGCCCAGCGTGTGCCGCCCCCCCTCGACGACGAGGCCCTCGCGGATCATCTTGCGGGCCACGTGGTAGGGGCAGGCCTCATAGCCCTTGCCCGGCATGAAAAAGTTGGCCGTGTGCCGGTTCTCGCTCACGATGAGCGCATAGCCCCGCAGCATCTTCGTCCGTGCGTGGTGCACCCATTTGTCCCGGGAGACCGTCGGTGCCGTGCGGAGATTCAGGTCCCAGAACTCGTTTCCGCCGGTGCGTTCTTCTTGTTCGTACATGGCTGCGTTCGAGATGAGGGTGAAGGGGAGGGGAGAAAAGAGAAAAGTGTCCGGGCAACCCGCGAAAAATGAACGGGTTCCCGCCGCGCCGGGGCGCGAAAAAATTTTTTGTCCCCCGGCGGGTCAGGGCCACATCGTGGTCAGATAGGCGACGTAGCCGGCGAGCAGGAGCGCGCCTTCCCAGCGGTTGAGGCGGAAGCCGGTATGCATCAGCGGGAGCACGAGCACGCTGAGCGCCAGCATCACGAGGAAGTCGGTCGTACGCAACGCACCGGCCTCGACGGGGTGGACGAGCGCCGCCACGCCGAGGATGCACAGGATGTTGAAGATGTTCGACCCGACGACGTTGCCGATCGACACGTCTCCTTCTCTTTTGAAGGCGGCTACGACCGAGGTGGCCAGCTCCGGCAGGCTCGTGCCGACGGCCACCACCGTCAGCCCGATGACGGCCCGGCTGATGCCCAGGGCCTCGGCAAGCGTGACGGCGCCCCGGACGAGGAGCTGCGCCCCGAGGAGCAGGCCGCCCAGTCCGGCCAGGACCAGCGTCACGCTCGCCCAGAGAGGCCGGGCCGCCGGCGCGATGGCCTCGTCGAAGGCCGTTGCGGCTGCTTCACGCCGGGCCAGCCGGTAGGCCACGCCGGTGTAGGCGACGATGCCCAGCACCAGCACCAGGCCGTCGAGCCGCCCGATGACCCCGTCGAGCAGGAGGGCGCCCAGCAGCAGCGTCACGGCGATCATGACGGGGATCTCGCGCCGGATCACCTGCAGCTGAACCTGGATCGGGCGAATGAGGGCCGAGAGCCCCAGGATCAGGGCGATGTTGGCAATGTTGGAACCGACGATGTTGCCCAGGGCCAGGGCGCTTTCGCCCGCCATGGCGGCCCGCACGCTGACGACGAGTTCCGGGCTGCTGGTCCCGAAAGCCACCACCGTCAGGCCGATGACCAGGGCGGAAAGCCCCAGGCGCAGCGCCAGGCCGACGCTGCCGCGCACCAGCCCTTCGGCACCGAGCACGAGCAGGATCAGGCCGCCCAGGAGGGTAAGCAGGGTCAGCAGCATGGAGGCCACGGCCGGGGCGCACCGGCCCCGGGGTTTGATTGCAAGGAAGCGGGTGCTATTTTAGCAGGAGGGAAAAGGGTTGCGTCTCATGCGAGCCTCGTGGACGCGGAAACCCTTCAATCGAAGGGGGGCGGCCGGCGTTCCGTCTCTTTTTCCGGGGCCTGTGGGATCGGGAAAAATTCATCCATCTGCGTTCGGGCCTATGGCTTTGCGAGACCTTGCCTCCGCCGAGAACGGGCTGCTCACCGAATTTGCCGAGCGAGCGGGTGCGCTGGTGCTCTTCACGGTCGAGTTTTTCAAGCGCTTCTGGCGCCCGCCCTACGAATGGCGCGAGTTGCTCAACCAGATGGACGAGGTGGGGACGAAGAGCTTCTTGCTGACGGCGGTGACGGGGCTGGCCATCGGCATCGTGCTCTCGATGCAGAGCCGGGGTACGATGGCCCGCTTCGGGGCCGAAGCCATGCTGCCGAGCATGCTGGCGCTCTCGGTGGTCAAAGAGATCGGTCCGGTGATCACCTCGCTCGTGCTGGCCGGGCGCCTCGGCGCGGGCATCGGCGCCGAGATCGGCTCGATGCGCGTTACCGAACAGATCGATGCCCTGGAGGTGGCGGCCCTGAAGCCGTTTCACTACCTGGTCATCACGCGCGTGCTGGCCTGCGTGCTCATGTTTCCGGTGCTGACCGTGTGGACGGATACGGTCGCGCTGCTGGGCGGTTATCTGGAATCGGTGCTGGCCGCCGACATGGACTACCGCATCTTCTTCAACACGGCCTTCTCCGCGCTGCGCTTCTCCGATCTGGTCGTCGACACCCTGAAGACGAGCGTCTTCGGGTTCATCGTGGGGATCGTGAGCTGCTTCCTCGGATACCACGTGCGCGGCGGAACGCGCGAGGTGGGGCAGGCCACGATGCAGGCCGTCGTGGCCTCGTCGCTGCTGATTTTTCTGGCCGATGTCGTCATCGTCCGGATTTCGATCACCCTCTTCGGTACGGTCTGAAGCCCATGTACGACCCGTCGGAACATACCGCGACCGGGGCGGCCGTGCCGGAGGACGGAGCGCCGCCGCCGCACGTGGTCATCGAACTGCGGGACCTCCACAAGTCGTTCGGGAAGAACGAGGTACTCAAGGGGGTTTCGCTGGCGGTCGAGCGGGGAACGAACGCCGTCGTCATGGGGGGCTCGGGTTCGGGCAAGAGTGTGCTGATCAAGCACATCGTACAACTGCTCAGGCCCGACCGGGGAGAGGTGTGGGTCGATGGCCGGCGCGTCGACCGGCTCACCGGCGACGCGCTCGATGCGCTGCGCCTCTCGATCGGCTACCTCTTTCAGAGCGGGGCCCTTTTCGACTCGATGACGGTCTACGAAAACATGGACTTCATCCTCGAACGGCATACCCGCCTCAGTCGTGCCGAGCGACGCGAGCGCATCGAGGAAACGCTCGACTGGGTGAACCTGCGCGAGAAGGCTGCCAGCTATCCGGCCGAGCTCTCCGGCGGGCAGAAGAAGCGGATCGGGCTGGCACGGGCCATCATCCTCGAACCCCGCATCCTGCTCTACGACGAACCCACCACCGGGCTCGACCCCGTCTCCGTGCGCACCGTTTCGGAACTGATCGTGCGCCTGCGCGACGAACGCGGGATCACCGGCGTGGCCATCACGCACGACCTGCTGTGTGCCGAGATCATCACCGACCGGGCCCACTTCCTCTTCGACGGAACCTTCATCGCCAGCGGCACGCTGGAAGAGTTGCGCCGGAGCGACCACCCGGAGCTGCGCAACTTCTTCGGAGGCTGAACGCCCCGGTCCCGGAGCGCCCGCCCGGAAAACAAATCGTTCGGGGCGGCGGTATACGGAGGGTGGAACGTTGATCGAGGGGGGCGCGCCGGTCGCGTATGACGTGAACCGGGCCTCCCGGCGGGGCGCGAAACACGTCAGTCGACGGGCCTGCCCGGCATGGCCGGGCGAAACCGGTATCATCCAGAAGCGAGGCTCAAGACATGTCACGTCAGGCACGGGTGGGGTTGCTGGTGCTGGCAGGTGCCCTGCTGTTCATGCTCGCGCTCTTTGCGCTGGCCAACCGCACGTTTCTCTTCAGCGATACCTTCTACGTGCGGGCCCAGTTTACGCGCGTGGCCGGGCTGGTGGCGGGGGCCTCGGTGCAGTACCAGGGGGTCAACGTCGGGCGTGTCGAAAGCGTGCAGTTGCCGGAAGCGCCCGGGGAGAAGATCGTCGTCACGATGGCCATCTCGGAAAAGGCGCGGCACCTGGTGCGGAAGAACACCCAGGCGCAGATCAAGAGCGACGGGCTCGTGGGCAATCAGATCGTGGTGCTGGTGCCGTCGCCCGTGGTGGGCGAGCCGGCCGGCGAGGGCGACTATATTCCCGGCGTCGATCCGTTCGACCTGTTCGAAATCACAGACAAGGCCCTGGCCTCGGTGCAGCGCTTCGAACAGGCGGCGCTCGCCTTCGAGCAGATCATGCGGGACGTGCAGGCCGGCGAAGGATCGCTGGGCAAGTTCATCTACGACCCTTCCCTCTATGATGCCTTCGTCGCCACCACCGACGAGACGCGCCGGGTGCTGAACAACCTGGCGGACAACGCCGAGGCCCTCGTGGGACTGGCCGGCGAGGCCACCCGGGGGGTGCAGGAGATCCTCGACAAGGTGGACCGGGGCGAGGGCACCCTGGCCCGCATGCTCAACGACCCGGCCGTCTACAACAGCCTGCTGGCCACGGCCGACTCGCTGCAGGCCATCGCCGGCGACCTGCGGGTGGTCATGCACAACGCGGAAAACATGACCAACTGGGGTGCGCTGGGCGCGTTCCGGTTCGCCGAGCTGATGGAGGCCGGCAAGCACAACTGGCTCTTCAAACGGTATTTCGAGGAACGGGGACACATGGAACTGGCCCCCTTCGAAGTGCGCGAGCGGGCCCTGGCCGAGACGTACAAGAAGTTGCAGGAGAAAGAGCGTGCGCTCTTCGAATGGGAACAGCGCCTGCGGGCCCTCGCCGCCGAGCTGGAAGCAGCCGCCGGAACGAACGGAAAGTCCACGTCGAACGAATAGCGCGCCATGGACGACGCTTCCGCTCAAAAGCCGGCCCGTTCCTCTGCCGGTGCCTCCCCGCTGTCCGCTTCGGAGGTTGCGCTGCTGGCCGGGGGGCTGGCGCTTTTCCTGGTGCTGCTCTATCTGATGCGGGACTTCCTCAACCCGCTGATCGTCGCCGCGGCGTTCGGGATCCTGCTCTGGCCCCTGCGGGCGCATCGCGCGGCCCGGGCGCTCCTGCTCACCGGTGGTTTCCTGCTGGTGTTCTGGCTCGTGGATGAGCTGAGCGTCATCCTGTTGCCGTTCGCCGTGGCCTACCTGCTGGCCTATCTGTGCAACCCGGCCGTCGACTTCATGCACGCGCGGCTGCGGACTCCCCGGTGGGTATCGGCGCTGGTGATGACGGCGCTGGTGGTGGGGGTCGTGGCGCTCTTTGTGCTCATGCTCGTGCCCAGCATCGTCGGCCAGCTCGAAGTGCTGGCCACGCGCATCCTCGGCAATGTGGGCAACCTGCGTGCGTGGTTGCTCAACCTGGCCCTGCTCGATCAGCTGGAGGCCGCCGGCCTGGTCGACAAAGGCGAGTTGATCCGCCAGTTCACGCAGGTCATTCAGGAACAGGCCACGGCGCTGGCGAGCGGGATCCCCAACGCGGCCAAGGAGGTCGTGCAGTCGCTCAGCTCGGTGATCGGGCTCGTGACCATCATCGCCCTCATCCCCGTGCTGTTCTTCTATACCCTCAAGGATTATCCCCTCATCACGGCCCGGCTGATCGAGCTGTTTCCCACTTTCGGCGGGCGACGGGACTACCTGCTGAAGGCGGGCAGCGTGGTGGGGAACTACCTGCGGGGGCAGATTACCATCAGCGCCATCGTCGCCACCATGGTGTCGCTGGCCCTGCTGCTCTTCGGTGTGCCGTTCGCGTTGCTGATCGGACTACTGGCCGGGCTGCTGAACATGATTCCCAACCTGGGGATCATCATCACTTACTTCATCGGCGGCCTCATTGCACTGGCCTTCGGGGGGGTCGTCGATCTGGTGATCGTAGTGGCGGTGCTGCTGGGCGAGTCGTTTCTGGAGCAGAGTGTGCTTACGCCCAACATCCTGGGGCAGCGGGTGGGCCTGCATCCGGTGCTTATCCTGCTGGCGCTGTTCGTCTTCGGCTTCTTCATGGGAATCCTCGGCCTGCTCATCGCCGTGCCCGCCACAGCCCTGATCGTGGCGGCCTATCAGGCCTACCGGGAAGAATTGACCATCGACCTGGCAGCCTACGGGGATTATGTGCGGGGCGCCCGGTCGAAAGGCGGCTTGCCGGCGGAGGATGGGATTGAAACGTCCGCCCCGCCCGTGCAACCCACCGAAGCCGGCACACCGGAGACGCCGCCGGAGACCTGAACCGCGGCGATGCACGGCCCGCCGGCGAAACGTTCCGCCACCATCTTTTGCCTGCCTTGTCACTGTCGTACGTCGTTCCACGCCGGTTTGACCCCACCCGATCGCTGCTGGGGTGCGCGATTCGCCGCAGGGTGCGCGATGCGCGCCGTGCCGAGGCGTGCTTTATCGTCGGGCTTGCGGGGGTGTTGCTTGCGTTGATCCTGGCTCAGTACCTGGCCTGGGCCCTGCTGCATGAGACGATCCGGGCCGGCGGCACGGCCGGCACGATCTTCTGGCTTGCGCAGCCGGGGCTGCTGCTCGTGTGCCTGGGTACCTGTGTGCTGGGCTTTCGGCCTGCCATCCGGATCACCGCCGGGGCCGGCGGGCTGTGCGTCGAGCAGGGCGGCGAGGTCTGCCGCCTCGCCTACGCGGAGATCCGGGGCGTCGAGACGATCTCCGCCCTGCGTTTTCACCGGCACGAGCGGCGCTATGCGGCCACGCGGGCCTTCGTCAACCGCCTCGAGGACCCGCTGCTGCTGATCCGGACGGCCGAAGGACCCGTGGTGCTGGGGTTGCGGCCCGCCGACACCCTGCACCTGCGAGATCACCTGGCGGTGCGGGTACGCGTGCCGGCCGGCGAGACGATGCGGGTCGCCTGAAACGGCGTCAACCGGGCTCGAACAGCGGCAGGATGCGGTCGAAGAGGGCTTCCCGCAGCGCGAACAGCACGGCTTTGGTGCGCGGCGTCTCCGTGTTGAACGTGCCCAGGACGCCCACCTGCCGGGCCGGGTCCACGTAGAGCAGGGCGCGGAACCCCTTCTGGTCGCCGGTGTGCCCGATCACCCGCATCCCCTCCTTTTCCATGAGGAAGAAGGTGAGCCCCACGGACTCGCGGTACGGGCCGAACCGGCCGTGTTCGTAGTGGGGCCGCCACATCTCTTCGAGAGAGCTTCGCCGGAGCACCCCCTCGTAGACGTCCTGCCGTGCGGTGGCCCCCAGGAGGAACCCCACGTACCGGGCCATGTCCGCCAGCGACGCGTTCAGCCCGCCGTTGGAAACCGTGATGCCCGTGTCGAAGTCGAGCCCGTTTTCGCGGAGAGTGCCGTCGATGTATTCGTAGTTGTTCGAGCGGTGGGGAAGCAGGTGGTAGGGCGTGTGGTCGAAGTAGCTCGCGTACATGCCCAGCGGCCTGAGGAGGTTTTTGTCGATGTACACTTCGTAGTCGTCGCCCGTCAGGATTTCGATGATGCGGCCGAGGAAGACAATCCCGAGGTTGGAGTAGGATGTTTTCGTGCCCGGGGCGAAGTGCAGCGTGGTGTAGGGAAACATGGCTACGAGCTGGGACCACGTGGCCGGTTCATGCGGGTGCCAGGGCTGGTCGCCGCCCCAGGGCCAGGTGGGGCCGCGGAAGCCGGCGCTGTGGGTCATGAGGTGCCGCAGCGTGACGGTTTCCAGGCTGCCGAAGGGGTCGTGCACGGCGCGGAGTTCGGGGAGATAGCGGACGACGGGGTCGTCGAGGTGCAGCCGCCCGCGGTCCCGGAGTTGCATGACGGCCATGCCGGTGAACGTCTTGGTGACGGAAGCCCAGTGGTAGATCGTGTGGAGGTCCGTCGGGCGGCGGGTGGCGCGGTCGGCCAGGCCGTAGTGCGTCGCGGCCAGGATCGTTTCTCCTCGCACCAGTGCAAGGCCGCCGCCTACGATCCCGGCGGCACGGAGTGCCCGGGCGTGCTCGCCGGCAAGCTGCCGCCAGGCTGCCGCAAAGCCGGGCGGCAGGGTCCCGGCCTCGGGAGAAAGGGTTGTCCGGGTCATTGAAATCGTGGGGGTTGTGTCGTCTTCGGAGCAGGGGCGCCAGTGGCCCGTTCCCCGTTGTTCCGGTAAAATTTTCCGGTCTTTTTTTCGCGTAGAAAAACAATATAACACGGTGCCCGGGAAGGGGGCGAGCACCGACGGCGCTGCATGCAAGGTGTGGGATACGGCGCGTAAAACCGCGTTTTCGGGGCTTCAGGCGGGCCGTCGCATCGTGGGGGCGGGGACGGGCCCGTTGCCCGGAGGAGGGAAGCGCAAGAGGGGTATGTATTTTGTCAGGTCCGCGGCCTGGCTTCCCCTTCGTGTTGCGCAGCGCAACGGGGCGGTCGTCTGGTCTGCAACGGAGACGAAACCATGAACGCGCGATTCGCATGGATCCATCGGAGCGGGTGGGGAAGCTGGCTGGTGGGGATCATGCTCTGGGGGCTGGCTGCCGGTCCGGTGGCAGCGCAGCAGCAGTATTTCCGGAATTATACGGGGGACGACGGGCTGTCCCAGCTGGGCGTGCAGGTGGCCCTGCAGGACAGGGCGGGGTATCTCTGGATCGGCACGCAGGCGGGGCTGAACCGCTTCGACGGGTATGCCTTTGAGGTTTTCGGCATCCGGCAGGGGCTGGCCAGCGACTGGATCAATGCCCTGCTGGAGGATGCATCCGGGCGGTTGTGGATCGGTACGAACAACGGGCTGAGCGTTTTCGTGCCGCCGGATACGTTTCACACCTATGCGGAGGCGGCCGGTCTGCCGGACAAGCAGGTGCACGCGCTGGCCTTCGACGCCGGGCAGGTCCTCTGGATCGGCACGGGCGACGGGCTGGCCCGCATGGTGGAGGGCGCGTTTGAGCACGTCCGGGAGGTGCCCGGCGGGCGCATCACGGCCCTGCAGCTCGATGCGCGGGGCCGGCTCTGGGTCGGCACGCCCGAGGGACTGTTCTACCGGGAGGGCGGGCGTTTTCACCGGCACCGGCGCCTGGCCCGGGCGCCGGTGCACCGGCTGGCCGAGGACGCACACGGGCGGCTCTGGGTCGGGATCGGTGAGCAGGTGGTGGTGCTCGAGGCGGGCGAGCCGGTGAGTGTCTATACCGAGGCGGACGGGCTGGTCGGGCTGCCGGTGCGGGCACTGCAGCCGGGCCGGGACGGCACGATGTGGATCGGGACGATCCGCGGCCTGGCCGCCATCGAGGCGGGCCGGGTGCGGTTTATCGGGCCGGAGAACGGGCTGCCGTTCGGCGGGGTCAGCGCGCTCCTGGAAGACCACGAGGGCCGCCTCTGGGTGGGCGGATACGGCGGCTTCGCCAAGTTCGTCGGGCGCGCTTTCGTCAACTACCGGCAGGAGGACGGCCTGGCGGCCGACAACGTCCGGCCCATCGTCCGGGGGCCCGAGGGCGACCTGTGGGTCGGCACGCAGCGGGGGCTCAACCGCTTCGACGGCCGGCGCTGGCACACCTACACCGAGGCCGACGGGCTCAGCAGCGCCTTCGTGCGTTCCCTCCTCGTCGATCACCGGGGCACGCTCTGGATCGGGACCCTGCGCGGGTTGAGCTACCGGGATCGGACCGGCTTCCATGTCGCCGAAGACTTCCCGTCCACCGGCAGTGTGATGGCGCTTGCCGAAGACCAGCAACGGCGGCTCTGGGTGGGGGTGCAGCGGGACGGGGTCTACCGCCGCGACCCGGGTGGCTTCACCCGCGTCGAGGTGCCCGGGCAGTCCTTCTCCGACGCCCGTATCCTGGTCGACCGCGCGGGCAACGTCTGGATCTCCGGGGACCACGGCCTCTCCCGCTGGGACGGGCAGGCCTGGCGGACGTTCACCGTGGCCGACGGGCTCGCCGCCAACGAACCCTACTTCATGGCCGAAGACCCGCGGGGACGCCTCTGGTTCGGCTATCACGCCTCCTACGGCATCACGGTCTACGATCCCGCCCGTAACACCTTCCGGACCTACACGACCGACGACGGGCTCTTTCACGACGCCGTCTATTCCGTCGGCGTCGATGCCGAGGGCAACGTCTGGATCGGCACGGCCCGCGGCGTAGATCGCTTCGACGGCAAGACGTTCGTCAACTACGGCCCACGTGAAGGGTACGCCAGCAACGAATCGAACGCCGGCGGTTTCCTGGCCGACACCGACGGCACGCTCTGGTTCGGAACGGCCAACGGACTCAGCCACTATTTCCCCCGGTACGACCTGGGCTACGGGGACCCACCGCGCATCCTGATCCGCTGGCTGACGCTGGGCGAGGAGCGGTTCTCGCCGGAGGAGGCGGTGCACGTTCCCTACCACCGGCGGGATCTCCAGGCCCGGGTGGCGGCGCTGTCATTCGTCAACGAGAAAAAGTTGCACCTGCGCTATCGCCTGGCCGGCTACGACGACACCTGGCGGCCGCTGGCCGGCCGGGACATCCGGTTCACGAACCTGCCGCCGGGCCGTTACACGCTGGAGGTGCAGGGACGCAAGGATGGCTCGGCCTGGTCCGTCCCGGCGACGGCCTCGTTCGAGATCGCCCGCCCCTACTGGCAGACGTGGTGGTTCACGTCGCTCGCTGCGCTGGTGCTGGGGCTGGTGGGATGGGGGTTCTACAAGTACCGGGTCTACCAGGTGGAGGCGAACAACCGGATGCTGGCCCGGCTCGTCGAGGAACGCACCGCCGCCCTGCAGGCCCAGAAGGCCCACCTGGAGACCACGCTCGACGAGCTCACCCGCGTCAAGGAAGACCTGGAGCGGGCCAACCGGGAACTCGTCGAAGCCAGCCGGCTCAAGAGCGAGTTCTTGGCCAACATGAGCCACGAGATCCGCACCCCCATGAACGGCGTCATCGGCATGGCGGAACTGCTCCTGCAGACGCCGCTCACGCCGGATCAGCAGGAGTACGTGGCCTCGATCAACCGCTGCGGCGAGGCGCTGCTGACGATCATCAACGACATCCTGGACCTGTCCAAGATCGAGGCGGGCAAGCTGGAGCTGGAGCGGGTCGCCTTCGACCTCCAGGAGGTCATCGAAGACAGCGTCGAGTTCCTGGCGCCCCGGGCGATGGCCAAGGGGCTCGAACTGGCCTGCTACGTGCAGGAGGAGGGCACGGCCGTCCTGGGCGATCCGCACCGTCTCCGCCAGGTGCTGACCAACCTGCTCGGCAATGCCATCAAGTTTACGGAGCGGGGAGAGGTGGTGGTCCGGGCCGAGGTGCTGTCGATGAACCGGCGCACCGTGTGCTGGCGCATTGCCGTGAAGGATACCGGGATCGGCATCTCGCCGGAAGGCCGTGCCCGCCTCTTCCAGTCGTTCTCGCAGGTGGACGGCTCGACCACCCGCCGCTACGGCGGTACGGGCCTGGGGCTGGCCATCTCCAGGCAACTCGTCGAGATGATGGGCGGCGAGATCGGGGTCGAGAGCGAGGTGGGGAAAGGATCCACCTTTGCCTTCACCGTGCGGTTGCGCCGACAGTCCGAGGCGACGGAAGACGGGCGCACGGCGGGCCGGCTCACCGGCCGGCGCGTCCTGATCGTGGACGACAATGCCACCAACCGCCGCATCCTGGAGCTGCAGACGAAAGCCTGGGGCATGGCGCCCACGCTGGCTGCGAGCGGCCCGGAGGCCCTGGCGATCCTGCGGGCCGAGGCGGTGGAGCAACACCCCTTCGACCTCGTCATCCTCGACCACATGATGCCCGAGATGAACGGGCTCGAAGTGGCGGCACGCATCAAGGAGGATCCGCGCCTGGCGGCCACGCGGATCCTGCTCCTGACCTCGTACCTGGATACCGAACACCAGGCTACCGCCCGCCGCATCGGCATCGAGGCCACGATGAACAAGCCGGCCCGGCAGTCCTACCTGTTCAAAAAGCTCGTGGCTCTGGTGGAGGGACCGGACCCGGAGGAAATGGCGCCCCGGGGACAGGTGCCGGCGACCGACAAGGCACCCACCCCCTCCCGGGCGGAAAAAGGGCGCATCCTGGTGGTCGAAGACAACGTGGTCAATCAGAAAGTGGCCGTCCACCACCTGAACCGCCTCGGCTACCGGGCCGACGTGGCCTCCCATGGCCGGGAAGCCCTCACCGCACTCGCCCGTGCCGACTACGACCTCATCCTGATGGATATCCAGATGCCGGAGATGGACGGCTTCGAGGCAACGGCCCATATTCGCGAGCGCGAACCCGCCGGGACCCGGATCCCCATCGTCGCCATGACGGCCAACGCCATGGAAGGCGAACGCCAGCGCTGCCTCGAAAGCGGGATGGATGACTACATCGCCAAGCCGTTCAAACAGAAGGAGCTGGCCCAGGTGCTCGCACACTGGATCGGGCAGCCGGCCGGGGTCGTGCCGCCGGACGGCACGGGCCGGAACCCTGCCGGTGCGCCCCGCCGCGACGCCGGCACGCCGGAGGCATGAGGCGGCGGAGACGCACCGGAAGCGGGGAACCCGAAACCACCCCGCCCCTCCTTTTTTTTCAGAAGCGCTTCCGGTTCGAAACCGCCCTTCCGGCTTCCGTGTTGAAGCGCATCACGTACCCGTGCTCCTACCACCCTCCACCACCCCGATTCCATGACGCCCGAGACGGAGACCGCCGCTTCTTCCCCGAAGACCCTGGACATTGTCGTGCGCGAGGCCGGCCCGCAGGACTTTCGTTACGCCGAGGCCATCTCGCAGCTCATCGAGGAAGCCGCCCGGGTGCGGGGCACCGGCATCGCCAAGCGCGCACCGGAATACATCCGGGCCAAGATGGAAGAGGGGAAGGCCATCATCGCCCTGTGCGGGGAGGAACTGGCCGGCTTCTGCTACATCGAGACGTGGGAGCACGGCAAGTACGTGGCCAACTCCGGCCTCATCGTGGCCCCGGCATTCCGCAAGATGGGCCTGGCCAAGCGCATCAAACGGCGGGCCTTCCAGCTCTCCCGGAAAAAGTATCCCGAGGCCAAGCTCTTCGGCATCACCACGAGCCTGGCCGTCATGAAGATCAACACGGAACTGGGCTACCGCCCCGTCACCTTCTCGGAGTTGACCCAGGACGAGGTCTTCTGGCAGGGCTGCCAGAGCTGTCCCAATTACGACATCCTGACGCGGACGAAGCGGCAGTACTGCCTGTGCACCGGGATGCTCTTCGACCCGAATGCACCGAAGCTGCCGGAGAATCCGGGGGAGGACCGGGACGGGGAAGCCTGAACGCCTCAGGTCTCGGCCGGCGCCTCCGGTTGTCTCTCGAAGCTTCGCAGGGCATCTTCGACCGTCTCGTAGTCGTCGAAGACCGGGCCGAGGAGGCGCGTCATGAGGAATAGGTTCTTGACCCGGTTCTGGAGGCCGGCCAGGCGGACGTCGCCGCCGGCCCGTCGCATGGTGGTCAGGGTTCCGATGAGCAACCCGATGGCCGTCGAGTCGAGCAGGTCGGCCCTGGAGAGGTCGATGACCAGGCGGGTCTTGCCCTTTTTCTTCAAGTCGTCGATCGCCTGGCGGAAAGCGGTCTCTTCGAGCGCGCCGAGGAACTTACCTTTGATGTGGATCACGACGGCGTGATAGGATTCATCGATGGAGAAGGACATGGGAGCCCCGTAAGTCAGGTTTCGGAAAATCAAACTTTTGTACGGTACGGGAAAGACGGGCCGGAGTCAAGACACCGTAACGGGAAAGTGCGTTCGGGTTCATGTATGGGGCCGGCGGCGGAGGACGAGCAGGGTCATGTCGTCGGACTGGGCGGCATGCCCGGCGTGATGGTCGGCGGCGGCGAGGTACTGTTCGATCTGGCACCGGGCGGGTTCGCCGGCGTGGCGGTGCAGGAGCGCGGCCAGGGCTTCCGTCTCGAAGGGTTCCCGGTCCGCATTCATGGCCTCGGTGATGCCGTCCGAGTAGGCCAGGAGCGTGTCGCCGGGACCGAAAGGGATGGTGTCTTCCTCGAAGTCGAACTCGGGCATGAAGCCGAGCACGATGCCCCCGGTGCCGAGTTCGGTCAGGCGCCCGCCGGCGGTGCGGAGCAGGGGGCGGTTGTGGCCGGCGTTGACGTAGGTGAGGCGGTGCGTGCGGAGGTCGAGCACGGCGAAGAAGAGCGTCACGAAGGTGCCCTTCCGGATGCTGCGGCACAGGAGCCGGTTGGCGTTCCGGATGATCTCGCGGGGCGGGGCCCGGCGCTGGAGGCTCTGTGAGCGCAACGTGGCCTGCACGTTGGCCATCAGCATGGCGGCCGGCAGGCCCTTGCCCGAGACGTCGGCGACGCAGAGGGCCACGCGGTGCGCGTCCATGGGAATGGTGTCGTAGTAGTCGCCGCCGACCTCGGTGGCCGGGCGCGTCAGCCCGGCGAGGTCGTAGCCGGGCAACTCCGGCGGTTCGTCCGGGAGCAGGTACTGCTGGATCTCGTGGGCGAGGCGGTATTCCTCGCGCAGCCGCTGGAGGTGCTGCTCCTCTTCATAGAGGCGGGCGTTCTCGATGATCTGGGCGGACTGGGCGGCCAGGATGGTCAGCAGCCGCTGGTCCTCGGCGTCGAAGCGGGCCCCGCCCTTCTTGTTGTAGACCGTGAGCACGCCGACGAGGTGGGACTGGGCCAGCAACGGCACGCAGAGGATCGACCGGATGCCGGGCGGCCAGGCCGTGCCCCGGAACCGCGGGTCGCCGGCCGGGTCGTTGATCAGCAGGGGTTTGCGATGCAGGTGCATCCACCCGAGCAACTGGCCCTCGGCCCGGTAGGAAGGGTGCTCGCCCGAAGAGGCGGACGTGCGGATGAGGGTGCGGCTGGGGTCGTCCGTCTCGGCCCCGACGAGCGTGATGACGCCCTGCTCGGCCCGCACCGCCTTCAACGAGCGCCGGATGATCGTGTGCATGATGGCCTGGATGCCGTGCGCACTGCCGATCTCACGGGCCAGGTCGTTCAGCAGCGACAGCTCCTCGACAGCCCGCCGGAGCCGGGCGTTCTCGTGCTGGAGGGCTTTCAACCGTGCCCCGTTCGGATCGGCGTCGTCCATGGTCCGGCACCAGGTAAAGAGGGGAAGGTAGTCCCGGTCAATGTATCGATTTTTTCATAACTTGACACCCCGTGGCGCCTCTCCATTTTCGGGGTGAGCCGCCGGCACGGGTTGCACCGCATGCTCAAAACCATGCCAGAAATCGTTTCGCGCGTCGTGGATGTGTACCCGTACCGGCTCGGAAAGAACCCGGAACCGGTGTTTCTCGTCCTCCGGCGATCCGCCGGGCGGATCTATGGCGGGCAGTGGCGGATGGTGGGGGGAAAGATCGCGCCGGGTGAGACGGCCTGGCAGGCCGCCGTGCGCGAGCTGCTCGAAGAAACCGGGCAGTGGCCGCGTCGCCTCTGGTGCCTGCCTTCGATGAATGCGTTCTACGAATGGCGTCACGACCGGGTGAACCTCATCCCGGCCTTCGCCGCCGAGATCGCGGCAGACCCGGTGCTGGACGGAGAGCACGCGGCATTCCGGTGGCTGCCGGCGGTGAAAGCGGCGTCGCTGCTGGCCTGGCCCGAACAGCGCCGGCTCCTTCTGCTCGCCGGCCGGCTCCTCCGCGAAGGGGTCGCCCCCGAACTGGAAATTCCGGACGAAGCCCTCCGCACGGTGGGGACGTCCGGGCGGCGCGTGCCGTGACCTGCCAGGGTCCATCGCCGGCCCCGGAACCTGCAGATCCACCCGAACCATGGACCATATCCCTTTCGATCCGGACGGCGGGGTGCTCTTTGCCGAGGTGCTCTCCGGCTTTGCCCAGCCGGGCTCCTATGAGTTCCGCCTGTGGGAGGCCGATACGGCCGTGTTACGCGGCCAGAACGTGCTGGTGATGCGCCGGCACGGCAATTTCATCAACGCCGACGACGACGCCTACGCCCTCCCTACGCCCAGCGCGCGCAACCACCGGCGGATCGTGCAGGCCATCGTGACGCTGGCCCCCCTGCCGCCGGAGCGCCGGTACCGTGGGACGCTGCGGATCCTGCAGGACGGCCGGGTCCTGGGGGAGGTGTCGGTGCCCGCCGATCCGGAAGGTGGCACCACCACCGAACCTACCGTCACGCTCAACCTGTTCGCCCGGCTCGTACGGGCCGACGCCGAAGACCCGGAGGTGCCCGCATGATCCGCCTGCTTCTCCTTGCGGTGGCGGCCCTGCTCGTAGGCCCCCGGCCGGCCCCGGCCCAGCTCTTCTCTCTGAGCGAGCAGCCCGATCCGAACGCCGCCGCACTGTACCAGCTCGACTTCTCCGTGCCCGATGCGCCGGCGTTCAACCTGGTGGCCGTGGATCCGAGTGCCATCCTCCGGCCCACCACCGTGCGCCAGCTCACCAGCTCCGTGGCCGACCTGACGGGGGCGGGCGGGGGGGTCACCGTCCCGGAGGTTTTTGCCGTGGAGTTCTCCCCGGGCATGCTCGTGGGGGGGAAGGATCTGACCCTCTCGGCCTACCGGGCACGGCCCTGGCTGTACCGCCTGCGCCTCTCGGCCGCCACGCGGCGCGGGGAGGGGGAGGCCGGCCCCTCGGCGATGGCCTTCGGGGTGCGCGCCAGCCTGATCGATGAGGCGGATCCCCGGACGGACGATGACCTCATCCAGCGGGTCACTGCCCTCACCACACAGATCAATGCCATCTATGCCGCCGCCATCGGGCCGCCCGGAGAGGACGACCAGCCGGGGGTGGTGCCGCTTACCGTGCTCTCGGCGGACCAGGTGGCGCAGGTGAAGGCCCTGAACGAGCAGGTGCGTGCCGTGCTGGCGGCGCAGGCGGACCGTCGGTGGAACCGGGAGGCCCTGGACGTGGCCGTGGCCGTGCGCCTGGCTTCCCCGGACTCGCTGGCGAAGAACCTGCGGACCGACGAAGCCGCCGTGTGGCTCACCTATGCCCGGGGGCTGGGGAGCTGGGGCCAATGGCTCGTGGGCGGGCGGGGCGGCCTCACCCGAGACCCGATCGAAGGCGGCCTGGACGTGGTGGCCGCCACGCTGTCCACCCGCTTCTACGCCGGGGTGAACGCCTACAAGGTGTTCCTGGAGGTGCAGGCCGAGACGCGCCAGGGCGGAGCGCAGGACCATGTGGAGGAGGTGCTTTTCAACGGGGGCGGCGAGGCCCGGCTGATGGGCGGGGCCTGGATCGAGTTCGGCGGTGGGGTGGCCTACGACGCCCTGACCCGCAACTGGCAGGTGGTCAGCGCCTTCGCCGTCAAGCTCGGGCTGCCGGCCCCGTGAGGTGCAGTGGCGGGCTTCGTATCCCCCTACGGGCGACGATGCCGTGAAATCGGCGCGGACCGGATCCGCCCCGTGCCTGTCGCGTTTGCGTGGTGCCATCTGTCCAACCCTGTTCCGCCCCTGCATGCGGCCGCTCGCTCGCCTCAATCACTACTACTGGAAGTACCGGCATCTTTTCATCCCGGGCCTGCTCTGTGCGATGGCCTCGGCGGCTTTCGCCATCGTCGTGCCCATCGTCGTCCGGCAGGCGGTCGACGGCATCCCACGTATGGTGGCCCTCTACAACGTCTACGGGGGTTCACCCGTGCAGGGGTATCTGTATGCCGTCTTCTTCGCGATCCTGCTGCTCTTCGGCGTGCTGATCGTGCTGCTGAGCCTGTGCAGCGGCGTTTTCTCGTTTCTGATGCGGCAGACCATCGTCGTGGCGTCGCGTCATATCGAGTACGACCTGCGGAACAAGCTCTACGCGCATTTGCAGGCGCTCTCCTTCGGCTTTTACCTGCGTCATCCGACGGGCGACCTCATCACCCGGGCCACGAGCGACATCGAGCAGGTCCGCCGGTACATCGGTCCGGCGATCATGTACGTGACGCGGGCTGTCGTGGTGGTGGTGATGGCCATGACCACCATGTTCATTATCTCGCCGCGCCTGACGCTCTTTGCCCTCATCCCGATGCCCTTCCTGGCGCTTTCGGTCTTTCTGGTGGCCCGCATGGTGCACAGCCGCAGCGACGCCCTGCAGCAGCAGTATTCCGTGCTCACGAGCCGGGTGCAGGAGGCCCTCTCCGGCATCCGGGTGCTCAAGGCGTACACGCGTGAGGAAGACGAGGCCCGGGCCTTCGAGGAGGAGAGTGCCCGCTACCGCGCCCGCACGCTCGACCTGACCCGGGTCGAGGCCGCCTGGGAGCCGGTCTTTCTCATCCTCGTCGGCCTTTCGACCATCATCGTCGTGTGGACCGGCGGGCGGCTGGTCGTCGACGGGGCCATCACCCTGGGCAACATTGCCGAGTACATCATCTACGTGGCGCTGATGACCTGGCCCGTCGCCTCGGTGGGGTTCGTGACGACGATGGTGCAGCGGGCTTCGGCGTCGATGAGCCGGCTCAACCGCATCTTCGACACCCTCCCGGAGGTGGCCGACGACGAGCGCACGGACCCTCGCATCACATCCATCGAGGGGGCGCTCGCCTTCCGGAACGTCTCGTTTCGCTACACACCGGACGGTCCCTGGGTGCTCCGGAACGTGGACTTCGAGGTGCCGGCGGGGGCCACGCTGGCCGTCGTCGGGCGGACGGGGTCGGGCAAGAGCACGCTGGTCGAGCTGATCCCGCGCCTGCTCGATCCCACCGAGGGGTACGTCGAGATCGACGGGCACGACGTGCGGACGATCCCGCTGGAGGTGTTGCGGCGGCACATCGGCTACGTGCCACAGGAGGTCTTCCTCTTCAGCGACACGGTGGCCGGCAACATCGCCTTCGGCAACATGGACGCCCCGGCCGAGGCCATCGAGGAGGCGGCCCGCGAAGCCGAACTGCTCGAGAACGTGCGCGACTTCCCGAAGGGCTTCGAGACGTTCGTGGGCGAGCGCGGCATCACCCTTTCCGGGGGGCAGAAGCAGCGGACGTCCATTGCCCGTGCCCTCGTCCGCGATCCGCGCCTGCTCATCCTCGACGATGCCCTCTCGGCCGTAGACGTGAACACCGAGCGTAACATCCTGGGACACCTGCGCCGCCACTACGGCCGCCGTACCATCGTGATCGTCAGCCATCGGATCTCAGCCGTGCAGGACGCCGACCTCATCCTCGTGCTGGAAGACGGGCGCGTGGTCGAGCGCGGCACGCACGCCGAGCTGCTCGAACGGGACGGCTTCTACGCCGGCCTCTACCGCAAGCAACTGCTCGAACAGGAGATTGCGGCGTTATCGTAGTGCGTATTTCGTATAGCGGAGGTCATGGTTATGGAGGGCATGGCTGCCCTTAGCGAACGGCCCACGTGTAGTCGCGTCCCGGGACGCGTTGCGCGTCCCGTCGGCCCGGGCTCTCCGGTGGGCCAGGGGGCGCACCCGTGAAGGGTGCGGCTACATCGCGCTGCACAACGACGCCTTCAATAGCATGGACCAACGCTATAGTGCGTATTTCGTAGAGCGTAGCACGCGATCTTTACGCACCACGCACCACGCAACCGTTTCAGAACGCGTATGCAGACGGAAATCATCCCGCTGGGCACCGCTTCCGCCATGCCCGTGCGTGGCCGGCACTTTTCGGCGCTGGTGCTACGGCACGGCGGCCACGCGCTGCTGTTCGACTGTGGCGAGGGCACCCAGCTGCAGATGGTGCGGGCCGGGCTGATCAGCCCCCGCCTCGACGCTATCTTCATCACCCACTTCCATGGCGATCACTTCTACGGCCTGCCCGGCCTGCTGGCGACCATGAGCATGCTTCGCTACCAGGACGGTGTGACCGTGGTGGGGCCGAAGGGCCTCGCCGCCGCCCTGGATGCCACCCCGGGCCTCGACCGCGACTGGCTCTCGTTCGACGTCGACTTCGTCGAACTGCGCGAGGACTTCGGGCAGGCCACGGTGTTCGAGACGGAGACGTATGTGGTGACGGCGCGGCCGCTGGTGCACAACGTCTTCACGATCGGGTACCGGTTCGAGGCGAAGCCGCGGCCCGGAAGGCTCGACGTCGAGGCGGCCCGGGCCCGCGGGGTGACGGACTACGTGCATTACCGTCGCCTCAAGGCCGGGCACGACGTCACGCTGCCCGGCGGCGAGGTGGTCCGGGCCGGCGAGGTCGTCGGGCCGCCCCGGCCCGGACCGGCCTTTGCCTACGTGACGGACACCCGGCCCTGCGAGGCGGCCCGGCTGCTGGCCCGCGACGTGGACGTGCTCTACCACGAGGCCACCTTCGGGGAAGCCCACCGGGACCGCGCCCTGGAGACGATGCATGCCACCGCGCGCGAAGCCGCGGCCATCGCCCGCGACGCCGGGGCCCGCCGGCTGCTGCTGGGCCACTTCAGCGCCCGGTATGCCGACCCGGCCCCGCTCGTGGCGGAAGCCCGGGCCGTCTTCGAGAACACCGAGGCCGCTGAGGAGTTAAGGCGGTACCCTTTGAAAAGGCCAGATCCGACCCCGGAGCCCCGGACGCACGCCCCGGCCACGGGTACGCACGACGCGACCGGCAGGGGCCGCACCGGAGGGTGATCCCTCCCCGGGGCGGTTGCGAGAAACATCGTGGCGGACGACCAGCAGGCACAGCACCCAACCGACGAACAGGAAGCAGCCCGCCTCGACGGCAAGCTGCTGCGTCGTATCATTACCTACCTGATGCCCTACAAGGGCTGGGTCGCGCTGGCCTTCGTCTCCGTGATGACGGTCGCCTTTCTCGGGCCACTCCGGCCCAAACTCGTCCAGCTCGCCATCGACCGTCACATCGTCGTCGGCGACCTCGAAGGACTCCAGCGCATGGTGCTGTGGCTCGTGCTCGTCCTGCTCGCCGAAGGGGGGCTGGCCTTCGTCAACAGCTACCTGACCCAGTGGATCGGGCAGCATGCCATCTACGACCTGCGCACGAAGGTCTATCGCCACATCCAGCGGCAGCCGCTCCGCTTCTTCGACCGGACCCCCCTGGGCAAGCTCATCACGCGCGTCACGAGCGACGTCGAGTCGCTCAGCCAGGTGCTCTCGGCCGGCGTCGTCACCATCCTGGGCGATCTGTTCCGGCTCGTCTTTATCGGCTACTTCATGTTCGCCCTCAACTGGCGGCTGGCCCTGGTCACCCTGGTCGTGATGCCCGTCATGCTGTGGGCGACCCTGTGGTTCAAGCGCAAGGTGCGCGAGCAGTACCGGGAGACGCGCGTCCAGGTGGCCCGCCTCAACGCCTTCCTGCAAGAGCACATCACCGGGATGCGCATCGTGCAACTCTTCAACCGCGAGGCCGAAGAACTGCGGCGCTTTCGCCGGATCAACGACGACCACCGGCAGGCCCACCTCAAGACGATCTTTTATTTCGCCCTCTTCTGGCCCGCCATCGACCTGATCGCCTCCACGGCGCTCGGGCTCGTGATCTGGTTCGGCGGGGTGCAGGCCATGACCGGAACGCTCACGCTCGGGGTGCTCATCGCCTTCATCCAGTACGCCCGCCAGTTCTTCGAGCCCATCCGCAACCTCTCCGACCAGTTCAACACCCTGCAGAGCGCCATGGCCGGCGCCGAGCGCATCTTCGACCTGCTCGACCGCGACGAGGCGTTGCCCGAACCCGCGCGACCGGCCCGCCTCGAAAAGGTGCGGGGCCGCATCGAATTCCGCAACGTGTGGTTCTCCTACGACCCGATGCCCGCCGACGGGCAGGAGCCGAACTGGGTCCTGCGCGACGTCTCGTTCGTGGCCGAACCGGGCCAGACGGTCGCCATCGTGGGGGCAACGGGGGCCGGCAAGACAACCATCATCAACCTGCTCCTGCGCTTCTATGAGGTGCAACGCGGCCAGGTGCTGGTCGACGGCGTGGACGTCCGGCAGATGCGCCTGGCCGACCTGCGGCGGCACATCGGGCTGGTGCTGCAGGACGTCTTCCTCTTCTCCGGTTCCGTCCTGCGCAACATCACGCTGGACGACCCGCGCATCCCCCGGGAGCGGGTCGAAGAGGCCGTCCGCCTCATCGGGGCCGACGCGTTCATCGAGCGCCTCCCGGCCCGCTACGACCATGACGTGCGCGAGCGCGGCCTCTCGCTCTCACACGGACAACGGCAGCTCCTCTCGTTCGTCCGGGCGCTCGTCTATGATCCCGAGATCCTCGTGCTCGACGAGGCGACCTCCAGCGTGGATACCGAGACCGAGCACGTCATCCAGAAAGCGCTCGAACAATTGCTGAAAGGACGCACCTCCCTGGTCATCGCCCACCGCCTTTCCACCATCCAGCACGCCGACCGCATCCTCGTGATGCACCGGGGGCAGATCCGCGAGCAGGGAACGCACCAGGAACTGCTGGCCCTCGGCGGCCTCTACCGCAAGCTGTACGAGTTGCAGTACCGGGAACAGGAAGCTCCAGCCCCTCGCCGCGACCAGGTCGATGCGGCTTGAACGATGAGCGGAACGCTTCTTATGGCTGTCCTGTGGTTCGTCGCCGGTGCCCTGGCGGCGATGCTCGGCCGCTATGCCCGCGACCGGTGGCGGCACCACGGGCAGGCACGGCAAGGCCCGGAAACGACCGGCCCGCAGGACCGGCGCTTCCGCAGCCTGCTCGATACGGCCCCCGTGGCCATCACCCTCCTGCGTTTCGACGGGACCCTCATCTATGCCAACGAAGCCTTTGCGGAACTCGTTGCCGCCCCCGGGCCGGCCGGCGTCGTGGGAACCCATGCCCTGGACTACCTGGCCGAGGAAGACCATGCCGCCGCACGGGCCCGCCTGCCGGAACTCGAAAAAGGCCATGCCGGCAAGGTCCGGCGCACACTCGTCCGGGCCGACGGGCAGCGCCGGCAGGTGCTCATCGACTCACGGGTGGTCTTTTATGAGGGCGAGCGTGTCATTCAGTCCGTGATCGCGGATGTCACCGAACAGGAAAAAGCCTTGCATGACGCCGAACATTCTCTTTCGCTGCTGCGCTCGACGATCGAAGCCACGGCCGACGGCCTCCTGGTGGTAGACCAGAACCGCCGGATCGTCGCCTACAACACCCGCTTCTGCGAGCTGTGGCAACTCGACCCGGCAGAACTGGAACACCGCGACAGCCGTGCCCTCGTCGAGAACGTGCGGGATCAGGTCAACGATCCGGGCGTCTTCGCCCGCGAAACGGAGGCCATCTATGCGCGGCCCGAACGGGAGAGCTTCGATGTGCTGCACTTCCGGGACGGGCGCATCGTCGAACGCTATTCACGCCCGCAACGCCTCGGGCAGGATGTCGTGGGGCGTGTCTGGAGCTTCCGGGACGTGACGCTGCGGGAGATGGCCGAACGCGCCCTGCGGGAGTCGGAAATCAAGTTTGCCAAGGCCTTTCTCGTCAGCCCGGACGCCGTGATCATCTCCCGCCTCCGCGACGGCTACCTCTTCGACGTGAACGCCGGCTTCGAACGCCTGACCGGCTACAGCCGTGCCGAAGCCGTCGGCAGAAAATCGCTCGAACTGGGGCTCTGGCGCGAGGAAGACCGCCTCCGCTTCGTCGATGCGGTCCGGCGGCACGGGCGCGTCCGCGACATGGAGGTGGACCTCCGCGTCCGGGACGGGCGCCGGCGCACCTGCCTGGTTTCGGCCGAACGCATCGAACTGGGAGAGGACTCCGGGCTGATCACCGTGGTGCGCGACGTGACGGAGCAGAAGGAAGCCGAACGGACGCTGCGTCTCTCGGAGGAAAAGTTCGCCCGTGCCTTTCGTTCCAGCCCCGACTCCATCACCATCAGCCGGCTGCGCGATGGGCTTTTCCTCGACGTCAACGAGGGATTCGAGCAGATCAACGGCTACCGGCGTGAAGAGGCCATCGGGAAGACGGCGTCGGAACTCGGCATCTGGGAGGCGGACGACCGGGAACGTATGGTCGAGATCCTGCAGCGAGACGGGCACCTCCGCAACATGCCGTTTCGCTTCAAGATCCATTCGGGTGAGGAACGCGACTTCCTCGTCTCGGCGGAGGTGTTCGAACTCGAAGGCGAACCCTGCCTGGTGGCCATCTCCCGGGACGTGACGGAGCAGAAACGGGCCGAAGAAGCCCTGAAGACCCACGAGGCCCGGCTCCGCACCCTCGTCACGAACGTCCCCGTCGTGCTTTTCACCCTGGACCGGGAAGGACGTTTCACCCTCTCGGAGGGGAAGGGCCTGGCCACGCTGGGACTGGCGCCGGGCGAGGTCGTCGGCCGGTCCGCCTTCGAACTGTACGGCGATTATCCGGATATCGTGGCGCACCTCCGGCGAAGCCTCGACGGGGAGGCGCATGTGTGGATGGCGCATCTGGACGATCTGGTGTTCGAGACCACCACGACGCCCCTGTACGACGAACGCGGCGAGATCGTGGGCCTGATCGGGGTTGCCACCGACGTCACCGAGCGGGTCCGGGCCACTCGCGAGCGCGAGCGCCTCATCACCGAACTCGAGGCCCGCAACGCCGAACTCGAACGCTTCACCTATACCGTCTCGCACGACCTGCGTACCCCGCTGGTGACCATCAAGAACTTCATCGGCTTGCTGCAGGAAGACCTCGCGGCCGGCGATGCCGGGCGGGTGCGGCAGGACGTGGACTTCATCGACGGCGCCGCCGAACGCATGGCCCGCCTGCTCGACGAGCTGTTGCAACTCTCCCGGGCCGGGCGGATGGTGAAGCCGGAGGAAGGCGTTGCCCTCTCGGCGATTGCCGCCGAAGCGGCCGAAGCCGTCCTCGGCAACCGGCAACAGGAAGACGTCGAACTCATCATCGCGCCGGACATGCCGGTCCTCTCGTGTGACCCCGTCCGCCTCGGGGAGGTTTTTCAGAACCTGATCGACAACGCGGTGCGCTTCATGGGGGATCAGCCGCATCCGCGGATCGAGATCGGCGGGCGGCTGGAGGATGGCATGGCACGGTGCTGGGTGCGCGACAACGGAATCGGTATCGCGCCGGCGTATCATGAGAAGGTTTTCGAACTGTTCGAACGCCTGGAAACCGGCATCGACGGCACCGGCGTCGGGCTGGCGCTCGTGCGGCGCATCGCCGAGGCCCACGGCGGGCGGGCCTGGGTCGAATCCGAGGGGGACGGACGGGGCAGCACCTTTTTCTTCACCCTGCGGGCCGATCTGAAGGCATGAGCCGGGGTGTTCATCCCGGCTTCATGCCCGGGGCGGCACGCACGGCAGGCGCGGGCGTTATCAGGCAGGGAACGGAGCATCCACCATCGATACGGACACACCATGCGCCTGCTTGCCTGCCTTTCGACCTTCCTCCTTGGCCTCCCCTCCCTGATGGCGCAGCCCGTCGCACACCGGGTCGAAAACCTGGACGCGACCCCCGCCGGCTGGGTCTATTTCAGCCTGCGCGAGAACGGGCCCGTCGTGGTCATAGACGAGGCGGACGATGACTGGGATCTGGCCTTCAACAGCGTCGAGGTCCGGGTCAACGGGACGGGCCAGTACGTCGACGAGGCCTTCGACGCCCTCGACGAGGCACCCGCCGGGGGGTACGAAGCCGAGTTGCCCACCGGCAGCGGCCAGGGGTGGTACCTGTACCAGTTCGATACCCACACCGTCATCCCGATCCCGGACCGCGTGCTCGTCCTCCGCACCCGCGACGGCAAGTACGCCAAGGTGCAGTTCCTCAGCTTCTACAGGGACAGCCCGGACGGCACGCCTTCTGGCCCGCCGCGCTACTACACGTTCCGCTACGTGTTTCAGCCGGACGGCACGCGCTCGTTCACGCGCTGAGCGGGGCCGGCCCAGACGCTCCGGCCCACGCCGGGCCAGATGCGCGCCACGCCGAAAGCGGCCCGGACGGCGATCCAGCCGAGGGTGACGGCCCACACGAGCGCCAGCGCCTGCGGGTGCCGCACGTCGATGAGGAGCAGCCCGGCCGTGCCGAGCGTCGTCGCCGCGATCATGGCGTTGCGGAGGTAGCGGAAATCGGCCGTGCCCCAGTGGAGGCCGTCGGTGGCGAACGAGAGCGCGTTGAGCGGCTGCGAGAGGGCCGCCAGATGCCAGGCGGGGACGAACACCGCCGCAGCCCCGGCGGGCACCAGCAGATGGATCACCGGCCCCTCGGCGAGCCACATCGCCAGGCCGAGCGCGACGCCCGTGCCCAGGCTCCAGCCGCAGACCACCCGGGCCACGCGCCGCGCCTGCGCCCGGTCGCCCGCGCCGATGAAAAAGCCGACGAGGCTCTGCCCCGTGACGGCGAAGGCATCGAGGAACAGGGCGGTGAACATCCACACCTGCCGGATGGCCTGATGGGCCGCGCCGCCCTCGGCCCCGATGCGCGTGGCCGTCCGCGTCGTCAGCACGAGGAAGAGCGTCAGCAGGCCCGTCCGCACGAACAGGTCGCCGCCGACGCGGAGGAGGCGCAGGGCCTCGCCGACGGGGAGGCGGGCCGGGCGGCCGAGGCGCCGCAGCACGGTGCCCACGGCCCACGCCGCGCCGATCCACTGGCTCACGACGCTGGCCGCCGCCGCGCCGGCGATGCCCAGCGGAGGCACCGGCCCGGCGCCGAAGATGAGCAGGGCGTCCAGGGCGATGTTCAGCGCGTTGACCGTCACGGCCACGTAGAGCGGCGTCCGCATGTCCTGCAGCCCGCGAAGCGTCCCGAAGGCGGCCAGGGTCAGGAGGACGGCCGGCGCGCCGAACCAGCGGAGGCGGATGTAGGTGGCGGCGGCTTCGTGCAGATCGCCTGCGGCGCCCATGACCGTAGCGGCGGCGCCGGAGAGCGGGTAGCCGGCGAGCAGGAGTAGCACCCCGAAGCCGGCGGCCATCGCCAGGGCCAGGCCGTTCATCCGGCGGGCGTGCGCGGCGTCGCCCCGTCCGTGGGCCTGCGCCACCTCGGTCTGCGTGCCGACGCCGAGGAAGTTGAAGATCCAGAAGACGCTCGAGAGCACCATCGTGCCCACGCCGAGGGCGGCCAGCGGGGTCGCCCCCAGCCGGGCCACGAACGCCGTGTCCACCAGCCCCGTCACCGGCTCGGCCACCAGGGAAAAGAGCACGGGCACGGAGAGCCCGATGAGCGTCCGGTGGGGGCGGCGGGTGAACGGATGGGGCGGCGTGTTCAAGGGCTCCAGGGGCCGGGTTCGTACGGTCGGCTGCTTGTTGCCGGATCGACGGGGGAAGTTCCGCCGGAGAAGTTTTTTTCGTCTCCGTTGCAACTCCGGAATGTTTAATCGTATATTTGCGATAAACGATAAAACGGCGGGTGCTCCCATGGCAACGACCAAGACGGAAGCCTTCGCGAAAACGGATGTCGAGCTGGCCGAATTGGCGAAGGCGCTGGCCCATCCGGCGCGGCTGGCCATCCTGCGGGCGCTGGCATCCCGGCAGACGTGCATCTGCGGCGATCTGGTGGAGATCCTGCCGCTGGCACAGGCCACAGTCTCGCAACACCTGAAAGTGCTCCGGGAGGCGGGCCTCATCCTCGGGGACGTGGAGGGGCCGCGTGTCTGTTACTGCCTGGACGTGAGGGCACTCCGTCGTGCCCGGGCCGCCTTCGAGGCGTTTTTCGAGGCGTTGTCCCTGCCGGAGGATGGCTGCTGACCACCCGGCCTTTTTTTCATCATCAACGGAGAGCACCATGACCATCGACGTACAGGCCCGGCGGACCGGGCACACGCGGGAAGTCGTCATCACCGCCGAGACGAAGCCCTGCTGCGACACCGACTGCTGCGGCGGAACGACGGAGGAGACGACCACGACGCCGGAGGAGGCCGGGGCCGTCAAGGCGCTGGTGCGGGCGAAGTACGGTGCGCTCGCCGCATCCGGCGAGGCGGGGTGTGGCTGCGGCAGTGCCTGTTGCGGCGACGAGGTCTCGATGGTCGGCGAGGCCTATGACGACGTGGAAGGCTACGTGGCCGAGGCCGACCTGCGCCTGGGCTGCGGCCTGCCCACGAAGCTGGCCGCCATCCGTCCGGGCGACACCGTCCTCGACCTGGGCTCCGGCGCCGGCCTCGACGCCTTCATCGCCCGCACGCTCGTCGGGGCCGGGGGCGAGGTGCTCGGTGTGGACATGACGCCCGAAATGGTGGCCCGTGCCCGCCAGAACGCCGCGAAGCTCGGCTACGAGAACGTCCGCTTCGTCGAAGGCGACATCGAGGCGCTGCCGCTCGAGGACGGGCGGGTCGACGTGGTCATCAGCAACTGCGTGCTCAACCTGGTGCCGGACAAGCGCCGGGCCTTCGCCGAGATGTTTCGCGTGCTCCGCCCGGGCGGGCATTTCACCGTCTCGGACATCGTCGTGCGGGGCGGGCTGCCCGGAGCCGTCCGGCGCTCGGCCGAGCTCTACGCCGGCTGCGTCGCCGGCGCTGTCGAGGAGACGACCTACCTGGACTGGCTGCGCGAGGCCGGTTTCGAGGAGGTGCGGGTGCTGGAGGAGAAGGTCATCCCTGTGCCGGACGAAGTGATCCTCGAATACGTCGACGCGGACGAACTGGCCGCCTATCGCCGTCGGGGCGGGGCCATCGTGAGCGTGACAGTCTACGGCAGGAAACCCTGAGACCGTACGGGTTTCGGCTTCGACGGGGGAGGGTGCCGGTCGCCTTCCCCCGTTCTTTTTTGGCGAGATCGTCGGAGACGTTGCCACGGGGGTGGTGCCTTCGGTAGTTTGATGGGGCGTAACACCGGTTTGCCTGGCGCAACCAACCCCCGACTGCGGCGGTGCCCGCGACCGGACACCGCCTGCCTTCGTATGCTGCTCCGTCCCCCCGATCTCGCACGATGCTTTCCGTACGCTTCTTTTCCCTGTTGCTGGGTCTGATGCTGGCCGGCGGTGCGTATGCGCAGGCCGGGCTCGAAGTGACCGTCCTCCATTTCGACACCCGGGCGCCGGTGCCGGGCGTGACGGTGTACCTGGAGAACGAAGTCATCGGGTATGGCGAGACGGCCGTCACGAACGCCCAGGGCAAGGTGCGCTTTCCCGCCGTGACCACCGCCGGCCTGTACGACGTGTTCGTGCCCGAGACGGAGGCCTACCACGAGGCCCGCGCCGACGACCTCCGCCTCCGTGCCAACTATACGCGGAGCATCATCCTGCTACTGGTGCCCGTGCGCACCGTCGAACTCGGCGAGGTGACCGTCACGGCGCAGACGAGCTTTGCCGAGATCAACACCGTCAACGCCGAGGTGGGGGCCACGCTGCGCGAGCAGGAGGTGGAACTGCTCCCCGTCGAAGGGCGCGACGTGACGCGCGTGCTCTACCGCCTCCCGAACGTGACGCAGGCGACCGGTTTCTTCCCCGAGGCGCCCAACGTGAGCGTCAACGGCGCCAACTCGCTCTACGTCAACTACATGGTCGACGGGATGGACAACAACGAGAACTTCCTCGGCGGGCAGAAATTCGCCGTCCCGACGGGGTTCGTGCAGGACATCACCGTGCTCACGAACAACTATTCGACCGAGTTCGGCCGGACGGGCAACGGGGTGTTCAACATCACCACGAAGTCGGGCAGCAACCGCTTCTCCGGCGAAGCCTTCTACCTGATGCGCCCGGGGCCGGCCCTCGACGGGGCCTACCGCTTCGCCCAGCGCGACCTCTCGGGCAACCCGGTCAAGGACGGCTTCATGCGCCAGCAGGGAGGTGTGGCCTTCGGGGGGCCGATCCGCCGCGACCGGACGTTCTTCTTCGTCAACGTCGAGCACACGACCGACTTCAAGGACAACCTGCTGCGGGTGCCCCAGCTCGGCCTCACCGAGACGGTCGAGGGACAGAACCACTTCACGTACGCGTCGGCGCGGGTCGATCACCGCTGGAGCGACCGTCTTCGCTCGACCGTGCGGGCCAACGTGGGGCTGGTGCAGATCGAGCGGCAGGGCGGTGGCCTCGAAGGTGGCACCACGTTCCCCTCGGCCGCCAACACGCAGGACCGCAACAGCGTCCTCGTGGCGCTGATGAACACGTACACGGGCGATGGCTTCGTGGCCGAGACGAACCTCCAGTACAGCCGCTTTCGGTGGAACTACGCCCGCGCGAGCGACGGGCCGCAGGTGTCCGTCCTCGACCCGCAGGAACTGTCCGTGGCCGTCCTCGGACATCCCGGCTTCCTGTTCGACGACCTCGAGAACACGTTCCAGCTCCAGCAGAAGCTCACGGCCACACGCGGCAACCACACCTTCAAACTCGGCGCCGAGCTCGTCTCGTCCGACTTTTCCCTCACCGGCGGCGGCAACCCGAACGGCAACTACACCGTCAAGCTGACGCAGGCCCAGCTCGACCAGCTCCGGGCGATGAATCCGGGGGCGGGCCTGCGTCCGGAGGACCTGGCCCCGCTCAACCCCGAGGTGCTCAACTACAGCGTCGAGCTACGCCCGAAGGCGTTCGGGGCGCGGCAGAACATCTGGAGCTTCTACGTCGAGGACCTCGTCTCGGCCAGCGACCGGCTCAACCTGACCTTCGGCCTGCGCTACGACTACGACAACCTCTCGAAGGGCGGCGGCACCACCGGCGACTGGAACAACCTGGCCCCGCGCTTCAGCTTCAACTACAAGCTCGACGAGCGGAGCGCGCTGCGCGGCGGCTACGGCATCTTCTATGACAAGATCGTCTATGCTATCTACAGCGATGCGCTCCAGCAGAACTCCACGGCCGAGGGTTTCAAGCAGCAGCTACGCCGGCTCATCGACCTGGGTCTGTTGCCTTCGCACACCGACCTCGACCGCGTCACCTTCGAGGGCAACCTGACGGCCGATTTCCAGGGCGTGCCCTACCTGGGCGGCCCGACGCCGGAGGAGGTGCGGGCCCGTCGCGAGGACGTTTTCAGCAACGAGCGCCGGATCCTCAACCCGGACGGCTACGACAACCCGTACACGCATCAGTTCTCGCTGGGCTACCAGCTCCAGCTCGGCCCGGACCGCCTCTTTTACGTGGACCTGATGCACACGCGGTCGTACAACCTGTTTCGCCTGCGTAACCTGAATGCACCGGCGCCCTACCGCCTCACCCGGGCCGACATCGAGGGCAAGACGCCGGACGAACTCCGGGCGCTCGTGCGCACGCCCGCCGAGGCCGACGCCACCCGGCCCGTCGGCCCCGTGCCCGGCGGCGCCCGCAACATCGTCATGACCGAGACGGCCGGCGAGGCCCGCTACTGGGCGGCGAGCTTCAACCTGCTCAAGGATCGGAGCGGCGACGACTACGCCTACCGCCTCTCGTACACGCTCTCCCGCCTGCGCAACAACACCGAGGACATCAACTTCCGGGCGATGGACGCCAACGACTTCGAGGCCGAGTGGGGGCCGTCCATCAACGACCGGACGCACGTCATCAACGCCATCTTCTACTACTACCCCGTCCGCAACCTGGGGCTCAGCGTGGCGGCGCTGCTGCAGAGCGGCCAGCCCATCAACCGCATCCCGGATGCCACGCGCTTCGGCACCACCGACCTCAACGGCGACGGCCGCTCCTTTGGCGATGCCTACGTGGGCAACAGCGACCGCCAGCCCGGCGAGGGCCGTAACAGCGACCGCCTGCCGTGGTCGAACACGTTCGACGTGGGCCTCCAGTACCGCCTGCCCGTCCGTGGCGGTCACCTCGAGTTCCGCGCCGACGTGTTCAATGTCTTCAACGCGGAGAACCTGAGCGGGTACTCGAACAATGCCACGCAGAGCAACCAGATCCAGGTCGGTCCGGCCGACTCGGGCGTGCTCGTGCGCCGCAATGCCAGCCCCCCGCGCCAGTTCCAGTTCGGCCTGCGGTACGTGTTCTAGCCTATCGGCGGCGACTGCACAACGGTCTCATCCCTGCACGATGGCTGCGCGGGCAAGGGGGCGGCGACGGCGGTTACGGGCTTTAATCCAATAAATGTAGCAAGGCCGCTGAGAAAGGTAATCGCAGGTTCAAAGCCTGGTTCTTTCCAAAACCATATCCCGGCCAATACAGTTGCTCCAAGAGCAGCAATTTCAAGGAACCGATATATCATTACTTTTTAAATGAAATTCTGCTGCATAACGGCCCGCCGGTCAGCGGCAAAGGGCCTCATGGTTCAACGGTGAAGCCTATCGGTGCCGGTGAAGCGATGCAACTACGCACCGGAAAACGCCGAGCGCCCCTGCGACCGCGTTGATGCGCTGGATATTAATCATGGCCTCCTCCTGAAGCCTACTTTGTAGCGCTTCACTTCCACAAAACCAGACCCCAGGAGGATCTGCCATGAGATTCTACGACGGCCAACATACGCACTACGCCGGCGTCGATCTACACACCAAGACCATGTTCGTCTGCGTGCTCGACGCCACGGGCACCGTTCTCCTCGAGCGCAACACGCTGGCCAACCCCAAGAGCTTCCTCAAGGCCATCACGCCCTTCCGTGAGGAACTCGTCGTCGGCTGCGAGTGCATCTTCACCTGGTATTGGTTAGCCGATCTCTGCGAGCGCGAGGGCATCGCCTTTGTCCTCGGGCACGCCCTCTACATGAAGGCTGTCCACGGCGGTAAGACCAAGAACGACCGTCAGGATGCGCACACCATCGCCCGGCTCTTGCGCGGGGGCACCTTCCCGCTGGCGCACGTCTATCCCAAAGAGAAGCGGGCTACGCGGGACCTGCTTCGCCGTCGCACCCACTTCGTCCGCAAACGCGCCGAACGGCTGGCGCACGTACAGAACACCTCTTGGCAGTACCGCCTCGAATCCTTCGGGCGCCGCCTGGCCAACCGCTCAGTGACAACCTGCCGCGACGAGGTGGTAGCCGCCTTCGACGATCCGCAGGTCCGCGCCTCGGTCGAGGCCGACCTCGACCTGATCGCGCACTATGACCGGCTTATCCGGAAACTGGAGCGCCAACTCGAGCAGCAGGCCCGCATCGACGACCGCCGCACCTACGACCTGTTGCGTTCGATTCCCGGCGTCGGCCAGGTGCTGGCGCTCATCTTCCTCTACGAGATTGACGACGTGACGCGCTTCGACTCGCATCAGCAGTTCTGCTCCTATGCCCGGCTCATTCGTCCGACAAAGACCTCGGCCGGGAAGGCGGCCGGTTTGCCCTCGTTCAAGCAGATCGGTAACGGCCACCTGAAGTGGGCTTTCAGCGAGGCGGCCCTCGTCCTGATGCGCGAGTCGAAGGCCGTCAAGGGCTACGTCGAGCGCATGACGCAGAAGCACGGCAAGGGCAAGGCGCTGGGCATCCTCAGTCACAAGCTCGGCCGCAGTCTCTACTACATGCTGCGGCGCGGTCAGTACTTCGACGAACAGACGTTCCTACAAACGGCCTGACAGACAGCATCATGAACGACCGATAGCCACCGGGCCGCGTGCTGAGCTCGGCGTATAACGAGTGGCGGACCTGAGCCGTAGGGATCTGAAGCCTCATGGGAAGCGCACGGTGCTGCTAGGCAAGCGATCCGGCTCGCCAGGGCTGACCCTCCTGCGCTTGATTGGACAGCACGACCGGCCCGTCCTATTCACTCCCCCCAGGGAGTATGACTGTGGCTGCTCCGACAGCCATCGGCGGCGACGCTGCTGAGCGGAAACGGGCCGAATAACGGGAGACGGGGTGACCGGCCGGGATTTGCCGTCCGGTCGCTCGGTGAGCACGCACGACAAGATGCCGACCGTATCAGCGAACGTGATGTCTTCTAGCGGCGCTTGGCGGGAGCCGAGCTGGACGAGGCTGCGGCAGTTCCTCAGCCCTTGCTTCATTGACCCTCGAAAGGTGTTGGGTACGGCGCCCCAGACGGGTGCGAAACCACACAGACAAGACACACGCAGCGACGAGTAGATGGGTGCCTGAGAGCCAGAGGGTAACCGAAGCAGCTGCCTTTTTCGGCTACGGACGATTTTGCCCTTGACAAAGGGAGGCCATAAAGGCGTTATGTGCCGCTTCACCGCACCAGCACCATATGCCGCGCCTCTGCAAAGCCCCCTGCTCGCAGACGATACACGTACAACCCCGAAGGCAGATCCCCGGCGTCGAAGCCGACACGGTGATAACCCGATGGCATCACCCCATCCACCAGGCGGGCCACCTCCCGCCCCATCACATCGTAGACCACCAGCTCCACGGCGCTTTCCTCCGGTAGGGCAAAGCGAATCTCGGTCTGGGGATTGAACGGGTTCGGGTAATTCGGCAACAGCGCGTACGCCACCGGCATCGCCGCTGCGGTCCGGGGTGCCGCCTCGGCTGTGGCTTGCTTTGACGGAGCGCTTCCCCCCACATATACATATTTGGTGGACTCGCCCGTCTTGCCCTTGTCATCGGTTACGACGACCTTCAACTCGAAGTCTACGAGGTCTCTGCGCGTCAGGGACGCCCCGCTGCCGGCATAGACCCAGGGTTCGCAGTCCGGCTCGGGTCCCTGCGTGGGCCCATACGGCGTCTCGCCACAGTAGCGGTAGTACCAGTCGTACTGGAAGGGGGTGATGCCGTACTGCGGGTCGGCGGTCCACGTGCCGTATTCCCAGACCCCGAGCGTGGACGGTCCGGCGATCAGCGGGAGCGGGTTCTGCGTGGCCACCAGGAGCGCGTGATAGGCATCGATGCGCCCGTAGCCGAAGTACTGGTTCCACGATTGTTCGAGTAATCCGATATAGGAGTAGGTATGTTGGCCGACTTTATCAGTGGCCCGGATGATCACCTCGTAGAGTTGTTGGGGCGTCAGCGTGTTGTCGGTAGCCAGGATGAGTGCGGCGAGGGCACTGACCATCGGTGCGGCGAAGGAGGTGCCTGTACGTCTAACCCCGTTGGGGCTACCATCGGCATTAACATAAAGCACCCAGGTTAGAATACCCGGTGCCGCCACATCCATGAAGGCTTGTGTCGGATTATTTACCGGATCCGTGCCAGGGCTGTAGTTATACGGGCAGGAGTCAGGGTAATTATTAACGCAGTAGTCCAGGTGGAGATCGAGCGTATCAGAAGCAGCAACAGCCATCACCTGTGTATCACCCAGGCTCGGTAGGAATGTGGATCCACAATATTGGTCTGAGCGGAAGTCAAATCCGGAAGGATAGGTAACAACTGGCGGATTAAAGCCGGTGGAAGGGCCGTTTCCATTCCCGGCTACGATGAGCTTGCCTGAAGAGAGGGCTGTGTGGACTGCTATCTTTAAATTACAGGTATTGCCACTTCTCCAACTGGCATTAATGATGTCTACTGATGGGTCATTGGCAGCAGCAGTTATGCCTGTTGACCCCCACGTATATCCCTTCAAGCTGACATTCCATCCCAGACTGGCGTTCCAATTGGTATTGTTCGTAATCGCTCCGGCGATACCGGCACTGGCTGTCCCGTGCCAGGTCGAGGAGCTATTTTGAAAGCAATTATTGACGGCGCTGTTGTCGAGCCGTCCGCTCAGGTCAGGATGGGGTGTCGTGAAACAGTTTGAGGTCTTCCAGTCTTCTGTGACCGCGATAGTAATCCCGTCCCCTTTCGAGATATCCCATGCTGCCTCCGCGTTCACCTGACTGAGACCCCATTGGCCCTCAGAGGCAAGGCCCGTTTGCAAGAATCGATTGTATTGATAATCGTTTGGCGAAACCACGAAGGGAATCATCGCGGCTTCGAAGGCTGCTTCTTGAAAAAGATCCGGTATCTCAAGGGATGATTGGTCGAGCATATATCCCACTTCGGGACCTTCCGCATAGGATACAAGATCGTGCCTGGAGAGTGTCTCGGCCACCTCGTCGATGGGGACCGGCGATGCAAAGCGGAGAACATATACTTGCGAGAAGTCCGGAATCGTAACGACCTTGCCGGTACGTTTATTGATGCGCTGGTTGTCCCCCCAACGCGCCCAGGGGTACAACTTTTCGATGCCGAATGAACCATAGCGCTGTTCCAATCTGTCGAACAATGCATTGATGACTGAGGTGTGAAGCGGGTTCAGTTCTGCTCTGGTTAAACTGGCTTTCTGGTCTGAAAAGAAGACTTGATCGGTGAAGCGGACATTGATGACGGTGGCGTGTTCGATACCAGCTTCATCCACGTAGATGGCCGCCTGGGTTACCCGGTTGGGTTCTTCCAGTTTTCGAAGTTGAGCCAGCAAGAAATCGGGGCTCGCCAGGGTGAAGCCGGCGCAAAGCGCCAGCGCGCAGGTGAACATTTGAGATCGTTGCAGCGTCATAGTTTGGCCTCCTGGGTGTTTGATGGAATCGTGCCTTGGGGGTATTTGAAGCCTCTGCCGGCAGTCTTTCCCTGGCAAGAGACTCTTGGCCGGAGGTCTTGCCTGCGAAGAATTACGCCGCAGAGGCTTCTTCATGGTCTCGTGATGCTACATAGGCTCCATTTCGGTTTCGTTAGCGAAATGATCGGCGATGTGAAATCGCCGTACGCGTCTCCCGCCGGCCAGCATCGGCTAGCGAAGCACCGTCATGCTACGCGTCTCGACCCCATGGTCCGTCGAGAGCCGGCAGAAGTACACCCCACCGGGCAACTGCCGCACGTCGAAGACCACGGTGTGCTTACCCGCCGCCTGCCATGCATCCACCAGCGTCGCCACCCCCCGTCCTAACACGTCGTAGACCACCAGCTCGACGCGGGACGGACGGGACAAGACGTAGGAAATCGTTGTTCGTCCGCTAAAGGGGTTGGGGTAGTTCTGGTGTAGTTCGAGTGAAGTGGGAGGCTGCCCCTCTTCTTCGATGGGAAGGTCGATGGGCATCGTCCACCGGGCGAAGTTTCCCGCCGGAATGCCGCCGGAGAAGAGCGGGGCTGCGGCTGAGAGAAAGGCGCCCCCTACGTACACCTCCCGCCCTTCGATGGCCAGAGCCAGCCCGTAGGTGCCATAAAGTCCACCGTCGAGCGGGTGCCACTGCGTGCCATCCCAGCGGGCCACAAGGGGGGCGGAGCTTTCGCCGGCCCCGGCGAACCAGCCGGTGGCGTAGAGATCACCGCGATCGCTGAAGGCGATGGCTTCGACATCGACGTTGGGACCTTGTGTGCCTGCTCCCATCCCCTGCCAGCGCTGGCCATCCCAGCGCACGATGCCGTTGCCCGGATCCCCCAGCGATTCGATGAAGTTGCCGCCGGCGTAAAGCGTGCCTCCATGCCAGGCGACGGTCCAGACCGGTCCCCCAAAATCGTTCCCCAGCGGGGTCCACTGCACCCCATCCCAGGCCCGGACGCCATGTCGCGTGAGGAGCCCTCCCTGTTCTTCGAAGCTGCCGCCGGCGTAGAGGATGCCGTCATCGCCGAGCGTAAGGCTGTTGACTTTGCCTTCCACCCCGCCCCCGACTTCGTGCCACTGCGTGCCATCCCAGCGGGCCAGGTTTTGGACGGGTACGGTTCCATTGGCATCGGTGGCGGTGTCGAAATACCCGCCGACGTAGAGGTCATCGCCGGCGACGAGCAACGCATTGACGGGTCCGTCTACGCCGCCGCCCAGGGGTTGCCACTGTGCCCCATCCCAGACGGCTACATGGTGGACCTCCGTGGCGCCGGACCGTGTAAAGCGCCCGCCTGCGTAAAGGGAGCCTGTGGCATCGAGAGTCAGGGCAAGCACCGCATCGTCGAGCCCGGCGCCCAGCGCGGTCCACTGCATCCCATCCCAGCGGGCTATGTTTTGACCGGGCACCAGACCGGCAAAATTGAATTCCCCGCCTGCATAGACATATTCGTCATCCGCAGCCAGAACATGGATCTGACCGGTGATGCCGTAGGCTCCTTCCGTATGAAAAACATTAAGTTCGCTACCGTCATACCGGTAGAGGTGCACGGAGGCAGGAGGAACAAGGTCACCGAAGACACTCACGCCCCCGATGAAAAGCTCATCGCCGTCTTGCTCCAGAAGCTGGATCTCAAACGGAAGAGAGAGACCGGGATCAGACCAGGCCTGCCCATCCCATGCATATAATGTAAATCCGCTTCCGAGGTAGATCTGCCCCGAAGAGAGCACAGCAATCTCAGGGAGAAAGACGAACTGAGACATCTCTAGCGCATGCCATTCCTGTCCATCCCACCGGGCTACGCTATTACTGTTGATACCTCCTATGGTGTCAAAGTGGCCGGCGACATAGAGTTGATCACCCCAGATGGACAAAGAGGAAACGAGTGGACCGGGTTGGATGCCGCCCTCGATCCGGCTATCGAGAAAAGACCAGGCGCTTCCATCCCAGCGTCCCACCCCATAGACAACATTTTCCTCGGGTAAGAAAGCGCCTCCCGCATAGATGCTCCCTTCCGCGTCGACGGCTAGGCTTGCCGCCGTACCGCTCGTTCCTTCGCCCAGGGGAAGCCAGGCATTGCCGTCCCACTGTACTACCCCCTCGAACGTCCCGTTTGCGCCCGGGATAGCCCCACTGGCGTACAAAACGCCGTTGTGGAAGAGCAAGTCAGACACGGAGCCGGGATCCAGCGATCCCCCGAGTACGTGCCAGGACTCGCCGTTCCAAACAGCCACTTTTGAGAAAAAATCTCCCCCAGGTTCAGCAAAGGTCCCGGCGACATAGAGTTCCCCGGCTTCTCCGACAGCAAGTGCCTGGATGAGCCCCTCGCCGTTTGCCAGGCTGAGCCCTCCGCCCATTTCTTCCCAGGTCTGGGTTGCACGATCCCAGCGGGCCAGGCTCTGGACAGGATGTTTCCCGATATGAGAGAACGCCCCAGCGACAAAGACGGCATCTTCATTGGAAGTAAGCGCGGTAACGTCAAAGTTCGGGCCGGGCAGCGCGAACTGGTCACTCCAGCCTGAAGTAGTAGAGAAGACTTTTTGCTCCGCGCCGCGGAGGGGTTGTATTTGAGAGGCCGCACAAGGGACCAGGCAAAGTGACCCCAGGAAAAATATAACCAAGAACCGGGTCACTAAAGGTGAAAACCTTTGTGAGGTACGCACATTATGGGGCTCATACCCAACGATTCGCATAGGCCTATCCCTGTCTGTTGAAACTACGCTCATGGCCTTCAGGATTTTTAAAGGCGCATAACGCTTCGGTTCAGCGGCGGCGCGCTTCGCGCCGTCCGCTGCAACCGGTTGTTGGGCGGACGTCACTCCAAGATGGCGTTGTGATGATGGCACGCCAATTCGCTTTCGCTCAATCACCTACGGATGAGTGTGTGGAGCTCATGGGTGTGGCGCTGTGGCTTGACGTCAGGAGGCAGGTTGGGGCGAACATGCTTCGCGAACCAGTCCGCGGCATCTTTCGACGACTCCCAGACTTCTACGACACGCCAACCGCCTTCAATCGGGTGGCCGAAGTGCATAATGAAGCCCGGAGCCCCCTTAAGGGCATCCCCAAGAAGCCGGATTGTTTCCTCATATCCTTCCTTGGTCTGACCCGGAACATCTGCACTAATCGCTACAGCCATACTGGGTCCCCTTTCTTGCTTGATGGTTGGTGTCAATTCCTACCGTCGCGTCGTTGCGACAATCGAGGCCGCCCAACGGTCAGGTTTCAAGCGCAAAGGCTGCTTGGCTCTCCAGTAAGGGTAAGCAAAACCTGGGCGCGGGGCAATACCGCAGAAAATGTCGAAACGCCCTTTGTCGCTTGCAAACTGGGGCTAAGCATCCCCTGGCCTCGAGGCGGAAATATATGTTCTAAAAAGACCTCTCAATTCAGCTTTTAGTTTCGGGATTTCAATAAACGCAATTTCTAAAGCTTTTTGCATGCACTCTAACTCCCATTCCCCCCCGGCCTGCTTCCCAATGTTCATCCGGTTGACACTACCAAAAAACGCTTTTCGGATGTTTTTAACGCCCTCGATAATGGGATCCGAAAAGTAGATCTCGTTTTTGCAAGAGAAAGTGGTGAACGCCTTAACTCGTTCAACAGCTTCATTATAACCCTCCGAATACACCTCCTCCTCGGCAATTACCTTCAGGGCTTCTTCGGCATCTACCAATAGGCTAAACGTCTCTCCAATTACTTCGGCTTGTTTCTGAGAAAGATGACTGAATCGAGACTGATGCTCGAAGAGTTGCGCCTTTAGTTCAGTCTCTAGCCGGGCCTTTGCAAGATCGTTCTCTTTGCTCAAGTTTGCTTTATATGATTCGATATCGCGTTTGAGTGCTTGCTCAAAGAATTGCCGCAGCATGTAGGCTCCTAGGGCAACTAGCACCGCCGGCGTCACTATTAGCGCGAGAATATCTTTGATGAGTTCAGGCACTTAGACAGTCTCTATTGATGCTTAACCTATTATTAACCCGCCATGGGCCGTGTTACAACGCGCCCCGTGGCCTTGTATCACCGGTCTAATCTATCGACAAAGCATCCTACAATCAAGCACTTACCTCTCGGTCCTGCTTGACAATATACCGCCACGGGCTATATAATACCAATATATATTACACATATTGCCATGAAGCACCATGAACCCGTCTTCGCCCCGGTTGCTCGATCAGGTTCGGTCCGTCTGCCGGACCCGGCACTACAGTATAAGCACGGAACGAGCCTGTATCCAGTGGATCAAACGGTTTATCTACTTTCACGGCAAGCGTCATCCGGCACAGCTCGGGGCTTCACATGTGCGCGAATACCTGAGTTTTCTGACTGAACTGCGGCTGCTGGCCTCCGCGGGGGACGCTGCTGAGCGGAACCGGGCCGAATAACGGTCAGCGGCGGCATGCGGGCCGCAGGCGATGCGTTCGCGAGCGAAAACGTCGCCCCGCATGACGTCCGACGGAACGCGTTGTTAGGACTCCTTCCCGCACGCGCCTAGTGTAGATCGAGTTGGATCCGTATAGCACGCTCCACCGCTTCAAGCTCTGAAGGCGCGACCTCCCCCACCTTGCTCAGCAGACGTTGCTTGCTTGCTGTCGTCAGTTGGTCCGCCATCGCTTTGCTGGTTCGACTTCCAACCGTCACATACGCCTCACTTGGATAGAGTCGCCCCGTATTCGACGTCAGCGGCACAACCTGAACGCGATTCAAGAACTTGTTTGCGGCATCATTGCTCACAATGATGGCCGGCCGCTTCTTTCGAATCCCGCCGCCAACCGACGGATCGAAGTTAACCCACCAGATCTCACCGCGTCTCATCGTCCGTATCCGAAATCAGGGCTTCCGACCAGTCAAGCGCCTCTGCTTCGCGCTCACCATCCTGCGCCATTTGAGCATAGGCGTTTTCAAGTTCATGAGGAAGCACATGGGGGCGAACCAGTTTCTCAATGAATTGGCTGATGCGCCCGGAGCCGACGACGCGGTAGAGTCCCTCGTAAACCTGCTCGTCAATAGTAATGGTCAGCTTCTTCTGCATGTCGCACCTCCACTACACGTAGTGTACACGTGCTTCGTATGTGCACACGGTAGAAGCGTTCCACAGGAGGCCTAATGGTAAGTGTCAGCCGCACGCGACGTTAGGCCGGATCCAACATCGCCTTCTAGATATTGTATAACTGTCGCCGTATAACTGTCGCCAGAGTCAACGTGCAGCAGCGCGTATGGCCGAGTCGAGATCAGTCCACAGGTCGTCCGGGTCTTCAATACCAACGCTGAGGCGCAAGAGTGAAGGGGGCAAGTGTTCCTGTCCCGGGATGGCCGCTCTTCGTTCGATTGTCGATTCCACGGCTCCCAGACTGGTGGCGTGGCGAATGAGCCTGAGGTTCTTGCAGACAGCATCCGCCATTTCTGCTCCTCCCCGCAAATCGAATGAAATGATGGTCCCAAAGCCCTTGAGCACACGCCTGGCAATCGCATGTGTCGGATGGGACGGTAAGCCCGGATAGCGGACACGAGCGACGAGGGCGTGTTTCTCTAGGCGTTCCGCAAGTATCATGGCTGTTTCCTGAGCCCGCTGTAAGCGAAGCGCAAGTGTCCTCGCCCCACGAATGGCGAGAAAGGCCTCGAGGGTTCCTGGCGTTGCGCCGTTCAACTCGCGAGACTTCCTAAGCGCGTGCCAGAGCGCATCCGATCTCGTCGTGACAACCCCTGCCAATAGGTCGGAGTGCCCCCCTATAAACTTGGTCGCTGATTGGACTGACAGGGTAGCACCCAGGTCGAGCGGCTGCTGATTCAAAGGCGTGGCAAAGGTATTGTCAACGGCCACGATGGCCCCACGCTTGCGCGGTGCTGCGCAGATGGCTTCCAGATCTGCGACGGTTAACAGGGGGTTTGAGGGCGATTCGAGCCAGATCAGATCCGCAACGGCACACGCCTGTATCCATCCAGCTGTGTCGTCCACGGCCACGCGCTGCACATGCCAACGCCCACGTTCTGCACCCCTGGCCACCAGACCGGCAACCCCTTGATAACAATGCGAATTAAGGGTAGAACGCGAGGATCCACATCGCCGCGGCTAGCCGCCCGAAGACGTGCACCAAGAGGCCCTCGAACGAACGCACCTTCGAGGCCACCTCGATGCCCGTCTTCTGCTCGATCCAATTGAACAGCGACTCGATCGGCTGCCGGCGCTGACTGACCCGCCGCGAGTACACCTTCTCGGTCAGCAGCACATCGGTCTGCCCCTTGCGCTTCTTCACCGGCGTGCACAGGTGCAGGTTCTGCTCGGCTGCCAGGCGCTCGCCTAGCTCACGGTCGGCGTAGATCTTATCGGCAAAGAGACGCCCCTCGTGCAGGCGCGGTAGGATCTGTCGGGCCACGGTCAGGTCATTGGCCGGGCCGGGAGCCAGTCCGATGTAGAGCGGCAGCGGCATCGTGCCGGGACGCCGCCGTGCGACGACATGTACCTTGACGCCGTAGAAATACAGGTTCTTCGAGGCGCAGAAGCCTTTGCCGGCGATGTGCGGAGCGACCCTGGCCCAGGCCGAGCGCTTCTGCTGGGCCATCACGACCGGAAAAGAGTCGATGATGTAATCGGTTGGTTCACCAGAGCGCTCTGCAGGTCGCTCACCAGAGGACTGGCGCGGACATGCCTCCAGGGCTGCTTCGACCAGCAGGGGGAAGGCATCGGCCAGCCGGTTGAGGCGCTGCACGAAGGCGACGTAGGAGGGCAGTTTGGGGAAGAAGGCCATCAGGTGGTCGCGGGTGTAGGCGTAGATGTCGGTCAGCGTGCGGCGCTGCTGCATGAGCCCGAAGAGGTAGACGGTGAGGACTTCTTCATCGGAGAAGGCCGGCGCGTGGTTGTTGCTCAGGCGCTGGGCAACGACGCAGAGGCGGCGCTGATACTGCTCACAGACGTGGAGGAACAGATGAATGAGCGTATATTGCCAGTCCATGGGGTCCTCGGGCGTTTGGTTGGAGGTGAGGGGTCATCTCCTTCTAAACGCTCAGGACACCATGGTGTCAACTCTTAATTCGCATTAACAATCATCCGGTATTACCACAACAGCACCGACCGGAAGCTGATCAAACACGGCGGCAATCGCAGCCATGCCGGAGGCGAAGGCCACGGCTTTGCCACCTTCAAGCCCACCGATGATTTCTTCCAACGCTTCCCATGTCGGCGTGCCGTCATCACGGGCGTATTCACGTCCGCTGCCCAGGATGAAGTTAGAAGCAGGAATGAGTGGTACGTTCAGGGGAGCACCGGATTCGGACGAACGACCTGCTGAGACAAGCCACGATTCCACTTTGATTCTAAATGAAGACCTCTCCATTATGCTGTTTCATCCCTCTCTACGTGCGGGTGGTGTGATTGAACTTACATAACAGGCTAATCTGTTATTAACCTGCCAGGAGCCATGTTACAACGCGCCCCATGGCCTTGTATCACCGGTCTAATCTATCGGCAAAACATCGTACAGTCAAGCACTTGCTTCTCGGTGAACGTGCGCAAAAACCTGCGTTTTCTGGCCGAGGTGCGGCTGGTGGCCTCTGCTGGGGACGACCGCGCCTGCATCGCCGTTCAGCCGTCCACCAGGCGCCGGTGCTCTACGGCGATGCAGCGGTTGCGGACGTAGGGCAGGCCGGCCCCGGCGGCCAGGCGCTCGGCCTCGGGGCTGGAGACGCCGAGCTGGGTCCACACCACCGGTGTCTGGCCCGTCTCGGCCTGCCATTGTACGACCTGCCGCACCATGTCCGCCGTGTGGGCGGAACGGCGGAAGATGTTGACGATGTCGAGCTGCGTCTCCTTCGGGATGTGCTGGAGGTCGGGGTAGCAGGGCTCGCCGAGGACTTCCTCGTAATTCGGGTTGACGGGAAGGATGCGGTACCCGGCGCGCTGGAGGTAGCGGGCGATGCGGTGGCTGGTGCGGCGCGGGTCGGCGGAGCAGCCCACGACCGCGATGGTGCGGGCCGTGGCGAGCGTCTGTTGCAGATCGATCATGGGAAGGACCGGCCAGAGGCAAGCGAAAGGGGCGGGGGCTTGAACCCTCGCCGGCCTTTCGGGTTGCGCGAACCTGCAAACCGGCGGCGGCGTATGGACGCAACCCGGTGCGTTTTATAGAATCTGCACGGCGCCGGGTGTGAGCAGAACAGGGCAAATCCCTATCTTGACCGGCTCGTACAACCGTTTGCGTTGACAGGGTGCGTAGGGCGTGGGGCCTGAGCCGCACGCGGCACGAAATACGCCCTGCGACGTACGCAGTACGGGTTACGTTCCGTTGAGGAAGCGGGACGGTTCCCGCCGTTCCGGAAAGAAGACCGCCATGGCTGGATACGATTTTCGCGCCATCGAGAAGAAGTGGCAGCGGTACTGGGAGGACAACAGGACCTTCCGCACGCCGCGCGAGGTGGACCCCGCGAAGCGCAAGTTCTACGTGCTCGACATGTTCCCCTACCCGAGCGGGGTGGGGCTGCACGTGGGGCACCCGCTCGGCTACATCGCCACGGACATCGTGGCCCGTTACAGGCGGATGCGCGGCTTCAACGTCCTCCACCCGATGGGTTTCGACGCCTTCGGGCTGCCTGCCGAGCAGTACGCCGTCGAACACGGCGTGCACCCGCGCATCACCACCGAGCGCAACATCGCCAACATGCTGCGGCAGCTCAAGTCCATCGGCCTGAGCTACGACTGGGACCGCGTGCTGGCCACCACCGACCCCGGCTACTACAAGTGGACCCAGTGGATCTTCCTCCAGATCTTCAACAGCTACTTCGACGAGGAGGCGCAGAAGGCCCGGCCCATCAGCCACCTGATCGAGAAGCTGCGCAAGGAGGATCCCGAATGGGACCGGCGCACGCCGAAGGAGCAGGAAGACATCCTGCAACAGTATCGCCTGGCCTACATCGCCGAGGTGCCGGTGAACTGGTGCCCGGCGCTCGGCACGGTGCTGGCCAACGAGGAGGTGACGAACGAGGGGCGGAGCGAGCGCGGCAACTACCCCGTCTACAAGCGCCCCCTGCGCCAGTGGATGATGCGCATCACCGCCTACGCCGACCGGCTGGAGAAGGACCTCGACCTGGTCGACTGGCCCGAGCCCATCAAGCTCATGCAGCGCAACTGGATCGGTCGTAGCGAGGGGGCCGAGATCGACTTCCCCGTCGACGGGCGGGAGGAGCGGATCCGCGTCTTCACCACGCGCCCGGACACCATCTTCGGCGCCACGTACATGGTGCTGGCGCCCGAGCACCCGCTCGTCGATGCGCTGGTGCCCGGGGCCTGGCCCGAGGGGACGAAGCCGGCGTGGACGGGCGGTGCCGCCACGCCGAAGGAAGCCGTGGAGGCGTACCGCCGCCAGGCCGAGGCCAAGTCCGACGTGGAGCGCCAGATCGAGTCGCGGGAGAAGACGGGCGTGTTCACCGGCGCCTGGGCCGTCAACCCGGCCACGGGCCGGCGCATCCCCGTCTTCATCGCCGACTACGTGCTGATGGGCTACGGCACCGGCGCCATCATGGCCGTGCCCGGCCAGGACGAGCGCGACTGGGAGTTCGCCGAGGTCTTCGACCTGCCCATCATCCGCACCGTACAGCCGCCCGAGGGCTTCGAAGGCAAAGCCTATACGGGCGACGGCCCGGCCGTCAACAGCGGCTTCCTCGACGGCCTGTCCGTGGCCGAGGCCAAGCGGAAGATCATCGCGTGGCTCGAAGAGACGGGCTACGGCCGGGCCACCGTCACCTACAAGCTGCGCGACTGGCTCTTCTCCCGGCAGCGCTACTGGGGCGAGCCGTTCCCCATCCTCTATGCCCCGGACGGCCGCGTGGTGCCCGTCGACGAGAAGGACCTGCCGGTGACGCTCCCCGAGATGGACGACTTCCGCCCGGCCGCCAGCGACGACCCCGACGCGCCGCCGCGCCCCCCGCTCAGCCGCGCGCCCGAATCCTGGCGCTTCGTCGAGATCGACGGCGTCCGCTACGAGCGCGAGTACAACACCATGCCGCAGTGGGCGGGCTCGTGCTGGTACTACCTCCGCTTCATCGACAACAAGAACGACGAGCGTTTCGTCGATCCCGAGCTGGAGCGGTACTGGATGCACCCGATGGGGGTGGACCTCTACGTGGGCGGGGCCGAGCACGCCGTGCTGCACCTGCTCTACGCCCGTTTCTGGCACAAGGTGCTCTACGATCTGGGGCATGTCTCCACCCCCGAGCCCTTCGGCAAGCTCTTCAACCAGGGCTACATCCAGGCCTACGCCTACCGCGATGCGCGGGGCGTGGCCGTGCCCGCCGACGAGGTCGTCGACCAGGACGGCCGCCCGGCCACCGAAGTGCAGGACCAGCCCGGCCGCCGGTTCTTCTACCAGGGCGAGCCCGTCACGCAGGAGTACGGCAAGATGGGCAAGAGCCTCAAGAACGCCGTCAGCCCGGACGAGATCAACGAGCAGTACGGGTGCGATACGCTCCGGCTCTATGAGATGTACCTGGGGCCGCTGGAGGCGTCGAAGCCGTGGAACACGCGCGACATCGTGGGGGTGCACCGCTTCCTCAAGCGCGTCTGGCGCAACTTCGTCGACGAGCGCACCGGGGCGCTGCGCGTCACCGACGCGGCGCCGTCGGAGGACCTCCTGCGGGCCCTGCACCGTACCATCGCCCGCGTCACCGACGACATGGAGCGGATGAGCTTCAACACGGCCATCGCCGCGCTGATCGAGCTCAACAACGCGCTCGTGTCCCTGGAGGCCGTGCCGCGGGCCGTGGCCGAGCCGTTCGTGCTGTTGCTGGCGCCCATGGCACCCCACCTGGCCGAGGAGCTCTGGCAGCGGCTGGGTCACACCGAAACGCTGGCCTACGCGCCCTGGCCCGAGGCCGATGCACGCTACCTCCGCGAGGAGACCGTCGAGGTCGCGGTGCAGGTCAACGGCAAGGTGCGGGCGACCATCGCCGTGCCGGCCGACGCGGACAAAGCCGCCGTGCTCGCAACCGCCCGGGCCCATCAGAACGTCGCCCGCCACCTCGACGGCAAAACCATCCGCCGCGAGATCTACGTGCCCGGCCGGATCGTCAACTTCGTCGTCGGCTAGGGCGACGAAAGGCGTACCGTGTCCGAGATGACTTTCGAAAGCGGCCGGCACGGCATTGCGCCGGCGCCCTCATAAAAGCAGCGCGCCGGTTCCGGGGACGGAGGCCGGCGCGCGGGAACGGGGTGCGGCGGGGCGAAACGGGTCAGGCGTGTTGCCGGGCGGGTTCCTTCTCCGGGATCGGAGCCAGCATGAACCGGATGCCCTGGTCACCGGGATAGGGCTGGTGGTGGTCGTGGCGGTTCATCCAGATGTCTTCCGGGATACCCTCCGGAAACGCCTTGCACACGCGCTTGTCGGCCTGCATGCGGTCCAGATGCTGGCAGGCCAGGCACATGGGTTGCACGGACATGTTCATGGTGCTACCTCCTGTATGATGAAAGGAAGCCGGTGTCCTGGAAAAACGGCCTTTGCGGCCTTTCACTCTGAACTTCCTACCGGGCAAGGCGCCGAAGGATTCGCCGGCGCGGAGATTTGTAACCGGTCTAAATTTGAACGGGTCTTCACAAACCTTCGGGCCGGCTGTGCGTTGGGCGAGATAATCTGGACCCGGTCTAAATAGCCTGCGCCCCCCGGCGACCCGGATGAACACGTTCGACGAATTCAGAAAAGCCTGCCCGGTGCACCTCTGCCTGCATACCCGGGAGCGCACCCCGGCCTCCTACAAGTACTTCGCCTGCGGCAAGGGGTGTGTGCTCGGCATCCTGTTCGAGGATTCGGTCAACGTCTATTTCGAATGGCTGGCGGAAGACGGCCGGCCCGTGACCTACCCGCCCGAGATCCGGTACAAGTTCTGGCCCAAGCGCGAGCTGGCCCGGCTGGTGGCCGAAGGCGTCTGGGAGACGACGAAGACGCCGGCCGTGGTGTGAAGCCGGACCTCCATGCCCCTGTTGAGGCTGCTACATGACCATGCCTGATCCGCAACGGCTCGACGTGCTGGCCCTGGCCGCCCACCCGGACGACGTCGAACTGTGTGCGGGCGGCACCATCTGCCGGCTGACCCGCCAGGGATACCGGGTCGGCATCGTCGACTTCACGCGGGGCGAGCTCGGCTCGCGCGGCACGCCGGAGGGGCGGCTGGAGGAAGCGCGTGCGGCCGCCGGGATTCTGGGACTGGCCGTCCGGGAGAACCTGGGCCTGCCCGACGGAAACATCGCCCCGACGCCGGAGAACCGGGAGCGCGTGATCCGCGTCCTCCGCCGGTACCGCCCGCACATCCTGCTGGTCAACCCGCCCGTCTGCCGGCATCCCGATCACGGGGCCGCTGCCCGCCTGGCCATCGAGGCAGCGTTCTACGCCGGGCTGCGCAAGATCGTCACCCGTGAGGACGACGGCACCGCGCAGGAACCCTGGCGGCCGCATCACATCCTGCACTACATGCAGGCCGTCCCGTTCGAGCCGACGTTCGTCGTGGACGTGAGCGACGTGTGGGAGCAGCGCACCCGCGCCCTGCAGGCCTTTCGCTCGCAGTTCTTCAACCCCGACTATGAGCCGGCCGGGGACGAGCCGGAGACGTTCGTCTCCAATCCCGAGTTCTTCCGGTGGATCGAGGCACGGGCACGCACCTACGGTTATCAGATCGGTGCCACCTACGGGGAACCCTTTCTGTATCACGGCGGGCCGGTCGGCGTGACGGACCTCGTCGGGGTGCTTCGGCGCGAGAAGCCGTTTCGATAAGGAAAAAAATAAGCGCCCCGCAGGCCGAAGCCCGCAGGGCGCTTTCCCCGACGCACACAACCCGATTGCTCGGGCTGTGTTTCCTGTGGGCGACGTCGCCCGGATGGCAGGATCATTTATGCATGGGCACGTATGGCGGTGTGCGCGGGGAAGGCATGCTCGCACCTGGGGACTGTATCGGCCGGCCACCGGATTTGATAAGAGGTGGCGGAAGATTTTTGGCGGTCAGTCTTCGTCTAGGGCATAGGTGAGGAATTCGTCGGCGTTCTGGAAGGGGCGCCCGTCCGGTACCACGATGGCCGAGACCGCGTGCAGGAGGTGGTCGGCCTGCTGGGGTGCTTCCTGGCGGAGGCGGTCCTTGAGCCGGGAGAAGAAGCGCTGGGCCTCTTCGGGCCGGCTGTCGCCCAGCAGCACCACGAGGCGCTCTTTCTCGGTGTCGGCCAGCATGGCGTCCTGCTCCCGGAGGGATTCGCTCACCAGGTCCAGGATGAACTCGAAGTCGAACGGGCGTGTCTTGCCCCGGGAGCGGTCCATGCGGAGGGCCAGCAGCAGGAACGGCGTGGCGTCCCGGTCCCGCTGGTCGAAGTGTTGCTGGAGCCGGTCGCGGAAGGCTTCGCGGTCCTCGTAGGTGATCTCCTCCGCGGGCGGGAACGCTTCCGGCCCGGTCGTTTCGCCTTCCGAAGGCGGCGGCTCCGGTGCGGGTGCTTCGGGCGGGGGAACCGGGATGAAGCTCGGCGGCTCGATGGTGAAGGCCGGCGGCTCGAGGGGCGGAGGGGCGGCTTCGGGCGGCGGGAGTGTCGTCTCGGCGGCCTTTCGTTCCGCGGCTCGCTGGCCCGGCAGCATCCGCACGGACGCGGCGATCTCTTCGCCGGTGGCGATCATCGCGGTCAGGTCCCAGTCGTCGATGACCACCCGGCGCAGGTGCCCGATGTGGGGGATCAGCGTCAGGCGGCGACGGGTCGAGGTGTCGCCTTCGACCAGGGTGATGTGGATCGACCCCGTCATCTGGTTCTGGATGAAGGAGACGGCCTCCTCCTCCTGCCGGCTGGCCGGTTCGTTCAGGGCCAGCATCAACGTGGTTTCGACCGGGTCGATCTGTTCGAGCAGGTGAATGAACTCGCTCTTCATCCGGTCGAACGAGCGGAAGTGCACGAACGGCGTGAAGTCCGTGATCGCCAGGCGGTCGGGCTGGTGCTGGCGGATGATGGCGACCAGGTCGTGCAGGGCCCGGGCGACCCCGTCGTCCCCGACGTTCTGCAGGTTGAACAGCGGCGGAATCCGCATCAACCGCACCTTGCCGGCCGTGTGCGCGGCCCGCAGGTCGAAGCCGATCGAAGCGGCCTGGATGGTCAGGTCCTTCGGGCGCTCCGGCGAGATGAGCAGGCAGGAGTCGTCGAGCAGCACGCCGGTCTGGATGAACATCAGGGGCAAGAGCGTGCGCCCGCTGACGGCACTCCCGTAGACGAGGTAGGAGCCGCCCCGGTAGAGGCCGCCCCACTGCTCGTCGATGACGTCGATCCCGGATAGCAGCTTGGGGGCGAGGGTGGACACGGACGTTGGACTTTCCATGGAGAAACGGACAAACGGGGACCGGGGGCGAATCAGCAGGCGGGTTCGGCTCGAACAAACAGTATGCCGCCTTTGCTACTCGGCTGATCCGGATAGGGTACCGGGGACGACGGCCGCGGAATCCCGGCCGGTTACCGCGGGAATCAGCCCTGTCGTGCTCAAATCGAGACGGGCGGGTGATCCCTTTTTGAGATTCGAACCGTGTCGGGGCGGGCACGTCCCCGGCCGGGATGCGAGGCCGGCCCCGCCTTCATCCCGGCGCTGTTGGAAACACGCCCCGAAGGATAACGCAATATAGGCGTCTTTCCCGCCGGGATCCTGCTTTCAGAATGTAAAAATGTCTCGTTGTTGCGATCACGCGGCCTGTTTTGTTCCCCCTGACACCGGAAGCATCGCCCCGGGTTTCAGTCCGTGTCCTCCATCCGGCTGCGGATCAGGCCGGCCACGCCCAGGTAGCCGATGAAGGCCAGGAGGCCGAAGCCGAGAGCACGCGGCGACAGGCGAAGCACACCGTCGAAGAGCAGGTCCGAGAGCACGGCGATCAGACCGAAGAGGAAGGCGAAGGTGAGCGCGACGGTGATCACCCGGGGCCAGGTTCGGAACGCCCGGTCGTCAAACATGGGCAGGGGGGGTTGCGCGGTGGAAGGACGGCAGGGCATCGTTCCCTGGCGGAGGGGGACGGAGGTTGAACGCACGAAGGGGGTTAAAGTACCACGCCGGCCACGACGAAGGCGATGAAGGCGAGGCCGGCCACGAGCAGGGCATAGGGGAGCTGCGTGTTGATGTGGTCGACGTGGTCGCTGGCGGCGGCCATCGACGAGATGATGGACGTGTCCGACAAGGGCGAGGCGTGGTCTCCGAAGACGCCGCCCGAGAGCACCGCGCCGAGCATGAGGGGCTGCGGGACCCCGAGCCCTTCGGCCAGGGGCAGGGCAATCGGCATGAGGATGGCGAAGGCCGTCCACGACGAGCCGAGGGTGAAGGAGACGAAGCAGCCCACCAGGAACACCAGCCCCGGCAGCCACCACGACGGGGTGTGGGCGCCGACGAGCCCGACGACGTAGGGGCCCATCTCCAGCGCCCGGGACACCTGCCCCAGGGCAAAGGCGAGGACGACCAGCAGCACCACGCCCACCATGCCCGAGGAGCCCTTGATGACCAGCCCCATCGAGGCCCGCAGCGACAGCAACGGCGGGCGGCCCAGCGGCAGCGCATACAGCACCATGGCCACCCCGGTCGCCGCGCCGACGGCCCACAGCACGGACGTGGAGCCGCTGCCCCGCATCGGATCCCCCTCGCCGGTGACGTACAGGCCGAAGAAGATCATGCCGATCATCACGGCGAGCGGGATCAGCAGGTCCCGTGCCTGTTCCCGGGAGCCGGGTACGGGCTTGAGCTCGACCACCTCCTCGGCGATCATGGGGATGGCGCCCTCCCGCAGGAGGGCCCCGGTGGCGGCGGCCCGCTCCTCGGCACGGCGCATTGGTCCGAAGCTCCAGCCCGTGAGCGCCAGCACCAGCGTGAAGGCGATGGCAAAGAGGGCGTAGAAGTTGAACAGGAGCGAGGTGGCCAGCAGGCTCACCGCCCCGGCCGTGATACCCTGGGCCGCCAGCAGGCCCAGCACGTAGGCCCCCCATCCGTTGAGCGGGATCGACATGCACACCGGGGCGCTCGTGGTGTCGCAGTAAAAGGCCAGTTTCTCGCGCGGCAGCCGCAGCCGGTCGAAGAACGGACGGCTCACGGCGCCGACGACCAGGCAGGTGATGCTCGATTCGATGAAGATGAGCATGCCCACGACCCACGCCAGCACCTCGGCGCCGCGCCGTGTCGTGCCCCAGCCCCGCCGCTGGGCCCACCGGATGAAGCCGGCCACGCCCCCGGAAGCCTGTACCAGCGCCATCAGCCCGCCCACCAGCAGGCTGAACAGGATGATCCGGGTGTTGCCCGCATCGGTGAAGACGGCCACCATCTCGTCCGCCAGGCCGCGCAGCCCCAGGATCGGGTTGCCTCCCGCCAGGATGGTCGTGCCCAGCCAGAGCCCGGCGAAAAGGGAGAGAAAGACCTCTTTCGTCCAGAGGGCCAGCACGATCGCGACGATGGGGGGAAGCAGGATGATCCAGTCCATAGGCCTGTGCGGATGAGATAAAAAAAGGGCGCACCCGGCGGTGCGCCCCGAATCTACGAGAAATCCGCGAAGAATGTCAGCCGAAATAGGCCGGTTCGTTGCCGGGTTTCCACTTGATGTTGCACCCCATCGAGGGATACTGCTCCGTGGTGACCTTGCCGGTGGTGAGGAGCTCGTCGAGGACCCGGCGCAGGTCACGCCCGTCGGGTTTCTGGCCCGAACGCGGGCGCGTGGCATCGAAGCGGCCGTGGTAGACGAGCCGCCGCTCGCGGTCGAAGACGTAGAGGTCCGGCGTGCAGGTGGCACCGTAGGCTTTCGCCACCTCCTGTGTCGCATCGAACAGGTAGGGGAAGGGGTAGTCCTTCGCGGCGGCCCGCTCGGCCATCTTCTCGAACGAATCGTCCGGATACTGCTCCGGATCGTTCGCGTTGATGCCGACGAACGCCACACCCTTCGGCTGGTATGCCCGCGCCACACGCAGCAGCTCGTCTTCGATGTGGAGGACGTACGGGCAGTGATTGCACATGAACACCACCACCAGCGCCCGGGCGTCGTCGAAGTCGCTCAGGCGATAGCGCGTGCGGTTCGGCGCATCCTTCGGCGGGTTGGCCGCCGGCAGATCGAACGCCGGTGCCTTCGTCCCGAGGTCTATCGTCTGTGAATACGTCACAGCCATGGCTCCTTTCGGTTTGTTCCAGGTTTCGCGTTCGGCGTTGCACGTGGGTCCGGTCCCGGTGTTCAACGCACAAGAGGGCGATCGTCCTGTAGCCGCGGGCTTTAGCCTGGGTCCTCCAGCGGCAGCGAGCACACCCGTGAAAGGTGCGGCTACATTTTTTAGAAGGATCACCGTGCCGGGCCTGAACGCACAACGCGTAACGTTTAACGCGGAACGCTCGAGAATCCTTCCCGGAGGAAGTGGACGAGAGCCCGTTGCGACGGTTCGACGTCGCTGTAGGTGCAGGCGTGCACGGGAGCGGTGGGGAACGATTCGAGCGGGAGGGGACTGCCGAGCGCGACCAGGTCGACGGGCCGCCGGGCCACCAGGCGTTCGACGAAGCGTTGCTGCTCGGGTCGCAGCCCGAAGGCATGCCAGGCGGCCGGCTTGACGACGAGCGCCGCCACGACGCGCCGGGCGGCGAGGGCCTCCGTCATGACCCGGTCGAAGACCGCCGGGCGGGCATCGGGACCGAGCTCGGCGTAGACGGCGCGGGGCAGGGCGGTGCGTACCATCGTGCCGAGCGGTGCTTCCGGCGGGTCCAGGTGCGAGGTGTGGGGACGAAGGAGCACGACGAGCAACCCGTCCCCGCCGGTTTCCGGAGGCAGCGGGCCGGAGGCCTTGAGGACGGTGAGGGCCCGGCGGGCCACGTCGTCGGCCAGGGCGCGGTGGTCGGGAGAGCCGACGGGGGCGGCGGGGGGGTGGGTGAAGACGTCCGGGCCGAAGCGGTTCACGAGTTGTTGGCGGAGCCGCTCCACCCGGCCGCAGGCTTCGTCGAGGCGGGCCTCGGGCAGCGTGCTCTCCTCCACGGCGCGCACCAGCCCGGCAACGGCGGCCTCGGCGTCGGGCACATCGAGCAGGAGGTCGACGCCGGCACGGACCAGGGCGGCGGCCTGCGCGCCCACGGCGTCCGGCCGGGCGCGGATGGCACCCATGAGCAGGCTGTCCGTGACGACGACGCCCGTGAAGCCCATCTCGCGGCGGAGGAGGTCACAGAGGATGCGGGGCGACGCGGTGGCCGGGGCGCCGCTCGGATCCAGGGCCGGATAGGCAACGTGCGCCGTCATCACCAGGTCGACGCCTGCCGCCAGCACGGCGCGAAACGGGACGGCGTCGGTGCGGGCCCACGTGGCGCGGTCACTGCGGACCACCGGCAGTTCGGCGTGGGAGTCGGCGGCGGTGTTGCCGTGGCCGGGGAAGTGCTTGGCAGTCGTGAGCAGTCCTTCGGCGCGGGCACCCCGCACGTAGGCCGCCGCCAGACGGGCGGCCGTCTCGGGGTCCGACCCGAAAGCCCGCGTGGCGATGATCGGGTTGCGCGGGTCGAGGTTGACGTCGGCCACCGGAGCGAACGTGATATGGATGCCGCAGGCCAGCGCCTCCCGCGCCGCCACCCGGGCCGTTTCCTCGACGGCTTCCTCGGCCTCCTCGCCCAGGCGGGAGAAGGCCATCGCGTGCGGGAAGACCGTGGCCCCCCGCACCTGCTGCCCGACGCCCCGTTCCATGTCGGTCGCCACCAGCAGCGGGGTGCGGCTGCGGGCCTGAAGACCGGCCAGGACCCCGGGCGTATCGCGCAATGTCCCGTTGAAGAGCACAAGGCCGCCGAGGGGGCACCGTTCGAGGAGCCGCGCCACCCGCTCCGCGTCTTCGGCCACCGTCACCGGCGGCGGCAGGTTCGACCCCAGCCGCACCATCACGAGCCGGGCCGCCTTTTCGAACAGGGTAGGCATCAGAGCAGGAATATCGTTTCAGTGATGTTACGCAATAAGCGTTGAAGCCGCCACGTTGCTCTCCTTTCGCTTCGTGACAGGCCCCCCGACCAGGGAAAGGGCGACCCCCATCCCCCCTTCGGGGACCTTCCCCCTGCAGGGCCGCATGGTGCGGCCAGGGGGAAGGGCTTGGTGTCAGGCGTGGAGGCTACGACCAGATCCTCCCCATGCGAAGGGGAGGTGTCGCGCAGCGACGGAGGGGTCGTCCTGCCGTCGCACCGGTCTCCACTGCGTAACATCAGCCGTTTCAGTGAAAGGGTCTTGTGTTCGTCGGGCCCTGCCCGTCGCGTCGACCGGCCGGTCCGGGATGCGTCGCGCGTTCGAGAGGCTGCCGTCGTTTAACCATGCAGGGGGCGCAGGTGGTCGTAGGGCCGGCCTCTCGATGCTTTGAAGCCGCTCAGCGGTACAGCCCGTGCGTTTCGATGTAGCGGCGCACGGGCTCGGGGACGAGGTAGCGGATGGAACGCCCTTCGCGGATGCGGGTCCGGATGTCCGAGCCGGAGATTTCGAGCAGGGGGGCGTCTACGAAGCAGGCACGTGTTCGGAAGCGTTCGGGGACGTCGTCGTAGCGGGTGCCGGGCCGGTCATAGACGAGCAACGGCACCCGCCGGATGATTTCGTCGGGCCGGTGCCACGTGGCGAAGTCGCGGAAGCTGTCGCCGCCGAGGATCAGGGTGAAGGTGGTGCCGGGCTGTTCGTCCTGGAGGATTCGCACCGTGTCGACGGTGTAGGAGGGGCCGTCGCGATGCAGTTCGAGGTCGGAGACGTCGAAGGCCGGGTTGCCGGCGACGGCCAGGCGCGTCATGGCCAGGCGGTGGTGCGGCGCGACGAGGCCGGTCGCCGGCTTGTGCGGCGGACGGGCCGCGGGGATCCACAGGATCCGGTCCAGGGCGCCCGCCTCCCGTATGTGCTCGGCAACGATCAGGTGGGCCGTGTGCGGCGGGTTGAACGAACCGCCGAAGATACCGACGTGCATGGAAGGCAGGCTCAGGACGTCTCCTCGTCGAGGCGTTTCAACCGTTCCGTGATCTCTTCGTAGAGGGCTTCGGCCTCCTTGAGCAGCGGGCTCTCGGGGAAAAGCTGGATCAGGCGTTCGTAGTGTTCGAGCGCGGGCTGGAGGCGTTCCCGCTGGCGGGCCCGGATGCTCTGATCGCTGAAGGCGATGTAGGCGCGCATCGCCCCGACGAGGGCGTCATCCGCCCAGGAGGTGTCTGGATAGCGGTCGAAGGCGGCCTCGTAGGAGCGGGCGGCGGCTTCGAAGAGTTCCCGTCGTTCATAGAGCCGGCCGGCCTCGTACTGCTTGCGGGCCAGCTTTTCCCGCAGTTCCCGGATGTAGGCTTCGGCCTCCGCTACCTTCGGGTGGTTGGGATAGCGGTTGAGGAAAAGCTGGAACCGTTCGATGGCCGCCTCTGTGTCGGTCTGGTCGAGCGGGTAGGGGGGGGAGCGTTTGTAGTAGGTCATCGCCAGTTCGAACTCGGCATCGGGCACGCGCGGGTCGCTCCGGTAGATCTGGACGAACCGGTTGTACTCGCTGGCGGCCAGCAGGTAATCCTCGTTGGCGTAATAGGCACGTGCCAGGTAGAGCTGGGCGTCGGCGGCGTATTCGTGCGTGCGCCCGAAGTCGAAGACCCCCTGCAGGTACAGGATGGCCCGGTCGTATTTGCCCTCCTCGTAGAGCGCCATCCCCTTTTCCAGGGCTTCTTGCGGGGTTTCGTAGCGCAGCCGTCCCGTGCCGGAACAGCCGGCCAGCACGACGGCCGTCGTCAGAACGAGCAGGGGCAACCTGAGACGGAAGAACATGACGGGACGAGGCGAAAGGGTTGGGCGGGGTGCCCGGGAAGGAACTCGAACTCGCAATCTGAAAATGGAAAACGCCGGGCCTCGGGAGGCGGCCGGCGGAACGGGCCTCTGGTACGAGGGCGTGGGCCGGGCGGTTCCGCGGTGTCCGGGGATACGGCGGGGACTCAACGCAGCAGCTGGAGCCGGCCGTCCCGGTAGCGATGATAGAAAAGGGCCTGGTTCACGTTTTCGCCGTTGAAATGGATGCGTATGCTCAGGCCTTCGTAGGCGGGGGCTTCGCGCAGCACCTCGTCGAAGGGGCGGTCCGGCCGCTCGGTGCGGTGGGCGATGAGGTAGCGGGCCACGTCGTAGCCGGTGTAGGCGAGGCGGTCGGGGGAGGTGCCGGTCAGCTCCCGGTAGCGTTCTTCGAAGCGCTGCACCTCCGGGTTGGCCGGGTCCGGGAAGAAATCGTTCGTATAGGTGAGCTGGAAGGGGCTGGCACGGGCGGCGATGGGAAGGTTGTGCCAGGTTTTGCCGCCGAGGAGGCGGGCGGTGGTGCCGCTGCGCGCCAGGCTGCCGAGCACGCCTTCGGCCAGGGCGGTGCCACCGTCGGGGATGGGCAGGTAGAGCGCCTCGACGGCCTTCAGGGAGTCGGCTCCGATGGTTTCGGGCAGCCGGTACCAGTCGCCGGTCTTTTCCAGCAGGACGAAATACGGGACTTCGGCGCCGAGGTGGAGGGCCTCGTCCTGAAAGCCTTCGGCCATGCGCTCGCCGACGCTGTCGCCGAGCTCGGCGATGAGACCGAACCGGTGCAGGCGCAGGCCCCGGATGGCGAACCGGGCCATGAGGCGCCCGCGCATCGTGATGGTCGGGTTGCTCTGGAAGACGTAACGCCGTCCCGCCGAGACGGATTCGTCGGTGGCCAGGGGAGCCACCAGCACCACCCCGGCCTGCTCGGCGGCCTCGGCGGCGGCTTCGGCCTCGATGCTGTAGAGCGGCCCGAGGATGACGTCGGCCCCGGCCTCGGCCAGCGCCCGAACCTGCGCGGCCGCTTCGCGCCGGCTGTTGTGGGTGTTTCGGAAGATCATGCGGATGAGCGGCTGATCGCCCGCCGTCCGGTTGTGCTCGTCCACGGCCATGCGGATGCCGTTGAACATCGACTGGGTGCGGGCCAGGTCCGGCCCATCCATCGGCAGGGCGATGCCCAGGTTGAGGATGGGGCGTTCCCGTCGCGTCCCGGCCGCCAGCGCCAGTTCCCGCGTGCGCCGGGCCTCGTCCACGTAGCGGCTGGACGGATACGACGCGATGAAAGTCTCGAGCAGGGCCGCCGCCCGCGCATGGGCCCCGTTGCGGTAGAGGGCCTTGCCGGACATCAGCCAGGCCGCCGTCGTCTTGCGGTTGAGCGGGTACTGGTCGATGACGATCTGGAAGCGCCGGAAGGCCAGCCCGTAGTCGCCGGCTTCGAAGGCTTCGAGTCCCTCGGCGAAAACCTCCTCGGCCGCCTCGATGCGGGGCACCGGGGCGCGCAGGTCCTGGGCCTGCACGTGCGCCCCGCCCAGCCCACCGGCGATCAGCAGGAGGGCGAGGAGGCGGTGCAGGATCGGGTGTGGAGCGGTCGGGTGCGTAACCATGCGGCGTTCAGGTTATTCCAGCGTTCGACCGGGCGCACGGGCGTGTCTATGGAGCAGGGGGGCGGCTTGCGGCATGGAGCTTGCCGGCCGGCTGGAGGTCCGTACGGTTTCGGATCATGGCACGGTGGGCTCATTCCCACTCGATGGTGGCCGGGGGTTTCGAGCTAATGTCGTAGACGACGCGGTTGATCCCGCGTACCTCGTTCACGATGCGGTTCGAGACGTGGGCCAGGAAGTCGTAGGGGAGCGGGGCCCAGTCCGCCGTCATGCCGTCGACGCTGGTGACGGCCCGCAGGGCGCAGACGTTCTCGTAGGTGCGGGCATCGCCCATGACGCCCACGCTCTGCACGGGCAGCAAGACGGCGAAGGCCTGCCACACGTCGTCGTAGAGGCCGTGGCTCTTGAGCTCGTCGATGAAGATGGCGTCGGCCTCGCGTAGCAGGGCCAGCGCCTCGCGCGTGACGGGCCCGAGCACCCGGATGGCCAGGCCCGGACCGGGGAAGGGGTGGCGCCCGATGATCGTCTCGGGCACGCCGAGCAGCCGCCCGATCTCGCGGACTTCGTCCTTGAACAGCTCGCGGAAGGGTTCGAGGATCTCGAAGTCCATCTTCTCCGGCAGCCCGCCCACGTTGTGGTGCGTCTTGATCGTGGCCGAGGGGCCTTTGAACGAGACGCTCTCGATGACGTCCGGGTAGAGGGTGCCCTGCGCCAGGTACTTCGGCTTCCGCCCCAGCTCCGCCACGATCTCCTCGGTGGCGCGTTCGAAGACCTCGATGAACGTGTTGCCGATGATCTTGCGCTTGCGCTCGGGGTCGGCCACGCCGGCGAGGCGGTCGAGGAACAGGCCGGCGGCGTCGACGGCCTTGAGGCGGATCCGGAAGTGGTCGCGGAAGGTGTCCTGCACCTGCTCCCACTCGCCCTTGCGGAGGACGCCGTTGTTGACGAAGATGCAGGTGAGCCGGTCGCCCACGGCCCGGTGCAGCAGCACCGCTGCCACGGACGAGTCGACGCCGCCGGAGAGGCCCAGGATGACGTGCTCGTCGCCGGCCTGCGCCCGGATCTCGCGGGTCTTCTCCTCGATGAACGAGGCGGCGGACCAGTCGCCCGCACAGCCGCAGACGCGGTAGGCGAAGTTCTGCAGGATGGTGCGGCCGTGCTCGGTGTGCACCACCTCGGGGTGGAATTGCACGCCGAAGTGGGGGCGGTGCAGGGCCTTGACCGCGGCGATGGGGGCGTTGTCCGTGTGGGCGATGACGCGGTAGCCCTCGGGCAGACGCGTCAGGTGATCGCCGTGGCTCATCCAGACCGTCGAGCCGGAGGGCACGCCCGCGAGCAGGTCGGCGTCGTCGTCCACGACCAGGTGGGCGCGCCCGAACTCGCGGCGGTCGGCCCGGGCCACCTCGCCGCCGAGCGTGTGCGCCATCGCCTGCAACCCGTAGCAGATGCCCAGGATCGGCATCGGGCTGCCGTCGTCCCGGCGCAGGGACAGCCAGCTGGGCGAGAGCTGCGGGGCGTCCGGGTCGTAAACGGAGGACGGACCCCCGGAAAGGATCAACCCCTTCGGGGAAAGCGCCACCACCTCCGCCGGCTCCACGGTGCACGGGTAGATTTCCGAGTACACCCCCGCCTCGCGGATACGCCGGGCGATGAGCTGTGTGTACTGCGACCCGAAGTCCAGGATAACGATACGCTCGTGCATGCTCGGTTATGCGCTGCGTTGCACGTTCAACGTGGCCCGTGCAACGTTTGGTATGTGGGCAAAGACGTCGTCGCGGGCTTTAGCCCGGGCGTTGGGTGCACCGTGCAGGGTGCGGAGCCCCGATAGGGCCCCGGCGCAAAACGGTCAACCCGAAACGTAAAACCTGGAACGTGAAACCTGGAACGTGAAACGTGGACCCTCATCCCCCGACCATGTCGCGGTAGGTGTCGGCGTTCATGAGGGCGTCGGCCTCGGACGGGTCGCGCAGTTCGATCTCGATCATCCAGCCTTTGCCGTAGGGGTCCTCGTTGACGTGCTCGGGCGCATCGGCGAGCGCTTCGTTCACGGCGACGACGGTGCCGGAGACGGGCATGTACAGCTCGGAGACCGTCTTGACCGCTTCCACCGTGCCGAACTCCTCGCCGGCCTCGAAGGTGTCGCCGGGAGCGGGGAGTTCGACGTAGACGATGTCCCCGAGTTCTTGCTGGGCGAAGTCGGTGATGCCGACGCGGGCCGTCTTGCCGTCGGCGTTCACGCGGAGCCATTCGTGGTCTTTGGAGTAGCGGAGGTCGCTCGGGAAATCCATGGCAGCTTCGGCTGGCTCGTTGGGATGGCGTGACCGGGCGGCGGGACCCGCCGCCGAGAACTGCCGGAGTATAAAAACCAGCAGCCATAAACCCGAATGCGGGCCGCCGGAAAGGCACAAACCTCAAGACAAAATCACACGTCTTCCGGCTGGAGCTGGAAGGTTTCGAGGAAGCGGGTGTCGAAGTGGCCGGCGCGGAAGGCCTCGTTGCGCAGGAGCTGCCGGTGGAAGGGGATGGTGGTCTTGACGCCCTCGATGACGAACTCGTCGAGGGCCCGGAGCATTTTGTTGATGGCCAGCTCGCGCGTGCGGGCGCGGACGATGAGCTTGGCGATCATGGAGTCGTAGTGGGGAGGGATGACGTACCCCGCGTAGGCGTGCGTGTCGACGCGGACGCCGTGGCCGCCGGGCGGGTGGAACGTCCGGATGAGCCCGGGCGAGGGGGCGAAGTTGCGGAAGGGGTCTTCGGCGTTGATACGGCATTCGATGGCGTGTCCTTCGAGGGTCACCTCGCGCCGGCGCACGCGCTCGCCCATGGCCACGCGCAGCTGGTATTCGACCAGGTCGCAGTCGGCCACCTCTTCGGTGACGGGGTGTTCCACCTGGATGCGCGTGTTCATTTCCATGAAGTAGAAGTTGCGCTCGGCGTCGACGAGGAACTCGATGGTGCCGGCGCCCTCGTAGCCGACGGCCTCGGCGCCGCGGACGGCGGCCTCGCCCATGCGCCGCCGCAGGTCCTCGTCCACGATGGGCGAAGGAGATTCCTCGACGAGCTTCTGGTGGCGGCGCTGGATGGAGCACTCGCGCTCGCCGAAGTGGATGACGGTGCCCTGCCCGTCGCCCAGCACCTGGATCTCGACGTGACGCGGGCTGGTGACGAACTTCTCGATGTAGACGCCGCCGTCGCCGAAGGCCGCCTCGGCCTCGTTGCGGGCCATGTCGAACTGCTTCGTGAAGGCGCTTTCTTCGGTCACCAGGCGCATGCCCTTGCCGCCGCCGCCGGCCCGGGCCTTGATGATGACCGGATAGCCCATCTCGGCGGCGATGCGCTTGCCCTCGGCCGCGGTCTCGACGACCCCGTCGGAGCCGGGGATGACCGGCACGCCGGCCTTGCGCATCGTGTCTTTCGCCAGGCTCTTGTCGCCCATGAGGCGGATCGTCTCGGGGGAAGGCCCGATGAACTTGATCCGGTGGTCGGCGCAGATGGCGCTGAAGTCGGCGTTCTCGGCCAGGAAGCCGTAGCCCGGGTGGATGGCGTCGGCGCCGGTGACCTCGGCGGCGGCGATGATGCGGTCGAAGCGCAGGTAGCTCTCACGCGAAGGCGGCGGCCCGATGCAGACGGCCTCGTTGGCGAACCGCACGTGCAGCGAATCCCGGTCGGCGGTCGAATAGACGGCCACCGTCTGAATGCCCATCTCGTGGCACGTCCGGATGACCCGCAGGGCGATTTCGCCCCGGTTGGCAATGAGGACTTTCTTGAACACGCTCCTCAGGCTTTTTCGATGCGGAAGAGGGGCTGGTCATATTCGACGGGCTGGGCATCTTCGACGAGGATTTCGCGGATGGTGCCGGCCACCTCGCACTCGATCTCGTTCATGAGCTTCATCGCCTCGATGATGCACAGCACGTCGCCGGGTTTGACCTGATCGCCGACCTCGACGTAGGGGGCCTGGTCGGGGCCCGGCCGCCGGTAGAAGGTGCCCACGATCGGAGCGCGAACGATGACTTCGTTGGCGGCCGGTTTCGCCTCGGCGGCCGGGGCTTCAGCGGCCGGAGGAGCTTCCGGGGGGGGCGGCGCCTTGTTTTCGGATGGAGGCGGGGGCGGAGGAGACGCCGGCGGGGGCGGTGCATAGGCCGGAGGCGCGTAGGCGGGCGGTGGGTAGGGGTAGGGCATCGGCGGGGCCTGCACCGTCACGGTCGGCACCCGGTTGCGCACCACCAGCTTGAAATCCCCTTCCTCGATCTCCACCTCCGTGACGCCGCTCTCGGCGACCAGCTTGAGCACCTGCTGTATTTGCTTCAGATCCATGTTGGGCCCTCGGTTCGGAGAACGGAATGCGACGTCGCAGGCCGGATGCGGCCTCAGGCGGTGGAGACGCGCGTGACGTATTCCCCCGTCTCGGTGTTGACCCGGATGACGTCGCCCTCGTTGATGAACAACGGTACCTGGACGACGGCACCGCTCTCGAGCGTGGCCGGCTTCGTGGCGCCGGTGGCCGTATCCCCCCGGACGCCGGGGTCGGTCTGCACCACCTGCAACTCGACGCTGTTGGGCAACTCGGCCGTCAGGGGTTGTTCCGTCTCGGCGTGCACCAGCACGTCCACCGTGCCGCCTTCCTTCAGGAACTTGCGGGCCGGCACCAGGTCGACCGGCACCGTCGTCTGCTCGTAGGTGTCGGTGTCCATCAGGTGCAGGCCGAGATCGTCCTCATAGAGAAACTGGTACGTCCGCCGCTCGACGCGCGCCTCCTCGACCCGCTCCCCGGCGCGGAAGGTGTTGTCCACCACCTTGCCGGTGCGCACGTTCTTCAGCTTCGTGCGGACGAAAGCCCCGCCCTTGCCCGGCTTGACGTGCATGAACTCGACGATCTGCCAGACGTCGCCGTTCCATATCATCGTAAAGCCGTTTCGAAAATCGGTCGTGTCTGCCATGTACAGGCAAGTCGTTTGATTGACGCAATACAAGACCAGCCAATATACCTTCCGGCGTTCTTCGGAGTCAATTTCGCCGCGGGGGATTGCGGGGGGTGGGTGCTTCTCCGGCGGTGATTTCGAATCATTTTCGCCGAGGCGGCGGGCGGTTATTTTTTGAACCGTTGAATCAGGTTTTCGATCTGTTCGTCCGGGAGCGGGAGGGGGGACGGCGTCGGGGTCGGGTTCGGTGTTTCGCGGGGGGGCGGGGCCGTTTCGGCGGAGGCCGGGTTGCCGGCGCGGGCCCGCAGCCGGGCCTCGATGGCGTCGATCCAGCTGGTGCCGGCCGGTGCGGCGGCGGACCGGCCGGCGGGAGTGTGGGCGACCGGCGAGGTGCCGGCGCCGCCGGCCGGGTTGATCGGGTCCGTCTCGAAGGCCAGCCGCTTGACGTTGAGCAGGTGCATCGGCGAGATGTTGTCGCTGGTGATGGAGCCGCCGAGCGTGCCGGGGCCGAGCGTCATGGCCGGGAAGAGGCGGTTCGTGTAGCCGACCGAGCCGAGGGCCGCCACGGTGTTGACCACGATGCGCATGGCGGGTTTCTGCAGGGCGAAGGCTTCGATGACGCGCTCGTTCGTGGCGTGCAGGCCCAGCGTGTGGCCCATCCCGCCGAAGTTGAGCACCTCGACGCAGCGGGCACAGCCCGTCTGCCAGCCGTCCTCGGTGTAGAAGGCCAGGATGGGGGAGAGGGTTTCCATCGAGAGGGGCTCCTCGCGCCCCACCTTCTCCACCTCGGCCACGAGCGCGCGGGTTCCTTCGGGCACCGAGAAGCCGGCCAGGCGGGCGATGTAGGCCGGGCTCTTGCCGACCTGCTCCACGTTCAACCGGCCCTTGTGGAGGAGGATGCCGCGCAGGGCGTCCTTTTCCGCCTCGCTCAGGAAGTAGGCGCCCTGCTGTTTCATGGCCTCGATCAGTTTCGAGCGGATGGGTGCATCGGCGATGACGCTGCGCTCCGTGGAGCAGAGGGTGCCCCAGTCGAACGAGGCGCCGTAGACGATGTCGGCGGCGGCCTTGGCGAGGTTCGCCGAGCGGTCCACGTAGACCGGCACGTTGCCGGAGCCGACGCCGTAGGCGGGTTTGCCCTTCGAGTAGGCGGCGCGCACCATGGCGGTGCCGCCGGTGGCCAGGATGAGGTCGGTGGCCGGGTCTTCCAGCAGGGCGTTGGTGCCGGGCAGGGAGACCTCGGTCATGCAGCCGAAGAGCCCCGGCGGTGCGCCGGCCTGGTAGGCGGCCTCGGCCACCACGCGCAGGGCCTCGGCCGTGCAGCGCACGGCGCGCGGGTGGGGGCTCATGACGAGGGCACACCGGGCTTTCGCCGCAATGATGGCCTTGTACATGGCCGTCGAGGTGGGGTTGGTCGACGGGATCAGGGCGGCCACCAGCCCCATCGGCGTGGCGATCTCCCAGATCGTGTCGTTCTCCAGCTTGCGGATGATGCCGCACGTCTTCATGCCGCGCATGCGCTCGTGCAGCACCTTCGTGGCAAAGAGGTTCTTCAGCGTCTTGCTCTCGGGCCGGCCGAAGCCCGTTTCCTCATGGGCCATCTGGCCGAGGCGCTGGGCCTCGCGCTCGCCGGCGGCCGCCATCGCCGCCACGATGCGGTCCACCTGTTCCTGCGTGAACGTCTGGTAGCGGTGCAGGGCCTCGCGGGCGGCGCGGATCAGGTCGCGGGCCTGCTGTATAGAACGGAGGTCTTGATCCATGGCGTTGTCCGGGTTGTTTCAGGGCGCGACGGACACCCCGCCGGTGCAATATGCACCTTCACGACGACGGATTCAACCGACGCGAGGGCACAGAGCAGGAAAGAGAGACACCGCGCGGGGAAGCCGGTGCCGGGTAATTTTTTTTTTCGGCCCGCCCGCGAATTTCGCATTTTCTCTCGTTATACACAGGGTAGCGGGAGGGCCTTTGTCCCGTCAACCTGCCTTTCTCGGGTGTTATCATCATGGATCCTGCAAAACAGCCGATCGACGACCAGACGTTGGCCGCGTTCATGGCCGGTACGTTGCCGGTTCACCGGCGCCGGGAGGTGGTGGCGCAGCTGGCCAGGGATCCGGAGCTGCGAGAGCTGTTGCAGATGGCTTGTGAAGCCCTGGAGGCGGCCCGGCAGGCCGAAGCGTTGCCGGCCGCCTCGGTCCGGCCGCTTACAGGGCCGGAGACCGGGTCCCCGCTGCGGGTGGTGGTGCCGGAGCGGCCGGCACGGAAGCGGCCGGCTCGCCTCTATCGCCTGGGGCGCTACGTGGCGGCCGCGGTCGTGGTGGTGGCGCTCGGGCTGGGTGTGTGGCAGGCGTTCATTCCCTCTGCGCCCCCCGACGCCGGTCCGCTGCTGCGCGGCGAGGCCGACGAGGCCCTGCGCCTGAGCGTGCCGGCCACCCTCGACGAACTTGCTTTTTCCTGGCCGGCCGTGCCCGGGGCGGATCATTACCTCCTGGTGGTCTGGGATCTGGAGGAGGCCGTCCCCGTGGCCCGGCACCGGGTCGAAACCCATCGTATCGAGGCCGGCGATGCGGTTGCCCGCGCCCTGCAACCGCTCCTCAAAGCCGGCCACCCCTACGCCGTTCGGGTCGATGTCTTCGACGTGGAGAACCGCCTGATGATGAGTTCGGGCATGGTCGAGTTTGTTCTGCAGTCTCGGTCGGTACGGGCCGAGTAGACCACGTGCACGTTGGGCCCGTCCGGCGCCAGCCTCCGTACTACCCACCGGTACGGAGGCTTTTTTTTTGCGTGGCTGCGGCCCTTGACGCGCCACGGCCGGTTTTTTAACCTTGGGTTGTGCCGGTGTGGCACGTCGATTCAGGGAACGAAACAGAGGAGACCATGGCGGATGTACAGGCCCCGCAGCGGGAGCGCTTGTCGGCACGTATCGAGGGGCGGGTGCAGGGCGTCGGCTTTCGCTACTTTGTGTCGACGCGGGCCCGCCAGCTCGGCCTGACCGGCTGGGTGAAGAACGAGTGGGACGGGTCCGTCCGGCTCGTGGCCGAGGGGGATCATGCCGCGCTCGATGCCCTGCTCGAGGCGGTGCGTGAGGGGCCGCCCATGGCGCGGGTCGACCTGGTCGTGACGGACTGGGAGCCCGCCCAGAACGGCTTCGACCGGTTCGAGGTACGTCTCTGAGACGGGGCCGCGCGGTCTGTCAGCGTGGAACGTCCTGCGTCGCCGGGGTCCGGTAAATCTGTTCGACGTAGTCGATGACCATCCGGTGGGCGCTGAAGGCATAGGGCAGGCGTTCCATGGCACGGCGCATGCGCGCGATCCAGGCGGGCGGCAGGCCCCGCTCGTCGCGCTCATAGAAGGCGGGAAGCACCTCCTGTTCCAGCGTCTGGTAGAGGAAGTGGGCGTCCTCGGGGTCCTGGACCTGCGGGTCCTTGTACAGGTGGGAGGCTTCCCTGCCGATGGCCCAGCCGTTCGTGCCGTCGTAGCCTTCGGGCCACCAGCCGTCGAGGATGGAGAGGTTGAGCCCGCCGTGAACGGCCACCTTCTGGCCGCTCGTGCCGCTGGCCTCGTAGGGACGGCGCGGGTTGTTGAGCCAGACGTCGCAGCCGGAGGTCAGCATGCGCCCGACGGCCATGTCGTAGCCCTCGACGAAGACCAGCTTGCCCCTGACCTCCGGGTGCTTCGTCATCTCATAGATTTCCCGGATGAGGGCCTTGCCCCCCTCGTCGTCCGGGTGGGCCTTGCCCGCATAGATCATCTGGATGGGGCGGTCGGTGTTCCGGAAGAAATCGAGGGCGCGTTCCCGGTCGAGGAAGAACAGCGTGGCGCGTTTGTACGTGGCAAAGCGCCGGGCAAAGCCGATGGTGAGCACGTCGGGATCCAGCACGGCGGTCTGGGGCAGCGTCTGGTACCGGATGCGTTCCTGGATGTAATGGATGAGCCGCTCGCGGAGCATCCGCCGGTAGGCCCAGAGCGCTTCGTCCGGAATGTCCTGTATCTTTTTCCAGACGGCCGGGTCGTCCCGTCGTTCGAGCCAGTCGTCGCCGAGGTGGATGCGGAGAAACGGCCGGGCATGGGGCGCCGTCCAGGTGGGCAGGTGCACGCCGTTGGTGACGTGGCTGATGGGGACCTCGTCGACGGGCCGGTCGGGGTAGAGGGCATGCCATTGCCGGCGGGCCACTTCCCCGTTGAGCTTCGAGACGCCGTTGGCCTTGCGCGAGAGCTTCAGGCCCAGGACGGTCATGGTGAAGGCTTCGGTGGTGTCGTTCGGGTTGATGCGCCCGTAGGCCAGCAGGTCGTGATCCGAGAGGCCGATCTGCTGCTGGAAGCCGCGCATCTGTTCGAGGAAGAGGCCGGGGTCGAAGCGATCGTGCCCGGCTTTGACGGGGGTATGGGTGGTAAAGACGCAGCGTTCCCGGACGGCGGTCTCGGCGTCGTGGCGGGGCCGGCCCTCGGCGAGCGCCTCGCGCAGCAGTTCGAGGGTGAGGAAGGCACAGTGTCCCTCGTTGAGGTGGTAGACGTCGACCTCCACGCCGAGCGCGCGCAGCATCCGGATGCCGCCGATGCCGAGGATGATCTCCTGCTGGATGCGGGTGGTGCGGTCGCCCTGGTAGAGCCGCCGCGTGAGGAAACGCAGGGTGAAGGGGTTGGCGCTGAAGTCGGTGTCGAGCAGGTACAGGTTGATCCGCCCGAGCGCCAGTCGCCAGGCCCGCAGGTGCAGCACCTGCCAGCCGGTGGGCACGGTGACCGTGACCGGGTTGCCGTGCGCGTCGGTGACGAGCTGCAGCGGCAACTCGGTGGTGTCGACGCCCGGGAACTCGGCCCGCTGCCGGCCCTGCACGTCGAAGAACTGCTTGAAGTAGCCGTCGCGCAGGAAGAGCCCGACGGCCGTCAGCGGCAGGCCCAGGTCGCTGGCCGCTTTGGTGTGGTCGCCGGCCAGGATGCCCAGGCCACCGGAATAGAAAGGCAGGCTCTCGTGGAGCCCGTACTCCATACAAAAGTAGGCGACCCGGGGGGCGTCGGTGACGTGTGGCGGGGCGTTCAGGTACCGCGCGAAGGTGTCGTAGACCACGTCGACGGCTTGCTGAAAATCCGTGTCTTCGAGCACGGCCGGATCCGCGTGCCGCAGGGCGGCAACCGGATTGTGGTCGGACGCGTCGAAGGCACCCGGGTTGAGACGGCGGAAGAGGTCGAGGGCCTCGGGGTTCCAGCTCCACCAGAGGTTGGTGGCTATCTCCGTCAGCTTCTCGCGTGTGGTCATCGTTTCAGCGTTTGCTTGATAGGTTGGCGAAGCGTGCCCGGTTGTAAACGCTTACACATCACCCCATGTAAAAACCCGTCGGCAAAACGGGTCGGCGGCAGGCAGAAACGTTCCGGCGCTCGGATCACGTCGTACGGGAGACCGGTAACCTGCGGCAAAAATATGACCATTTCCGGTGCAAGTCGCCAGATCCGATGCCGATGACGGGCCGATTATCATCTAAAATCCTTAATTGGGAAACCGGTATGCTGGACGTCGAACGGGCCTGGACGCAGCAGGCGCTGATGAAGGCTGCCGTCGCGGGGCTGTCGGAAGCCGGGGTGCCCGAGGCGCGGCGCAACGTGGAGTGGCTGCTCGGGGCCGTGCTCGGCTGTGACCGCGCCCGGCTCTATGCCTATCCCGAACGCTCCGTGCCGCCAGAGGCCGTGCGTCGTTTCGATGAGATGCTCGTCCGCCGGGCCCGTCGCGAGCCGCTCCAGTACATCCTGGAAGAGGCGCACTTTTTCGGGCTACGCCTGCGTGTGACGCCGGCGGTGCTCATCCCCCGGCCCGAGACGGAGCAGGTCGTCGAGGCGGCGCTGGCCCTGCTCGCCGGGCGCCCGGCCCCCCGGGTCCTCGACGTGGGCACCGGCAGCGGGTGCATCGCGCTGGCCCTGAAGCACACCCGCCCGGATGCCTCGGTCGCCGCTTGTGACGTCAGCCGCGCCGCCCTCGCCGTGGCCCGCGAGAACGCCGCACGCCTGGGCCTGGAGGTGGCCTGGCTCGAAGCCGACCTCCTCGCCCCGGACTTTCCCGGACGCGTGCCGGGCAACCTGGACCTGCTCGTTTCCAACCCGCCGTACGTACCGCCGGAAGAGGCCCCGTCGCTCGCGCCCGAGGTGGCGGCCCACGAGCCGCACCGGGCCCTGTTCACCGGACCCGACCCACTCGGATTCTACCGCGTGCTCGTACGGGTCGCGCCGGTGCTCGTCCGGCCCGGCGGCCACGTCGTCTTCGAGACACACGCCGGGTATGGCGCGGCCGTACGCGACCTGCTCGAGGCCGGCGGGTTCGAGCAGGCACGCCTCCAGGCCGACCTGGCCGGGCAGCCTCGCATCGTCTCGGCCCGACGCCCCTGATCTTTCCGTCCGTCTCCGCGTTTGCGTTCCATGCCAACGCTCGACCGACATACCGTCCTGGAACGCCTTCGGTCCGTGCTCGAACGGCACCCGGTTCGCTTCGGCCTGCTCTACGGCTCGTATGCGGCCGGGAGGCCGACGCCGGTGAGCGATATCGACGTGGCCGTCTATGCGGACCGCCCGGAGGAACTGCTGGACGTCGTGGTGGCGCTGGAGGAAGCCTTCTCCGGGCACCGCGTCGACGTGATGAACCTGAAAGACAAACCGGCGCTGGTCTATTATGAGGTGCTGGCGTCCGGCGTGCCGGTGCTCGTCCGGGACCCCTCCTTCCTGGAGGCGGAAACGTACCGCGTCATGCGCGAGTACCTCGACTTTCAGCCGATCCACGAGCGCATCCGGGCCGTCGGCCTGTGTAATCTCCTCGTGCATGAATACCTCGACGTGGACGATGCGCTCGTCTTTGCCGCCCTCGAACGCCTGGACGATTTGGCGGCTTTTGCCGGGGCGATGATGCGATTCGTTGAAGACCCGTGAACGATGGACCGATAAAACCATGAAAATCGCACTCATCCAGCACCGGGCGACCGCGGACCGGGCGGCGAACGTGCGGCGCGGGCTGGCGGCGCTCGAAGAAGCCGCGGCGGCCGGCGCCGACCTGGTGGTCTATCCCGAACTGGCCTTCACCCCGTTCTTCCCGCAGCACCGGGGCGGCCCGGCGGCGCGGGCGTGGGCCGAGCCGGTACCGGGCCCGACGACCGGGGCGTTTCAGGAGGCGGCCCGGCGGCTCGGCGTCGTGGTGGTGCTCAACCTGTACGAGCGCGACGGCGACCACGCCTACGATACCTCGCCCGTCATCGACGCGGACGGCCGCCTGCTCGGGCGGACGCGCATGATGCACATCACCCAGTACGAAGGGTTCTACGAACAGGACTACTACACGCCCGGCGACACCGGTGCACCGGTCTATGAAACGGCCGCCGGGCGGATCGGCGTGGCGATCTGCTACGACCGGCACTATCCCGAATACCTGCGGGCGCTGGCGCTGGGCGGAGCGGATCTGGTGGTGGTGCCGCAGGCCGGAGCCGTGGGCGAGTGGCCGGAGGGCATCTATGAGGCCGAACTGCAGGTGGCGGCCTTCCAGAACGGCTTTTTCATGGCGCTGGCCAACCGCGTCGGCGCCGAAGACGTCCTCACGTTCGCGGGCGGCTCGTTCGTCGTCGATCCGGCGGGACGGGTCCTCGCCCGTGCGCCCTTCGGCGAAGAAGCCATCCTCTACGCCGACGTCGACCTGCGGCAGTGTGCGGCGTCCCCGGCGCGGCAACTTTTTCTTCGTCACCGGCGCCCGGACCGGTACACCGGGGGGGCCGTACGGGCGGCACCGGAGGGACAGGGCGGAGACGTTCCGTACCGTCAGGCGGATAGCCAGGCGCGGTAGCGTTCGATCAGAGGCTGTGCCGTTTTCTCCCAGCTGAACGTTTCGAAGACGCGGCGGGTGTTGGCGGCCCAGCGGGCGCGGGTGTCCGCGTCGGCGGTCATCCGGCGAAGCGTTGCGACGAGCGCGGGCCGGTCGGTAGGGTCGACCACGCAGCCGACGTCGTGCGGGACGACGACGCGGCGGATTTCCGGCAGGTCGCTGGCGAGGACGGGCAGCCCGGCCATGAGGTATTCGAAGAGCTTGTTGGGCAGGGCCAGGCGGTGGTTGAGGCAGGTGTCTTCGAGGAGCGTCACGCCGACGTCGGCGTCGGCGGTCAGGGGGAGCAGGGCGTCGGGTGGGACCGGGTCGAGGAAGCGCACGCGGTCGGAGAGGCCGAGGCGTTCGGTGTGGGCCTGGAGCGCCGGGCGGTGGGGGCCGTCACCCAGGAAGACCAGGGCAATCCCGGGCACGTCCGGCAGGGCGTCGAGGAGGCGGTCGCAGCCGCGATCCGGCCGCAGCTGGCCCTGGTGCAGGAGCAGCGGCATCGACGGCGGGAGCCCGGCCAGCCGCCGCAGTTGCCCGGCCGGGCATACCGGCCGGGTGACGGGCGCATTGTACAGCACGTCCGGCGCCGGGATACCATAGGTTCGGGCCATGTGGGCCGCGATGCCGGGACTGACGGTGAAGACGGCATCGGCGCGGCGGACGTAGTGGCCTTCGACGAGGTGCCAGAACGCCCGTACCCACGGGCGGCCGGCCGTGGCGGCCACGTGCGGGTAGCACTCGCGGGCGTCGTAGACGAGGCGCCCGCCGTGACGCCGCGCCGCTACCGCCAGCGCCGGCAGCACGTAGAGGTCGCTGGCATGGTAGATCTTTGCCGGTCGGGCCAGCGCCGCCGCACGCAGGCGCCGGTGGACGTGCCGGAAGAAGCGGGGGCCGCTCCCCGGAGGCGGGCGAAAGGTGTGGAGCAGAATGCCTTCGTCGAGGCGGGTCGTCTCGTCTTCCGGACCCAGGCACAGGACTTCGACCACCGCCCCGAGCCCGGCGAGCAGGCGCAGTTGTTTCAGGGCGCGGCTGTTGCGCCGCACGTCGCCGGTGAGGGCGAAAAGGAGGTCCCGGGCCATCGGAATGCGTGCCTTCGTTGCGCGAGAACGGGGGTACCAGTACGCCCGGGTCGCACTTTTTTTCCTCATCGGGTTGAAAGGGAATTGTAGCGCTTTCACGGCGAGAGACTAAAAAACGGGAGAACGAATTATTACCTGCCAGAAAGGCTTGACGTGGAGCCGTTCTTTTCTTAGTATTTTGGTAAGCGCTTACATACGGAGGGACGATTTGGGCGTCACCATCTACGATATCGCCGAGCAGGCCGGGGTTTCCATTGCGACGGTGTCGCGGGTGTTCAACAACCACACGCGGGTTTCGGAGGCCACCCGCCGCCGGGTGCTTCGTGTGGCGGCGGAGCTGGGCTATCAGCCCCACGTCTCGGCACAGAGCCTGGCCCGGCGCAAAACCCACCTCATTGCCGCCGTCATCCCGGTCCTGTCGAACTTCTTCTACATGGAAGTGATCCGGGGGATGCAGGACGCCGTGGCCGAGAGTGACTTCGACCTGCTGCTCTATGCGGCTCCCTCGCCCCAGGAGATCGACAGCCAGCTCGAGCGGGCCCTGCAGAAAGGCCGGGCCGATGGCCTGCTCCTGCTTTCGACACCGCTGACGGAGGCGTACCGCAACCGCCTCAAAAGCGCCCGGGGCAGCATCGTCCTCGTCGACGCGGCCGACCCGGACTTCGACTCGGTCTCGGTGGACAACGTCAAGGGCGGCTACATGGCCACGCGGTATCTGATCGACCTGGGCTATGAACGCATTGCCCACATCACCGTCGCGCCGGAGCCCCCGCCGGCGGTGCAACGCCGCCAGGGCTACGAACAGGCCCTGCGAGAGGCGGGGCGGTCCGTCGATCCGGCCCTCATCGCGGCCAGTGGCCGGAAGCCCTACGGGTTCGTGGAAGAGGCCGGCTACGAGGCGATGAGGCAACTCCTGGAACGAGACGAACGACCGGATGCCGTCTTCGTGGCCTCCGACATCCAGGCGCTCGGTGCCCTGAAAGCCCTGCAGGAAGCCGGGTTGCAGGTTCCGAGGGACATGGGTCTCGTCGGTTTCGACGATATCGTGGTCAGCAAATACGTGGGGCTGACCACGCTGCGCCAGCCCATGTACGAAATGGGCCGTATTGCCATCGAGAAGCTGCTTTCCCGCCTGAAGCATCCCGAGCGCTCGGTGTCGCATACCGTGTTTTCGCCCCGCCTGGTGGTACGGCGCACCTGCCGTAGCCGGGCGGTCCGTGAGGTATCCGGGATGTCGGACCGGTGAATGCGGAGATCCGTCATGTACCGCACGTCTCTGTTGCTGTTCGTTCTGCTTTTTCCGTGGCTGCCCGGCTGTGGAGAAGCCCGGCAAACGCCGCTGCTCACCGTGGCCGGCGAGCCGGTGTCCGCCGAAACGTTCCGGACGGCATACGTCGACTACCTGCTCCAGACCGGGCTGAAAGACGATGCCCGCCTGCGCGACGGGTTTCTGCAGCGCCTCATCACCACGAAGCTCGTCGTACGGGAGGCCCGCGACGCGGGCATCGAGCAGGAGGAGGGCTTCCGCTTCTTCCGTGAGAAAGCCCGTCGCAAGCTGCTCGTCGAAGCCTTTGCCGACCGGGTGCTCTTCGATACGATCCGCGTCACGGAGGCGGAGCTGGCCGAGGTGTTCGTCCGCATGAACACGCAGCTCCGGGCCCGGCATCTGTATGCACCGACCCGTGAAACGGCCGAAGCCCTCTATGCCCGCCTGCAGGCCGGCGAATCGTTCGAGACGCTGGCCCGCGAGGTCTTCGCCGACACCACACTGGCCCGAAGCGGCGGCGACCTCGGCTACTTCTCCTTCGACGAGATGGATCCGGCCTTCGAGGAGGCCGCTTTCGCCCTCCGGCCCGGCGAAATCTCTGCACCCGTCCGGACGGCCTACGGCTATTCCATCATCCGGGTGGAGGATCGTTTCACGAAGCCGATCCTGACCGAGACCGAGTTCGCGGCGAAGAAGGACCGGCTGGAGGCCTATGTGCTCCGCCGGAAGCGGGCGCAGGCACGCTCGGCCTACGTGCGCCATGCGGCCGCAGCGCTGGCGGTCACGTTCCATGAACCGGCTTTCTCGCACCTCGTGGATCAGGCGGCGGGCCGGGCCGGGATCACCGACGACGAGACCGCGGCGGCCTTCCTGGAGGCTCCTCTGGTCTCCTTCGGCCCGTTGGACAGCCGCCGGACCTGGACCGTGGCGGACTTCCGCGAGCGGGCCCGCTTTACCGGGGCGGCCCGCCGCGCCGCGATCGACACACGGGCCGAGATGGAAGACTTCGTCCGGGGACTGGCCGTGCAGGAGGCGATGATCGAGCAGGCAGAGGCGGCCGGGCTCGACGACCTGCCCGAATTCAGGGAAGCGCTTCGCCGGGCCCTCGACGAGTGGATCTGGGAGCAGGCCTTCACCCGCATCGTGGCCGGCACCGTGGTGCCCGAGGACACGCTCCGGGCACATTACGAAGCCTACCGCGACGCCTTCGTGGTTCCCGAGCGGGTCCGGGTCCGGGAGATCCTCGTGGCGACGAAGGCCGAGGCCGAGTCGCTCCGGGTCCGGCTCGGGAGGACGCGCTTCGAGGACCTGGCCCGGCGGTATTCCCTCCGGCCCGGCGCCGACGCCACCGGGGGGGACCTGGGCTATGTGACCCGGGACCAGCTCGGCGTGCTCGGCCCGAAGGTGTTCGAGGCCGCTCCCGGTGCCGTCCTCGGCCCGATCGAGGTGAAAGGACGGTACGTTTTGCTGGAGATCGGTGACCGGCAGCCAGCTCGCCCCGCCCCGTTCGAGGAAGCGCGCGCCGAGATCGAGCGGCAACTCCGCGAGCATTTCGAGATGAAACGCTTTCGGGAGCATGCCGACCGCCTCCGGACCCGGTACGACGTGCAGGTGCATCGCGAGGCGGCGGCCCGGCTGGCGGCAGCGCTCGATGCAAAGAAGACTTCCTGACCTTCTCCTGGAAAGATGAAATCCGGCACCTTCATGCGCAGCTTCCCGACCCTGTTGTGGATGGGCCTCGTGAGCCTGACGGCCACCGGCGCCTTCGCCCAGACCGGCAAGATTGCCGGGCGCGTCACCGACGCCACCACCGGCGAGCCGTTGCCCGGGGTGAACGTGGTGATCGAGGGCACCACACAGGGCACGGCCACCAACATCGACGGCGAGTACATCATCATCGGGGTGCGGCCCGGTACCTACACCGTCGTGGCTTCCTTCATCGGCTATACCACCCAGCGCAAGACCGGCGTGACGGTCAACCTGGACCTGACCACAACGGTGGATTTTGCCCTGCCGCAGGAGATCATCCAGGGTGAGGAGATCGTCGTGACGGCCGAGGCGGTGACGGTGCGGAAGGATGTGACCAGCTCCGAGGCCCGCGTCACGAGTGAGACGATCGAGCGGTTGCCCGTCAACGAGCTGAGCCAGCTGCTCGACGTGCAGGCCGGCGTCACCATGCGCGAGGGCATCCACATCCGCGGCGGCCGTTCCAGCGAGATCACGTACATGGTCGATGGTGTGCCCGTAACCGACAGCTACGACGGCTCGGCCGCCATCCAGGTGGAGAACGACGGCATCCAGGAGCTGCAGGTCATCTCCGGCACCTTCAACGCCGAGTACGGCAACGCCATGTCCGGCGTCATCAACGTGGTGACGAAGGAAGGGCGCAGCGACCGTTTCGGCGGTTCGGCCGAGGTCTTCACGGGCAGTTACCTGGTCTCGGGCGAGGGCGGTGAGGCGTTCCTGCGCGGCACCGACATCGAACGGTTCACGTCGGCCGGTGTGCAGTACCGCGACGTCGATCCGTACTCCTACCTGCCCGTCGATCCGGCCCATTTCTACAACGCCCGTCTCTCGCTCGAAGGGCCGATCGCCTCGGACCGCGCCACGCTGTTCCTCCTCGGCCGCTACTTCAAAAACGACGGCTGGCTCTACGGGGCGCGCCTGTTCAACATGGACGGCACGGCCGGCGACTCGGCCCTCGTGCCGCTGAACACCTTCGAGAAGACGAGCGTGCAGGGGAACCTGCGCCTGCGCCTGACCAACAGCCTGATCCTCAACGTCATCGGCCTGGGTTCCTTCTCCGAGGGACGCGACGGGGGCCACTTCTGGCGCTGGGCGCCCGACGGCCGCGCCACCACCACCGACCGCGGCTACGATCTCAAGCTGAAGCTGACCCACCTGCTCAGCGCCACCGCCTTCTACACGCTCGACGTTGCCACCTTCTACCGCAAGGTGCAGCGCTGGACGTTCGAAGATCCCTTCGACCCGCGCTACAACGACTTCCTCATCAGCCCGCCCGACTCGCTGGAACTCGTCCCCGGCTCGGGCGACTACGTGCCGGTCGTCACCGGCGCCAACCGCTTTGCCCGGGGCGGCACCGACCTGGGGCGCTTCGAGCGCGCCACGCGCACCTACCTGCTCAAGGGCGACCTCTCCACCCAGCTCGGCAGCCACCACCTGGTCAAGACCGGCTTCCAGGTCAAAGTGGACGACATGCGGGCCACGGGCTTCGGCCTGATCCCCGCCACGAACGAGGACGGCAGCCGCAAAGAACCCTTCGAACCGGCCATCCCGCCACAGGATTCCCCCGCGTTCAACAGCTTCGAAGGCGCCAGCCCGATCACCCTCAGCGCCTACGTGCAGGACAAGATCGAACTGGAAAGCTTCATCGTGAACGCCGGCCTGCGCTTCGACTACTTCGATGCCCGCTCCCGCATCCCGGCCGACCCCTCCGACCCGAACATCTTCAACCCGCTCAAGCTGGAGAACCGGTTCCACGACCTCAACGGCGACGGCAAGATCACCAAGGACGAGGAGCGGGACGACAACCGCGTCAGCCTCGAAGAGCGACAGGCGTACTGGTGGACGAGCACCTCGCCCAAGACGCAGCTCTCGCCGCGCCTGGGCATCGCCTACCCGATCACCGAGCAGGGCGTGGTGCACTTCTCCTACGGCATCTTCTTCCAGATCCCTTCTTTCGTCAACCTGTTCGACCAGTTCGGCTACAAGGTCGGCGGCACGACGGGGACGTACGGGCCGTTCGGCAACCCGGACCTGGAGCCGCAGAAGACGACCATGTACGAGCTGGGCTTCCGGCAGGGCCTGGGCGACTTCGTCGTGGACGTGACGGCCTACAACCGCGACATCCGCAACTGGGTCTCCACATCGGTCATCCTGCAGACGGCCCGGCCCGGCGTCAACTACACCATCTTCACCAACCGCGACTATGCCAACACGCGCGGCGTGACGCTGACGTTCAAGCGCCACTTCCGGGATCACTACGGCTTCGACATCAACTACACGTTTCAGGTGGTCGAAGGGTCGAACTCGAACCCGGCTGACGAGCTGATCGCGCTGCGCAACAACCAGGAGCCGTCGCTGCAATTGCTGCCGCTGAACTGGGACCAGCGGCACAAGGTGGCCGGGGCCATCTACTACGGGCGGGAGAACTGGGGCGGGGCGCTGCGCTTCCGGCTCGAGTCGGGCTTCCCCTACACCCCCTTCTTCCCCGAGGCGGCCCTCTTCGGCAACGACGTGCCGCCCGAGTTTCCGACCAACTCGCGCCGCATGCCGTGGACGTTCGAACTCGATCTCAACTTCCAGAAGACGTTCGACCTGGGCGTCGTCCGGCCCCGGCTCTTCGTCGAAGTCTTCAACCTGCTCGACACCCGCAACGTGCAGGCCGTCTTCGCCGACACCGGCAAGCCGGACGTGACCGTCACCCAGTTCCAGACGGGTTCGTTCGACCCGGGCTACTTCGTCCGGCCCGACTTCTACCGCGAGCCGCGCCGCATCCAGGCCGGCATCGGCTTCGACTTCTGAGCATCCGACGAGTGCGATAGACTTCCATGACGTATCCATCCGCGCGACCCACGATGATCCGGTGGTGGCCGGCGCTGCTCCTGCTGCTGGCGCTGCCGGCCACGGCCCATGCCCAGGGCGTCATCGACCGCAACCACGTGCCCAGCAAGGAGCGCGTCGACCCGAACGAGCGCCGCTGCGACATCGTCGACGGCAACAACCTGGCCGCCGCCATCACCAACTGGAACCAGACGGCCCAGTGTGAGGGCGGCGGGCCCGACCTGCCCGACAACGTCTTCTACGAGTGGCCCAAGAACACCAACCGCATCTACGTGGCCCTCTCCCAGCTCTGGGTCGGCGCCGAGGTGACCGATCGCAACGGCCAGACGATCTGGATCGTGGACGTCTCCGACTTCCGCTCCGATCCCGTCACGAGCGAATCCTGGACGTTCGAGCCCATCAAGGGGTACGTGCAGCCCGGCGGCCGCGAGCTCGGCATCGCCCAGTCCGACGAACCCTCCTCCTGGCCCGACTTCTGGCCCGACAAGCTCTCCGACACGCAGGATCCCGGCTGGCGCGGCTCCTGGAACGGCTTCTTTGGAAAGGATGTCTTCAACGCCGATCAGGAATTCTTCTACAAGGCGGGCGATGACAACTACAACCGCTATCCGAATTACTTCCCCGACTCGACCGACCTGACGCGCAAGGGCCTCGGCCTCATCGTCGAGACGCGCGTGATGGCCTGGACGCAGATCCTCATCGACGACGCCATCTTCCTGCTCTATGCCGTCAAGAACGACGGCACCGAGGACCTGAAGAAGGTGGGCATGACGATGTGGCTGGCCGACCTCGTCGGCGGGGACAGCCAGGACGACATCCCCTTCTTCGACGTCCTCGAAGACGTGGCCTTCATGACCGACGCCGACGGCATCGGCACCGAGCCCTTCGGCTCCGACCGCGTCGGGGAGGCCGCCATCGCGTTCCTGGAGACGCCCGGCAACGCCGTCGACCGCATCGACAACGACGGCGACGGCTCGACGGCGGACGATTGCACGCCGGCCGTGGGCGAGTGCAACAGCCCCGTCATCTCGCAGGACATGCTCGCCGGGGAGGATCCCACCAACGGCATCGATGACAACGGCAACGGCCTCATCGACGAGAACGCCAGCCACATCCCGTTCTCGGGCGAACTGGGCTCCAGCGCCGGCGTCGGCTATGCGGACTTCATCGACAACGACGCCGACGGCGAGCAGGGCGGGCCGGTCGTCACGCAGGAGATGATCGCTGCGGCCACGCCGGACGTCTGGCGCCGCTGGCCGCCGAACCCCGGCAACGACGCGATCTCGCGGCGGGCCGACGGCTCGCCCATCGTACACCTGGTCATGGTGGGGGAGGAGGACCTGGGCCTGCCTTTCAAGGACGGGATCGATAACGACGACTCGTGTGTGACCCCGACGGCGAACTATCCCTACCTGAGTGAACCCGGCTCGCCCGTCATCACACAGGAGATCGTCGATGCGGCTGCCGCCGACCCGTACCGCCGCTACCGCGTGCCCGGCACGGACATCGTCCTCTACGACGTCGGCCCCGAGGACCTGGGCAAGTGCTACGCCGACGGCCTCGACAACGACGGGGACGGCGCCGTGGACGAGGGCATCGACGAGGGCATCGACGAGATGATCGACGAGAGCCGCGCCGACGGCATCGACAACGACGGCGACTGGAACCCGCTGCAGGACGACAGCGGCCTCGACGGCGTCCCCTTCACCGGCGACCCCGGCGACCAGGACGGGGTGCCCACCAGCGGCGCCGGCACCGGCTTCCCCGGCGAGCGCAACATCGACGTGACCGACGTCGCCGAGTCCGACCAGATCGGCATCACCAACGCCCAGATCTTCCCCGCCGGCTCGCTCAACTTCAACACCCGGTCGGACCGTTTCCTCTTCTTCACCTATATGGTGCCGGGATCGATCACCACCCAGAGACCTCCGCCCGGTGAGAACGACCTGGCCGTCTCCAGCGGCCTCTTTCCCCTGAGGGCCGGGCAGACCGAACGCTTCTCCCTTTCGATTCAGATCAACTCGGACCGGGAGTCGGTGCTGGCCGTGCGGGACAATGCCCTCAACGCCTACCTGGAGGACTACCAGTTCGCCCAGGCCCCCATCACGCCGACGGTCCGCGCTGTGCCGGGCGACGGCCGCGTGACGCTCTACTGGGACAGCGCCGCCGAGGAGTCCTTCGACCAGTTCCTGGCCGGGCTCGGCCTGGAGGCCCGCGACTTCGAGGGCTACCGCGTCTACCGGTCCACCGACCCGGCCTTCCTCGACGCCCTCCAGATCACCGACGGGCGCGGCAACCTGATCTTCCGCAAGCCCATCGCCCAGTTCGATCTCATCAACGAACACGCAGGCTTCCACCCGGTCGACGTCAACGGCGTCAAGTTCTACCTGGGCGACAACCGCCGCGACCCCGGCGAGGACGCCAACGGCCTCACCCACGTCTTCGTGGACACGACCGTCACGAACGGCATCGAATACTTCTATGCCGTGACGGCCTACGACTTCGGCGCGCCCAACGCCAACATCTCGCCGACCGAGTCGCCCATCCGTATCCAGCGCCTGGCCGACGGCTCCATCCGTACCGGCCCGAACGTGGTGCGTGTCAGGCCGACGGCGCCCGTGGCCGGTTTTCAGGGGGCCGACATCGTGGACCTGCAGCGCGTGCGGGGCTCCACCAGCAGCCGCATCGGCTACGAGATCATCGACCCGACGGTGATCCAGGACGGCCGGCGCTATCGCATCACGTTCGAGGACACCCTCATCGCCGGGCGGAGCAACACGCCGGACACGCTCACGACGAAGAACTTCACGCTCACCGATGCCGAGACGGGCGAGGTCATCCTGAACCGCTCGACGGCCTTCAAGGATACGGAGGAGTTCCCCGTGCTCGACGACCAGGGCCGCCCCATCGGCTTCCGCCTGCTGTTCTTCCTGGAGAAGTTCATCACGCTGAACACGACCGAGTCCGGGTGGAACGACCCGTCGATCTATCCGATCGCGCTCGACCCGTTCCAGTCGGCGGCGCTGGGGATCAAGGGGCTGCGCAACCCGGCGGACTACCGGGTGCGGATCGTGGCGCCGGGCACGACGATGTCCGAGCCGATGCAGGTGACGCGCCGCACCTCGCTGCCGGCACGGCCCACGAACGTGGAGGTGGTGCGCCTGGAGCCGGACGGCACCGAGGTGCCCGTCAAGTTCGCCTTCTGGGACCGCAGCGGCCCGGATTTCACCGGCGCCGAGTCCACCGAGCCGGCCACCTTCAGCGCCGACCCCTCCATCGGCGAGAGCGACATCATCATCCTGATGGAACCCAAGGTGGGCGACCCGAGCGGGCAGGAGGTCATCACGTGGGCCATCTCGCTCAACTTCGTCTTCAGGGACCGCCGCGACCCGCAGCAGGGCGACGAGGCGCGGATCGTCACACGCAAGCCGTTCCTCTCGACCGACGCCTTCGAGTTCACCACGGCAGGGCCGAAGGTGGATGCGGAGAAGGCCCGCGAGCAGCTCAGGAACGTGCGGGTGGTGCCCAACCCGTACGTGGTCACGAACCGGTTCGAGCGGCTCAACCCGTTCACGACGGGGCGCGGCCCGCGGGCGATCAAGTTCATCAACCTGCCGCCGCAGGCCACCGTGCGCATCTTCACCGTCAGCGGCAAGCACCTGCGCACGTTGCGCCGGGAGGAAGGGGTGAACGATCCGCTGGCGCCGGCGGCCCTGCTCGACGGTACCCTCGAATGGGATCTGGAGACAGAGGACGGCCTGACGGTTTCCTACGGCGTCTACCTCTATCACGTCGAAGCACCGGGGATCGGTGAGACGACGGGTACCTTCGCCATCATCAAGTAGCCAGAAACGGCCGGTGCCGACCGGCACCCGGGCTCATTGCAGCTGAATCATGTATACGACGACGTTTCCCTATCGGATTGTGGCAGGTCTGGCCCTGGGGTGGCTGCTGGCTGCGGTGCCGGCACGCGCCCAGTTCGACAACGTCACGCGCGAGGTGACCCGGCGCGGCACGGCGGCGGCCGAATTTCTCAACATTCCGGTGGGGGCGCGGGCCACCGCCATGGGCAGCGCCGTCACCGCCCTGGTCGACGACGCCACGGCCGTCTACTGGAACCCGGCGGGGCTGGGCGGGATGCAGAAGGGGCACCTGGTCGTCGAGTACGCCGAGTGGCTGGCCGGCATCGACTTCAACTTCGTGGCCGTCACGATGCCGACGTCCTTCGGCACGTTCGGCCTGGGCGTCACGTCCATGCGTACGTCCGAGATGGAGGTGACCACCGTGGAGGCGCAGAACGGCACCGGCGAGACGTTCAACGCTGCCTCGTATGCCTTCGCCCTCGCCTATGGCCGGGCCCTCACCGACCGGTTCGCCCTTGGCGGCTCGGTGAAGGTGGTCACTGAGCGGATCGCCGAGTCGAGCGCTAGCGGCGTGGCCTTCGACCTGGGGACGACCTTCGTCACCCCCTTCCGGGGCATCCGCCTGGGCGCCGCCATCACCAACTTCGGCACCAAGATGCGCATCGGCGGGGACGACCTGCTCGTGCGCGTGGACATCGACCCCAACAACCGCGGCAACAACGAGAGCAACCGTGCCCTGCTCAAGACCGACGCCTTCGACCTGCCGCTGGTCATGCGCATCGGTCTGGCCGGGGAGGTCTTTCAGGGCGCCGGCTCCCGGTTGACGCTCTCGGCGGAGGCCATCAACCCGAACAACAGCGAGCAGTACGTCAACCTCGGCGCGGAACTGGGGCTGCTCGGCGACCTGCTCCTGCTGCGCGGCGGCTACAGCGAGCTGTTCCTGCCGGAGAACGTCCGCTCCTTCACCCTCGGCGCCGGCCTGCGATACGCCTTCGGCCCGCTCGACTTTGCCGCCGACTATGCCTACGAACAACAGGAGTTTTTCGACGGCGTCAACCGCTTCACCCTGGCGATGCGGTTCTGAGACGCCCCGGGAGGGGGATTGCGGATTGCAGGTTGCAAATTGCAGATTTCAGATTGGGGAGCCAGCCCCTTTGGCCTTCCTCCAATGTGCAATTTTCAATCTTCCAATCTTCAATCCTCCAATCTTCAATCCCGAACACCTGGCGCATGAGGGAGAGCGGGGCGTTGCGCCGCGCCCGTAACCTGGAACAACCGATTACCTGAACCAACCCACAGGAGGGGACCCATGCGAACCGCTACACTACTCCGGCACGGTCTGATGATGCTCGCCGTCATCGCCGTCTTTGCCGGACCGGCCCTCGCGCAGCGCACCGTGACGCTGCAACTCAACACCGCCACGTTGCCGGACACCGTCGACGCCATGGACGAGATCCAGGTCCGTGGTGCCATCGACGGCACGGGCGGCGTCACCCTGCCCGACGGCAACGTCATCGACTGGAACGACAACACCACGCTCAAGCCGGCCAACATCGGCGGCGACTACTGGCAGATCTCGTTCCAGATCCCGGACAATTCGGAGCTGAAGTTCAAATTCTACAGCCAGTTGGCCGAGGATCACCTCATCGGCGGCTGGGAGGATGGGAGTTCAAACACGGATAGTGACGGGAATCATATCATCGAAGCTGGCACCGGCGACGTTGAACTGCCATTGCACTTCTTCGTGAAGGGTGAACGGCAGCCCTATGACTGGCGGCCCTACGAGATGAAGGAGGACTCCATCGCCGTCTGGTTCCGCGTCTACATGAACACCGAGAGCGCCATCGCGGTCGGCTACGACCCCGCCACCTCCGAGATCGCCGTGCGGGGCGATGGTCTGGGCGGTCTCTCACAGCTCGACTGGGGCACCAACAACGTTGTGCTGACCCAGGAGAGCACCGACGACACGAAGCCGGGGTATCACCTCTTCTCGGGCGTGGCCTACTACCCGACGGCGGCCGCCGGCATGACGCAGCCCTATAAATTCATCGTCGGCGCCGACGGCTGGGAGTCCGGCATCGATAACCGCACCTTCACCGTACCCACCAGCGACACCACGCTCCACTGGGTCTACTTCGACAACTCGAAGCCGGTAGTCGGAGAGGTGGTGACCCACAACGTCATCTTCTCGGTGGACCTGACGCCGCTCGAGGAGATCGGCATTTTCAGCCGTGCCCGCGGGGATACGCTCCAGGTGCGCGGGGACTTCAACGGCTGGGGATGCAGCAACCCTGACCTGTGCCTGCTCCAGCGCATCGAGGAAAACTTCTTCGAAGGCATCATGCCGCTGACGCTGGTGCCGGGCACCGAAGTGTCATACAAGTACTTCATCGACTTCAACAACGAGCCGTTCATCCAGGAGTTCGGTAAAGAGCCGCCGGACGGGTGGGAAGAACCCATCACCACGACCGGCTCCGACCGGGTCTTTGTCTTTGCTTCCGGTACCGCTGACCAGTTCCTCGGGGACCAGCGCTTCAACGACATCTTCGAGGGCAACATCATTCCGGAGGGCAACGACATCGCCCTCACCTTCTCGGTGGACATGACGCCGGCGCTGAGCAACAATGCCGATCCGTTCGACCCGGCCGGCGGCGACTCGGTCTTCGTCACCTTCGGCGACCCGATCTGGCGCTTCACGCAGGATCTGGCGGATACGGACCGCCGTACGCTGCTGACGGACGCCGACGGTGACGGTATCTATACCGGCACGATCACGATCAGCGGGCCGACCTACAGCGGCATCCAGTACCAGTACACCTACGGTCAGGGGAACGAGCTGTTCACCGAGCCTGGACAGGGGCTGGGTTCGGAGCCGGGGCGCCGTCGCACGCGCTTCATCGTGCCCAACGGCGACGGCACCTGGCCTTCGGCGTGGGCCTTCCCGCAGGAGACGTTCGAGCCGGCGCAGACGGCGCTGCCATTCGAGCGGAACCCGGCGCTCGTGACCGGCATCGAGACGGTCGAGGGCGAGGTGCCCACGCGCATCAGCCTGGGCCAGAACTTCCCGAACCCCTTCAACCCGCGGACGACGTTCGAGTACACGATCGACCGGACGATGGACGTGAAGGTGCGGGTCTATGACGTGCTCGGCCGCGTGGTGGCGACGCTCGTCGACGGCGTGCAGCCGGCGGCGACGTACCGCGTCACCTTCGATGCGGGCGACCTGGCCAGCGGTCTCTACCTCTACCGGCTCGAGACGCCGAACCAGGTGATCACGCGCCGGATGGTGCTGCTCAAGTGAGGCGGCACCCGCGCCGATGACGCCCGGGGCCGGCGGCTTCTTTCCGTGGCCGCCGGCCCCGCGGCGTTTGGATACCAGGAATTACGTCGTGCAGACCGGTGCGGCAGCAGGATGCCCCCTCCGCCGCGTAGCCGCCAGCGCCGGGGGCTACCCCTCCGTCGCTTCGCGACACCTCCCCTTCGCATGGTGAGGGGCTTTATAGGCCGCGTCGTGCCGGCACGAACCCTTCCCCCTGGCCGAAAGCCGCACAGGGGGACGTACCCCGAAGGGGGGATGGGGGTCGCCCGCTCCCTGGCCGGGGGGTGTTACGACGCGTAAGGAGAGCAACGTGGCGGCTTCGCCGTTTACCGCATAGCATCAGTTCGGCAATCAATTTTTCATGTACAAAAACCAGAAAACATATAGAAGAGGCCATGGTGTTGATGCCAGGGCTGGTAAGAAGGATGTGGCCTGTTTTCACCGTGTAGCCGCGGGCTTCAGCCCGGGCGTACCGGCAAGCCACGGAGCGCACCCCTGAAGGGTGCGGCTACATCGCTCTTGGCACGGGCGCCTCAATAACATGGCCTCACGCCATAGCAGAAACCCGGTCTGCCATCTTCCATTTGCAATCTGAAATCCACAATCCCATCTGCCCATGTTCCGCCCTTCCCTTCGTCTCGTGGCTCTGCTGCTTGGCCTGCTTTTCGCCGGCCCGGCGGCCGGGCAATCGATTGACGTCACGTTCCGCTATCTGGACCCCGGGAAGACGGCCGTCCGGGCCTTCGTGCCCGGGTCGTTCAACGGCTGGGGGCAGCCGTACACGCCCGGCACGTCGTCGTGCATCGGCACGGGGCACGCCTCGGCCATGACGTACGACGCCGGCGGGGGCTTCTGGTACCACACGGTCACGCTGCAGGCGGGGCAGGCCTACCAGTACAAGATCCAGGTACATCACAACGAGGCCGGTACCAGTTGCACCTGGCTCTCCGACCCCCTCAACCCGGTGACGGTGGGACCGAACAACGATTCCGAAGTGGTCATCGCCGACCCGATGGTGTTTCAGCCCGCCGGGGAGGTGAATGCCGACGGCCTCATGGCCGCCGTCTCCGCCGGGGTGTTCGGCTCGCAGGCGCTGGCGCAGATCACCTTCGCCGCGGGCGGCGTCGAGCGCACCGACGGCCTCGACTTCTACGACCCGGCTACCGGCGTCTTCCGCTTCGTGCTCGACGTGCCCGTGCGGGCCGGCTCGCGGTTCAAGATCACCGCCACCGACATCGCGGGGCGGACCGTCTCGGCCGAGATCGGGGAGCTGTTCTCCCCCATCGAGTGGGAGACGGAGCCGTTCACCACCGTGAAGGAGCGCTTTCCCGTCCGTGCCTTCCTCACCCGCCTCGACGGCACGGTCGATCCGAACCTGACCGAGGCGACGCTCCTGGTGGACGGCGTCGAGCGGGGCGTCGTGGAGGTGACGGACGGTCTGGTTGAAGTGGAGGTCGATCTGGAGATGGGGGAGAACGTGTTCGTGCTCCGGGCGGAGATCGACGGGCAGGTGCACGAATCCGCACCGCTTGTGCTCACGCGGCGGATCCACCCGCTCGACGCCGCCCTGGCGACGGCTACCGTCTCCGGCGCGGACCGTACCTTCCAGATCGACCTGACGCCGACGGCCCTCGCCTCGGCCGGCCTGACGGCTACGTGGCAGGTCGACGAGCAACTCAGCACAACCGGCCTCGAAGGCCCGCTGAACGTCTCCGGTGACGGCCTCACCGCCACCGGCACCGTCGCCGGGCCGGGCGAGCTGTACGTGGACGTCGCGCTGAGCGACCCCGACGCGGGCGAGGACGCGCTCCGCATGGCCGTCCTCGTCGAGGCCGACGGCACGGCGCGGGCCATGCGCTACGAGGAGAATGCGGCCTGGATCAAAAATGCCGTCGTCTACGAGATCTTCCCGCTGATGTTCGGGCCGGAGGGCTCCGGGACGGTGACGAACCCGGGCAACAAGTTCAACGAGATCCGCGACGAACTCGACTACATCGCCGCGATGGGCTTCAACGCCATCTGGTTCATGCCCATCATGCACAACCAGATCATGAACGGTCTCTCGGGCGGGTACAACATCATCGACTTCTACAACGTCGATCCGAAGCTCGGCACGAACGACGACTTCCGGGCGCTCGTCGAGCGGGCGCACGAGCTGGGCATCCGCATCATCCTGGACCTGACGCCGAACCACGTCTCGCCGGCCCATCCCTGGGTGGAGAGCCTGCGGAAGAACGGGGCCTTCTCCAGCTTCATCCAGACCACCCCGAGCAACCACGACCGCGGCCTCGACGGGCGCGGGCCCAACCTGCCCGAGATCTGGCACGTGGAGGGCGGGCGCAACCTCTACCGCAAGTACGACGGCTTCGGTGACCTGGCCAACCTGAACTGGGACGACGACGACCTGCAGGCCGCCCTGCTCGACGTCATCGCCTACTGGGTGCGGGCGTTCGGCATCGACGGCTGGCGTTTCGACGTCTACTGGGGGCCGTGGCGGCGGTACGGCCCCGAGCGCTTCGGCCGGCCCATCCGCGAGCTGATGAAGCGCCTCCGCCCCGACGCCTGGCTTCTGGGCGAGATCGCCGGCACCGGCTTCGGCACCGAGGTCTACTACGCCGACGACGACCACGGCACGCCCGTCGTGGGCGGCATCGACGCCGGGTACGACTGGAACTTCTACTTCAACGGCATCCGGGGCACCTACGGCGTGCTCTCGACCTACGACGCCCTGGCCCACAACGGCGACTTCTATCCGGGCCCCAACGCCCGCTTCTTCCGCTTCCTGGAGAACCACGACGAGCCGCGCATCGCCAAGCTGTTCGCCGGCGCCCCCGATCGCATCCTCCCGCTGACAGGCTTCCTGCTCACCACCACCGGCGTGCCGATGGTCTACCACGGGCAGGAGGTCGGCTTCGGCAACGTCAGCGGGGACGAGCGGCGTGCGCCGGTCTCGTGGGAGACGCCCGAGAACGGCCGCTTCGGGCGGTACTACCAGCGGCTCATCCACGCCCGCCGGCAGTTTGCCGCCTTCGGCACGCAGGAGCTCGTCACGCTTAACACGACGAACAGCGTCTACGCCTACGTCCGCCCCTACGAGGACGCCAACGCCGTCGTGGCGATCAACTTCTTCGGCACGCCGCGCACGATCACGCTCGACCCCTCGCAGGCCGTCCGCATGAGCCACGACGGGCCGGTGCCGTACTACGACATCTTTGCCGACACGATGGCCGCCACCACGGGCGCCTTCACGGCGACGATCCCGCCCTACGAGACGGTCGTCTATATCACCTCGGAGGACCCCGGCTTCACGGTGCCGGATTTGCCGCCGCTGCCCTTCGGCGCGGTGTACGTGGGTACCGAGGCGGAAGCCGGCCCGGTGCCGGATGCCTTCCGCCTCGAGCCGGCCTACCCCAACCCGTTTGCCCGCACGACGACGATCCGGTACGCGCTGCCCGAGCCCGCGCCCGTGCGCCTGGAGGTCTACGACGTGCTCGGCCGCCGCGTGGCCACCCTGGCCGACGGTTTCCGTCCCGCCGGCACCCACGCCGTCCGCTTCGACGCCGGGGGCCTGCCCAGCGGGACCTACCTCTACCGCCTCCAGGCCGGCGGCCGCGTCGCCACACGCACGCTGGTGCTGGTGCGTTGAACGTCAGGCCGCTACCGGGCGTACACTACGAAACGAACCTCACAGGTTTCAGGCGAGGGGGTATGATCAAAACCATTCCCGGGGCGGAAGGCCCGATCCTCAGGCTCAGTCGTCATCGCTGGACCTATGCCGATCTCCAGGCCATGGGTGAGACGATGGAGCGCTACGAAATCATCGACGGCGTACTGTACATGTCTCCTTCGGCGCATGTGCGTCGCCATCAGCAGGTGGTGACGCATCTCCTGTTCGTGTTGAAAAGCTGGGTGTCTGCTCGAAATCTCGGCGAGGTTTTCACTGCGCCGGCCGACGTGGTGGTGTCGCCCGAGCGGGTCGTGCAGCCCGACGTGTTTTTTATCACCGCCGAACGGATGCACATCGTCGATGCCTATGTGGACGGAGCCCCCGATCTTATCATGGAAGTCGTCTCCCCCTCCAGCGTGGACTACGACCGGGTGACGAAATTTGATCTGTATGAGGAGATCGGAGTGCGTGAATACTGGATCGTCGATCCGCAGGAACGGTGCATCGATGTGTTTTCCCTGAATGAGGGCCGGTATGGTACCGGAAAGCGGTTCGGGCCGGGCGAGGAGGCGGCTTCCGTCCTGTTGCCCGGGTTCACGGTGCTCGTCGACGAGGTCCTGCCATCCGACCGGTAAGTGCGCGTTCTGAAGTGTGCCGCATGGCGCGTTGTGGGTTCCGGGTTGCCGGAGACACTGTGGGGCTTTCGTTTCTCGCCACGAAAAAAAGAAGGCAGGGGGAGAGGGGCCGGCGCTGCCGTCGCAATCTGCAATTTTCAATCTTATATCTTGCCTATGGTGCAGCAGTTCGTGTCAATCGAGGTCTCCGAGGCCGTATTGCAGCAGGAACGCTGCACCCCGTTCTGTGACAGAACCCGAACCGTTGACTGAGCCGGTCCGGGCGCTGCCCCCCGAGCTCGCATGCCCTAAGGCTGGGTCCGTCACGCCTACCCTCTTCACCCTGCATGCTGATTCGTCATGGCCTACTTCGGTATCGACGTCTCGAAAGACGCCCTCGACGTCGCCGACACGGAAGGCTACCTGGCCCGCTTCGCCTACGATGAGGACGGKCKSSRKYMRCKGCTCTTCWYCGCCTACGATGAGGACGGGCTGCACGCTCTGTGTCGGCGCCTGGCTCCGGCCACGCTCATCGTGCTCGAAGCCACCGGAGGGCTCGAGCGCGACGTGGCGGCTCGTCTCGGCACGGCCGGCCTCCCGGTCGCCGTCGTGAACCCGCGCCAGGTGCGCGACTTCGCCCGCGCCACCGGGCGCCTGGCCAAGACCGATCGGATCGATGCCCAGGTGCTGGCGGCCTTTGCCCAGGCCATTCGTCCCGAGGTGCGGCCGCTCTCGCCGGCGCAGCAACAGACGCTGGCCGCCCTGGTGGCTCGCCGGCGCCAGCTCGCCGAGATGATCACCGCCGAGCAGCACCGCCTCCGCCGGGCCAACGCCGTGGTCGTGCCCGACATCACCGCGCACCTGGCCTTCTTGCGGCAGCGCCTCGACGAGACGGACGCGGCCCTGCGCACGGCCATCGAGCAGAGCCCGCTCTGGCGGGCGGGCGACGACCTGCTGCAGAGTCTGCCCGGTATCGGCCCGGTCGTCAGTGCCACGCTGCTGGCCGAGTTGCCGGAGTTGGGTCGCCTGAGCCCGCCGCAGATCGCGGCGCTCGTGGGCGTGGCCCCGCTGAACAACGACAGCGGGCGACGCCGTGGGCGACGCAGGATCTGGGGGGGACGCGCACCGGTACGGTGCGTCTTGTACATGGCCGCCCTGGTGGGCGTGCGTCACAATCCGGTCTTGCGTGCCCATTACGAGCGGCTTCTGGGCCGGGGTAAGACACCCAAGGTAGCCCTGGTGGCTTGTATGCATAAGATGCTTCGGTGGCTCAACGCCATGATGCGGGACGCCCAGCCGTGGAATCCTGCGCTGCACGCCCTCTCTCCTTGACTCTCAAGACCGTTGCTGCAATCTGCAATCCCGATGAAACCCTCGCTGCTCCTTCTCGCCCTGATCCTCGGGCTGGCCGCGTGCCGGACGGAGGCGCCGCCGCCGCCGGCTGCCGACGGCGCCGTGCCGGACTGGGCCGCCGACGCCGTGTGGTACCAGATCTTCCCCGAGCGCTTCGCCAACGGCGACCCGTCGAACGACCCGGTCCGGGCCTCCATCGAGTTCCCCGAGCGGGCGCCGGAGAACTGGCACGTGATGCCGTGGACGGCCGACTGGTACGCCCGCGCCGGCTGGGAGCGGGCGATGGGCGACGACTTCTACGACAGCGTCTTCCACCGGCGCTACGGCGGCGACCTGCAGGGCGTGCTCGACCGCCTCGACTACCTCGACTCGCTCGGCGTGACGGCCCTCTACTTCAATCCCGTCTTCTGGGCTCGCTCCCTCCACAAGTACGACGGCAACACGTACCACCACATCGACCCCTACTTCGGCCCCGACCCGGAAGGTGACCTGGCCCTGATCGCCACGGAGACGAGCGACCCCGCCACCTGGCACTGGACGGCCGCCGACAGCCTCTTCCTCCGCCTCATCCGCGAGGTCCACGCCCGCGGCATGCGCCTCATCATCGACGGCGTCTTCAACCATACCGGCCGCGACTTCTTCGCCTTCGCCGACCTCCGCAAGAACCAGCAAAACTCGCCGTACCGGGACTGGTACATCGTGAAGGCCTTCGACGACCCGGCCACGCCCGAGGATGAGTTCGACTATGAGGGCTGGTGGGGGGTGAAGACGCTCCCCGTCTTTGCCGACAACGCCGAGGGCACCGACCTGGCCCCCGGCCCGAAGCAGTACGTCTTCGACGCCACGGCCCGGTGGATGGACCCCGACGGCGACGGCGACCCGTCCGACGGCATCGACGGGTGGCGCCTCGACGTCGCGAACGAGGTGCCCGTGGGCTTCTGGGCCGACTGGAACGCTTACGTCCGCCGCCTCAACCCGGCGGCCTTCACCGTGAGCGAGGTGTGGGAGGAGGCCGGCGATTTCCTCCGGGAGGGCGGCTTCTCCTCCACGATGAACTACCACGCCTTCGCCATCCCGGTCAAGGGCTTCCTGATCGACGGGACGCTGCCCGCCTCGGAGTTCGCGGCCCTGCTCGACGCCCGCCGCGCCGCCTTCGACCCGGCCCGCCGGTACGCCGTGCAGAACCTGATCGACTCGCACGACACCGAGCGGGTGGCCTCGATGATCGTCAACGCCGGGCGGTACGACGACTACATCAAGCCCGAGTGGTTCGACTACGACCGGGGCGAGCGGGCCTCGCCGCGCGGCGATGCCGGCTACCTCGTCCGCAAGCCGAACGCCCGCGAGCGGGACCTGCAGCGGCTCATCGCGCTCTTCCAGATGACCTACGTGGGCGCCCCGATGGTCTACTACGGCACCGAGGCCGGCATGTGGGGCGCCGACGACCCCGACGACCGCATGCCGATGGTCTGGCCCGAGCTGGCCTACGCGCCGCAGGCCGCCGACCCGCGGGGCCGCCCGCGCACGCCCGACCCCGTCGCCTTCGATGCGGGGCTGTACGACTTCTACCGCGCTGCCATCCACCTGCGGCGCGCGCACCCCTCCCTGCGCCGGGGCGACTTCCGCGTGCTCGCCACCGACGACACCGCGCAGATGCTGGCTTTCGCCCGGACGCTGGAGGACGAGATGCTGGTGGTGGTGCTCAACCGGAGCGACGCGCCGGGGACGATCGACGTGCCCGAAGCGGTCCTGCGCCTCGGCGAGACGGCCTCGCTGGCGCCGGTCTTCGCCACCACCGGCCCGCCCGGCCAGGTCAGCCTGACCCGCGACGGGGTCGTCGCCCGCTTCGAGATCCCCGCCCGCACCGCCGTCGTCTTCCGCCGGAGCGATCGGTAACGGCGTCGAGCGTGCTGCACGACGTCCTGAACCCTCGCTCCCCGAAGGAAGGCCTCTTTCCCGGAAACGCTCACCGCGCCACGTCCATGCTCGACATCCAGCGCAAGCTTACCAACTCCTTCTACATGTTGCTCAGCCTGCCGGCCACGGCGATGGGGTTCGCGCTGTCCGTGCAGATCTCGGCACTGAGCTGGATCCTGAGCACGAAATACGGCCTGGAGATCGAAGAGGTGGGGCTGGTGTGGGCGGCCGGGCCGATTGCCGGCATCCTGGGGCAGGTCATCATCGGCGTCATCAGCGACAACGTCTGGTTCTGGAACGGGCGCCGGCGGCCCTTCATCCTCATCGGCGGCGTGCTGGCGGCGCTGATGCTGCTGGCCCTGCCCAACATCGACGTGATCTCCGCCGCCATGGGCCTCGACGGCATCCTGGGCATCGCCATCGCCGTGGCGCTGACGCTGGACCTGGCCATCAACGTCAGCTTCAACCCGACGCGCTCGGTCATTGCCGACGTGACGCCCGAAGGCGTGCCCCGCACCAAGGGCTACACGTGGATGCAGACCATCTCCGGTTCCTTCGGCGTGATGGCCTATGCCATCGGGGCGCTCTGGGACAACTACGTCCTCATCTACTTCGGCGCGGCGCTGGTGCTGCTCTTTTCGGTCGTGCCTACGTTCTTCATCGAGGAACCGCGCCTGCTTCGCAACGAGCCGGACGATCCCGAGGTCGCGAAGGCATCGTCCCTCCGGGAGGTCCTGCAGAGCATCCGGCCGTTGTGGGGTTTCCTGATCTATGCCGTCTATGCGATGACGTTGCGCCTGGGACATATCGACGTAGGGCACCACTACGTCGAGTACGCCTGCGCGGCGCTGACAGCGGTGCTGATCGTCGAGGCGCTGGTGACGTCGGAGCGGGGCAAGACGCGGGAGGAGGCCGGGCAGATCGGGTTCAGGAAGGTGCTGGCGGCGCACGCCTTCACCTGGATCGGCGTGCAGACGATGTTCGTCTACATGTTCGCCTACGTGCAGGACAAGCTGCCGGCGCTGACGGACATCGAGATGGGCCGGGTGGTGTCGATGAGCTTCCTGGTGCTCAACGCCGTGGGGGCGATCCTTCCGGCTTTCGTCCTGGAGCCGATCACGGAGCGCATCGGCCGGGTGAAGACGCACGCCCTCTGCCTGGCCGTCATGACGCTCGGTTATGCGGGCTTTGCCTTCATCGACGTGACGCCGGCAGCGATCTACGTGCTGATGGGCGTCGTCGGGGTGGGCTGGGCGGCCACCGTCAGCCTGCCCTTCGCCATCATGTCGCAGAAGGTGGACCAGGCCCGGATGGGGCTCTACATGGGATTGTTCAACCTGTCGGTGGTGCTGCCGCAGCTCGTGGCGAGCCTGGGCGTGGGCGAGGCCGTCGGGCAGGCCGGCGACAAGGGCCTCATCTTCGTCATCTGCGCCGCCACGCTGGCCGTCTCCACGCTGGCCTGGACGCTCGTCCGCGAGCACGGCGACGCGCACGCCATCACCCCGCCCCCCGTCGCCGGAGGACACTGATATTTGAAGATGGCAAATTGAAGATTGAAGATGGCAAATTGAACCCTGGAGGAATGCAAACGGGACCGGCTCCCCAATCCGAAATCTGCAATTTGCAACCTGCAATTACATCATAGTCCACGCTTGAGCGCGGTTCGAGGACGGCCTTTTTTGCCACGAAGGCACGAAGACACAAAGGGTATAGCCAGACGGTATCCCCGAGCGCACCATGTTCCAAGCTGCAATCTGCAATGTGCAATCTTATATCTTGCCTATGGTGCAGCAGTTCGTGTCAATCGAGGTCTCCGAGGCCGTATTGCAGCAGGAACGCTGCACCCCGTTCTGTGACAGAACCCGAACCGTTGACTGAGCCGGTCCGGGCGCTGCCCCCCGAGCTCGCATGCCCTAAGGCTGGGTCCGTCACGCCTACCCTCTTCACCCTGCATGCTGATTCGTCATGGCCTACTTCGGTATCGACGTCTCGAAAGACGCCCTCGACGTCGCCGACACGGAAGGCTACCTGGCCCGCTTCGCCTACGATGAGGACGGTAATGGAATTCTGGGCGTTTCGGCAACTCGTTCTGGCCCGCTTCGCCTACGATGAGGACGGGCTGCACGCTCTGTGTCGGCGCCTGGCTCCGGCCACGCTCATCGTGCTCGAAGCCACCGGAGGGCTCGAGCGCGACGTGGCGGCTCGTCTCGGCACGGCCGGCCTCCCGGTCGCCGTCGTGAACCCGCGCCAGGTGCGCGACTTCGCCCGCGCCACCGGGCGCCTGGCCAAGACCGATCGGATCGATGCCCAGGTGCTGGCGGCCTTTGCCCAGGCCATTCGTCCCGAGGTGCGGCCGCTCTCGCCGGCGCAGCAACAGACGCTGGCCGCCCTGGTGGCTCGCCGGCGCCAGCTCGCCGAGATGATCACCGCCGAGCAGCACCGCCTCCGCCGGGCCAACGCCGTGGTCGTGCCCGACATCACCGCGCACCTGGCCTTCTTGCGGCAGCGCCTCGACGAGACGGACGCGGCCCTGCGCACGGCCATCGAGCAGAGCCCGCTCTGGCGGGCGGGCGACGACCTGCTGCAGAGTCTGCCCGGTATCGGCCCGGTCGTCAGTGCCACGCTGCTGGCCGAGTTGCCGGAGTTGGGTCGCCTGAGCCCGCCGCAGATCGCGGCGCTCGTGGGCGTGGCCCCGCTGAACAACGACAGCGGGCGACGCCGTGGGCGACGCAGGATCTGGGGGGGACGCGCACCGGTACGGTGCGTCTTGTACATGGCCGCCCTGGTGGGCGTGCGTCACAATCCGGTCTTGCGTGCCCATTACGAGCGGCTTCTGGGCCGGGGTAAGACACCCAAGGTAGCCCTGGTGGCTTGTATGCATAAGATGCTTCGGTGGCTCAACGCCATGATGCGGGACGCCCAGCCGTGGAATCCTGCGCTGCACGCCCTCTCTCCTTGACTCTCAAGACCGTTGCTGTAATCTGTAATCCCCAATCTGTAACCTGCAATCCCCAACCTCCATGCGCCTGCTCCTGACTTTGCTCGCTCTGCTGCTCCTGGCCGCCTGTGACGCGCCGTCGCCGGAAGCGCCGGCCGAACCGGGCCGTCCGCCCACGGTCGTCGACGCCGAGGGGGTGATCGTCCACCTGTTCGAGTGGCGCTGGGACGACGTGGCCGCCGAGTGCGAGACGTTCCTCGGGCCGGCGGGCTACCGGGCCGTGCAGGTGTCGCCGCCCACCGAGAACGCCGTCGTGGAGGACCCGCCGCGCCCCTGGTGGGAGCGCTATCAGCCCGTCAGCTACCGCCTCGAGAACCGCAGCGGCGACCGTGCCGCCTTCGCCGGCATGGTGGCCCGCTGTAAGGCCGCCGGCGTCGACCTCTACGTGGATGCCGTGCTCAACCACATGACCGGCGTCTACAGCGGGCGCGGCACCGCCGGCTCCACGTTCTCCGAGTACGACTACCCCGGACTCTACGACTACGACGATTTCCACCACTGCGGGCTGACCGAGAACGACGACATCCGGGACTTCAACGACCCGGAGCAGGTGCGCAACTGTGAGCTGGTCAACCTGGCCGATCTGGCCACCGAGAAGGAGGAGGTGCGCGACCGGCTGGCCGCCTACCTGAACGACCTCATCGGCCTGGGCGTGGCCGGCATCCGCATCGATGCGGCCAAGCACATGCCTCCCGAAGACCTCCATGCCGTTCTCGAACGGCTCGACGGCCCGCTCTACGTCTACCAGGAGGTCATCGAAGACGCCGGTACGCTGCGATGGGCCCCGCCCTACTTTCCCCTCGGCGACGTGACCGAGTTCCGCTTCGGGATGCGGCTTTCCGAGGCGTTCCGTGCCGGCCGGCCCGATCGGTTCTTCGGGACGGCGTCGGTCTGGGAAGAGGTGCCGTTCATCCCGGATGAGCGGGCCCTCGTCTTCATCGACAACCACGACAACCAGCGCGGGCACGGGGCCGGGGGGCACGTCCTCACACACCGGGACGGGCGGCTCTATGAACTGGCCGTGGCCTTCATGCTGGCCTACCCGTACGGTCGCCCGCGCGTCATGTCCAGCTATGCCTTCACCGGCGACGCCCAGGGCCCGCCCCACGACGAAGCCTTCAACATCCTGCGGGTGCACCGGCCCGACGGCACGGTCGACTGCGGGGCCGGGCGGTGGGTGTGCGAGCACCGGCGCCCGGCCATCGCGGGGATGGTGGGTTTCTACAACGCCACGGCCAGCGCGCGCACGCTCAACCACGTCTGGACGGGCCCGCCCGGGCAGATCGCCTTCGGGCGCGGGGGCCGCGGCTTCTTTGCGCTGAACCTCGGCGAGACCCCGCTGGCGGCCACGCTGCCGACGGGCATGGCACCCGGCACCTACTGTAACGTGATCGCGGGCGAGCCCCTGCCCGACGGCACCGGCTGCACCGGCCCGGAAGTCACCGTGCGGGCGGACGGCACCGCGGTGCTCGACCTGCCGCCCGGCACCGCCCTGGCCTTCCACGCCGAGGCCCGGGTAGCGGCGCGGTGAGCCGCCCCGGTTGCCGAACGGACCCCGCGGTCTCTTTCCGCCTTTCCCGTCAAGCGGGTTCGGCTTATCGGGAGGACCTGCCCCGTCGTGCGCAGGGGCATGCCCCTGCGCACGACGCAATCTTTCCCTGTGCCGGTGAAGAACCTGTCGAGACGCCGGGCCGGGGGGCGAGGGGAAAAAACCAAAGCGGCACGAAAGCGTATCTTGCCCCGGTCAACCGTGGTCCGTTTGAAGGTTTGGATGCAGCGCAATGCCCGACGTGAGCGCAAAACGACAGCCAGGGTGGCCCGAGCTGGGAAAGTTCTGGACGTTTCCGAACGTATTGAGCTTGCTTCGGCTGGTCCTCACCTTCCCCATCGCCTACCTGGTGATGGTCGACGGGCCGCTTCTCTGGGTTTTCAGCCTGTTTTTGCTGGCCATCGCGACGGACTATTTCGATGGACGGGTGGCCCGCTGGTCGCGTACGGTTTCCGACTGGGGCAAGGTGCTCGACCCGCTCGCCGACAAGGTTGGAGGCGGGCTGGTGGTGCTGGCGCTGGCGATCCGGGGCAGCCTGCCCGCATGGTTCGTGGCACTCCTGCTACTGCGCGATGCGCTGCTCGTGCTCGGCGGGGTGGTGCTCGGCCGCCGGACGGGCTTCGTGGTGATGAGCATGTGGTGGGGCAAGGTGGCCATGACGGCCGTTGCGCTGACGGCGCTCGCAGCCCTGCTCCGGGCCGACCCGCCCGTCCTGCAGTTCTGCATCTGGGCCACCACGGTGCTGCTGCTCTACTCCTTCTTCCGCTACGTAGTGCACTACGTACGCCTGCTGCGTATGCCGCGACCCCAGCTGGAACTCTACGCCGAGATTGCCCGTGCCGGTTCGGCGCGGGAGGAAACCGAGTCGGTCGGGTAGGCCATGCCGGCCCGGCCTTTTTTTTGACCTTGAACCAGGGTGATGCGTGATGCAACTGCACGAGTTCGAGTCCCGCCTGAACCGGCCCGTCATGATGAAGATCCCCGAGTTTGAGCGCAACGAACGGCTCAAGCACGTCATCTTTTCGGAACAGTTCGACCGGGGGTTGCTCGATCACCTGGGCCGGGTGGCCACCATGATCAAGGAGATCGCCCGCTCCAAGGACGGTCACAAGTTTCTCCAGGGCCTGTTGCCCCACAAGGGGGCCATGCTCTACTTCACGCAGGCATCTACGCGCACCTTCCTCTCGTTCATGCGGGCCTGCCAGCTCCTGGGCATGAAGGTCGCCGAGATCCGTGATCCCAGCCTCTCGTCGGAGTACAAGGGCGAGTCGCCCATCGACTCGGTGCGGATGTTCAGCAGCTACTTCGACCTGATCATCATGCGGAGCAAGGTGCCCAACCTGGCCGAGTGCTGCGCCTACCTGATGAACGACCTCGACCAGTTCAACCAGCGCAGCGTGCCCGTCATCAACGGCGGGGCCGGCGCCGACGAGCACCCCACGCAGGCCCTGCTCGACATCTACACCATCCAGCGCGTCTTCGAGTTCAAGTCGCCCCGCGACTCCTCCGTCTGGAACCGGTTCGACGACCTCCGCAAAAAATACCCGGATCTGAACGAGAAAGGACGGGGACCGGACCGCAAGGTCTACGGCTTCTGTGGCGACATCGGCCGGGGGCGCACCGTGCGCTCGCTCGCCAACCTGCTCACGCGCTACGAAAACGTGACGATGTACTTCATCGCGCCCGACCACCCCACGCTGCGGCCCTCCCCCGAATTCCTGAACCAGCTCAAGAACAAGGGCGTGCGTGTCTTCGAGAGCCACGACCTGGCCGAGGTCATCGGCGAGCTCGACCTGCTCTACATGACCCGCATCCAGAACGAGCACAACTCCCCCGAGGAAGAAGCCTTCTTCAAACAGCTCGACTACACCCGCTTCCAGCTCAGCGAGGAGATGCTCAAGAAGATGCGCGAATACACCGCCATCCTGCATCCCTTCCCCCGGAATCAGGAGATTCCGACCTTCGTCGACCAGGACCCGCGCGCGATGTACTTCCGGCAGGCCCGCAACGGCATGTGGGTCCGCGCCGCCCTCATCGCCTACCTGTTCGACATGGACGGGCGCATCGTGAGCTACCACACCAGCACCTTCTCCAGCTTCCACGACTACAACGAGGGCGTGCTGAAGGCCTGACCCCGCCAACCTCCCCGTTGCCATCTTCAACCTGCAACCTGCAATCTCCGCATTCAGCAACGCATCGATGGGCATCTTCGACCGGTTCAAGAAAGAGGAAACGACGACGCACGATCAGGAGCGGCTGGAGGCCGGGCTGGAGAAGACCCGCACCAGCTTCTTCGGCAAGCTCAACCGGCTCGTGCGCGGCAAGGACACCGTCGACGACGAGGTGCTCGACCGGCTGGAGGAGGTCCTCGTCACGAGCGACGTGGGCGTCAAGACGACGCTCGACATCATCGACGCGGTGCAGGCGCGGGTACAGCGCGACAAGTACGTCTCCACCGGCGAGCTCAACGCGCTGATCCGGGACGAGATCGCCCGGCTGATGCTGGCGCACGCCCCCGGGCATCCGGCCGACTTCGAGGCCCCGTTGCCCCACAAGCCGCACGTCATCATGGTCGTGGGCGTCAACGGCGTGGGCAAGACGACGACCATCGGCAAGATGGCCTACCGCTACCGGCAGGCCGGCAAGTCGGTGCTGCTCGGCGCGGCCGACACGTTCCGCGCCGCCGCCGTCGAGCAGCTCGACGTCTGGGCCGAACGGGCCGGCGTGCCCGTCATCAAGCAGGGGCAGGGGGCCGATCCCGCCGCCGTCGCCTTCGACACGCTGGCCGCCGCCAGGAGCCGCGGCGTCGACGTGGTCATCATCGACACGGCCGGCCGCCTGCACACCAAGGGCGGGCTCATGGACGAGCTGGCCAAGATCAAGCGCGTCATGGACCGGCAGATCCCCGGCGCCCCGCACGAGGTGCTGCTCGTGCTCGACGCCTCCACCGGGCAGAACGCCCTCCGGCAGGCCGAGGAGTTCACCCGCAGCGTCGACGTCACCGGGCTGGTGCTCACCAAGCTCGACGGCACCGCCAAGGGGGGCATTGTGATTGGCATTTCGAACGAGTTCCAGATTCCCGTAAAATACATCGGTGTGGGTGAACGCATCGACGACCTTCAGGTGTTCGACCGGCAGCGCTTCGTCGAGGCCCTGTTTCGCTAGACCGGCCCGCACCGGCCGGTGGCCGCCATTCGATGGAAAGAGGGCACCGTTCGCCGGGGGAATTCAACCGTCGGCGGATGGGCCGGTTGGAACGCCGCGAGGACTTTGCCGATATTACCCGGTAACCCCCCTTGCATTCGCCCGTTGCGCTCTTTATGTATGCGTGTACCCTGTCCCGTGGTAGAGGATGCTATGGTACCTTGTGACGACGTGCGTTGCCGGTGTGGGAGGAGGTGGCTCGGGCTGGTCCTCGGGCTGTGGCTGATGCTGGTGCCGGGTGTGCAGGCGCAGGAGGCCGTGCCCGAGTTCGACGTGGACATGCTCGGCCGGCGTGGCCCGGCGCCCACCCGCGAGATGCAGGTGGACGTCTACACCCGGATCCCGTACACCCGCCTCTCCTTTCTCAACACGCCGAACGGCTTTACGGCGCGGTATGAGGTCTCCGCGCGGGTCGTCGAGGTGGACGAGCGGGCGCGGCTGCGCAACGTGGTGCTGTCGCGCCGGTGGGAGGGCAAGGTCGTCGTGCCCACCTATGCGGCGACCCAGCAGGAGGAGCTCTCGGACTTCACGATGCAGACGCTCAGCCTGCCCCCCGGACGGTACGTCTTCGAGATGCAGATCGAGGACCGGGCCTCCAACCAGGTGTTTGTCCGGGAAGTGCCCTTCGTCGTGCGGGATCTCAACAGGCCGGTCGCCGTCAGCGACATCAGCCTCCTCGATGCCTACGACACCCGGGAGCAGACCATGACCCCGCGTGTCACGAACCGGGTGGGCAGCGACGAGATGCGGTTCAAGGTCTTCTACGAAGTCTACACCGAGCAACCCGGGCGCAGCGTCCGCATCGCCCACGAAGTGACCCGCCTGGAGAAGGACAGCGGCCTGCCGGCGGTGCGTGCGCTCTTTACCGAAACGGAGGCCGGAGGCGAGGTCGTCTACCAGAAAGCCGAAGCCTCCCGGCTCGACGGGCGCACGAACCAGTTCATCGTCGACATTCCGATGGAGGAGGGCAAGGTCGGCACCTACGTCCTCCGCGTGCGCGTCGAGGACGAGCAGGGCCGGCCGCTCGACGTGGCCGAGCGCGTCTTTACGGTGCGGTGGACCGGCCTGCACGAGCACATCCGTAACCTGGACGAGGCCATCGCCCAGCTCGAATACATCGCCAAAAAGAAAGAGCTGGACTACATCCGGAGCGCCCCGACCGAGGACGAGCGCTACCGCCGGTTCATGGCGTTCTGGGAAAAGCGTGACCCGACCCCCGGCACCCGGCGCAACGAGCGCATGGAGGAATACTATTACCGTGTCGCCTACGCCAACGAGCGCTACCGCCACCTCATCAACGAAGGCTGGAAGACCGACCGCGGCTACGTGATGATCCGCTTCGGTGAGCCGGACGCCATCGACCGCCACCCCTACAGCTTCAACGCCAAACCCTACGAGGTATGGTACTACTACCGGATCGGCCGCCGCTTCATCTTCATCGACGAAACCGGTCTGGGGGACTACAAGCTGCTCGTGCCGGTCTGGGACGAACGTACCCGCATCCGGTAGGAGAACCCGCTTCCGGCATGCCGGACGGGACGCTTCCGCAACGGGCGTCCCTTTTGTTTTGCTCCCGTTGCGTGCGAATTTCGTATGGACGCAACGCGGCCTGCGCGGCGGTGACGTACCTTCTTCCGCGTTGATCAGGTAACCACAGGAGCGACGATGCGCATCGTTTTCATGGGGACGCCGGCCTTCGCCGTACCTTCGCTGGAGCGGCTGGTCGCCCACGGATACCGGCCCGTGGCCGTGGTGACGGGGCCGGACCGGCCGCGCGGGCGCGGGCAGAAGCACACGCCCACGCCCGTCAAGGAGGCGGCCCGGCGCCTCGGTATCGAGACGATCCTCCAGCCCGAGTCGGTGAAGGATCCGGCCTTCGCCGCGGCGGTGGCCGCGCTGAAACCCGACCTGATCGTGGTGGTGGCCTACCGGATCCTGCCGCCGGCCGTTTACCAGACGGCCCGCCTCGGGGCGTTCAACCTCCACGGTTCACTCCTGCCCCGTTATCGCGGGGCGGCGCCCATCCACCGCGCCGTCATGGCCGGGGAGACCGAAACGGGCGTCACCACGTTCTTTCTCCAGGAAAAGGTCGATACGGGCAACATCATCCTGCAAAAGCGCCTGTCCATCGGGCCGGACGAGACGGCCGGCGAGGTGCACGACCGGATGATGGAACTCGGGGCCGATGCGGTCCTCGAAACGGTGCGCCTGATCGAAGCCGGGCGGGCGAACGCCACCCCCCAGGACGACCGCCTCGCCACCCCCGCGCCGAAGATCTTCAAGGAGGAGGCCCGCATCCCGTGGGACCGGACGGCCGCCGAGGTGCACAACCACATCCGCGGCCTTTCCCCGCAGCCCGGTGCCTGGACCCTGCACGGCGACACGCTGCTGAAACTCTACCGGTCTCGCCGCACCGAAGGTGCGGGCACGCCGGGCACGGTGCTCGAAGCCGGGGATCGCCTCGTGGTGGCCTGCGGCGAGGGCGCCGTCGAGGTCGTCGAACTGCAGCGGGAAGGGCATCGCCGCCTGCCCGCGCCGGACTTTCTTCGGGGCTATCCCCTCCGCGAAGGCGACCGGTTGCACTGACGGGGGCGCCGCCGGCCGGGTCAGGGGGCGTTCAGGACGCGGGCGACGGTCTCCATCAGTTCCCGGCCGGAAAAGGGCTTGGCCAGCGTGGCATCGGTGCCGAACTGTGACGCGATGGACAGGTAGTAGTCGCCGGCGTCGTATCGCCCGCCGCCGGAGATGGCAATGATCTTCGTCTCGGGATGCAGGCGGCGCACGTCCCGGATGGTTTCGATCCCTTCCTTCTCCGGCATGAGGATGTCCGTGATGAGCAGGTCATAGGAGGTCTCGGCCATCAGCTTCAGCGCCTCTTGCCCGTTTGCCGCGCTGGCGACCTCGTGCCCGCCGCGCCGCAGGTGCTCGCTGACGGCCAGCCGCATCGAAGGTTCGTCGTCGACTACGAGGATGGTTGCCATACGTAAAGGGGGAAAGTTGGTTCAACGGATGCCGCGGGTTCAGGAGGTCTCCGACAGCACGGCGTGAAGCGTCGTCAGGAGCGCGTCGGCCGTGTACGGCTTGGGGATGAAGTGCCGGACGCCCGCCTCGGCCGCCTTGGCGACGTGCCCGTTGCCGCCGAGCCCGCTGGACCCGATGATGCGGACGTTCGGGTCGAGGGCCTTCAGCGCGACGATCGTCGCCGGGCCGTCCATGACCGGCATGGCCATGTCCGTCAGGACCACGTCGATCGTATCGCCGTGCCGGGCGTAGAGCGAGACGGCCTCGGCACCGTGGCCGGCCAGCAGCACACGGTAACCGAAGCGTTCCAGCGTGCGCTTCACCGCGCTGCGGATGCTCTCCTCGTCGTCCACGACCAGCACCGTCTCGCCCTGCCCGCGCGGCAGCCGCGACTGTTCGACGGCGGCGGCGTCGGCCACGGCCGGCTCGACCCGGGCCGGCAGGTACACCTTGAACCGGCTGCCCCGGCCCGGCTCGCTGTAGACGTTGATGAAGCCGCCGTGCCGCGTGACGATCGAGAGCGAGGTGGACAGGCCCAGGCCCGTCCCCTTGCCGACCTCCTTGGTCGTGAAAAAGGGCTCGAAGATGCGATCCTGCAGCTTCGATGGGATGCCCACGCCGGTATCCTCCACGACGATCACCACGTAGGGCCCCGGCCGCGCCTGCGGGTTGATGCCGGCATAGACCTCGTCCAGCACGGTGTTTTCCAGGGTGATCGTGAGGGTGCCGCCTTCGGGCATGGCGTCCCGCGCGTTGACGCACAGGTTCATCAGCACCTGGTGCAGCTGGGTGGGGTCGCCCAGGACGGTCCAGAGCCCCTCCGGGAGCGCCAGGTTGAAGCGGATGTCCTTGGGAAAGGTATCCTGCACAATCTTGCGCACGTCGCGCACGAGCCCGGCCACGTCGATGGGGATGCGCCGGCCCTCGTCGCCGCGGGCGAACGTGAGCACCTGCCGGACCATGTCGGCCCCGCGCCGGGCGTTGGCCTCGATGTCCTCCAGGATGAGCCGGCGTTCCTCGCTGGGCTCGTCCATCTTCAACAGTTCGATCGAAAGCAGGATCGGGGCGAGCACGTTGTTCAGGTCGTGGGCGATGCCGCCGGCGAGCGTGCCGATGCTTTCCATGCGCTGGGCTCGCAGGACCTGCTGTTCGAGTTTCTTGCGCTCGGTGATGTCGGTGTTGATGGCAAGGATGGATTTGGGCCGGCCGAACTCGTCCCGGACCAGCGTCCAGCGCCCGAAGACGGTCACGGTGGTGCCGTTTCGGGTGCGGTGCTTCATCTCGCCGGACCAGGTGCCCTTCTCCAGCACGATGGCCGTCACCTGGTGCAACTCGTCCGGGTCCTCGAAGAGCCGCCGGGTCAGCGGGGTGCCCTCGACCTCGGCGGCCTGCCAGCCGTAGATCCGTTCGGCGCCGTGGTTCCACAGGCGCACCCGGTAGTCGAGGTCACACACCAGGATGGCGTCGCTGGCCTGGTCGATCAGGGTGGCCTGTTCGGCCAGGCGCTGCTCGGCCTGCCTGCGTTCGGTCAGGTCCGTCATCCCGCCGATCATGCGCACGGGCCTGCCCTCCGGGTCCCGCATGATGTAGCCGCGGTCGAGCACATAGGCATAGGTGCCGTCCTTGCGCCGGAAGCGGTACTCGCCCGACCAGTACGTTTCTCCCTGCTCGATGGCCTGCCGGACGGCCGGGACGATGCGGTCGTGGTCCTCGGGATGGATGCGGCGGGTCCGGGATGCACTCGTCGGCTCGACTTCGTCCCGGCGATAGCCGAAGAGGGTTTCGAAGCCTTCGTTCCACCAGACCTCATCGGTGACCAGGTTCCAGTCCCAGACGGCGTCGTTGGTGGCCTTCGACAGCAGGCGGAAGCGCTCCTCGCTGATGCGCAGCACCTCGTTGGCCTTTTTCTCCTCGGTGATGTCGCTGATGAAGCCTTCGAGGGCGCGCACGTCCCCGTCCGGGGACCGGACGGCCTGTCCCCGCTCACGGACCCACCGTACCGCGCCGGCGGCGGTGTGAATCCGGTAGATCAACTCGAACGGTTGGTCGTTCCGGAGGGCGGCCTGCACCTGCGCCCAGACCCGTTCGCGGTCGTCGGGGTGGATCAGGGCGCCGAAGGAGACCTTGCCGCGTGTGAAGTCGGCCGGCGCGTAGCCGGTCAGCCGGTGCGCTCCTTCGCTGACGAACGTCATCGTCCAGTCCCGGTCGTTGTGGCACCGGTAGACCATGCCGGGCAGGTTGTCCATCAGCGTCATGAGCATGCGCCGGTTCTCGCGCAGGGCCTCTTCGGTGGTCCGTTGCCGGGTGATGTCCTCCGTCACGGCGATGAGGGTTGCCGGCCGGCCGCGCTCGTCCCGCTGTGCGGCCACGCTGACCCGGCCCCAGACGGTGTCGCCGGTTTTCGTCAGGTAACGCTTCTCGATGACGACGCTCTCCCGTTTCCCGTCGAGCAGTTCGCGGATCAGCTCCAGGTTGTGTGCCCGGTCCTCCGGATGGGTGAGCTCGACGAAGGTTTTCTCGCGCAGCTCTTCCGGGGAGTAGCCCATCATCCGGCAATAGGCGGCATTGGCTTCCAGGAAGCGGCCTTCCGGGGTGGTGACGGCGATGCCCGTGGCGGCGTCCTGGAACAGCCGGCGGAAGCGCGTCTCGCTGGCATGCAGCCGGTCCAGGAGCTCGCGGTGCCGCAGGTAGGTGCGCACGCGCGCCAGCAGTTCGTCGTTGGAGACGGGCCGGATGAGGTAGTCCTCGGCGCCGGCGTCGAGCCCTTCGGCCTGCCGGGCCACATCCCGGTGCTGGGCCGTCATCATGACCACCGAGACGCCGCCCAGCGCCGGGTCGGCCTTGATCCGCCGGAGCACCTCGTGGCCGGAGAGGTCGGGCAGAACCACGTCCAGCAGGACCAGCCGGGGCCGGTGCGCCGCGACCATGCGAAGCGCCTCCTCGCCGCTGAGGGCTTCCAGGACTTCGTAGCCGGCTTCGGTGAGCACCCGGTTCAGGAGCTGCACCATCGACGCGTTGTCGTCAACGACGAGGATCGTGTCGGGCATCGAAACGTGCGTTGCGCGAAACGTCGTGCGGCAGGGAGGGGGCAAGGTCCGGGCGGATCATGCAATCCCTGCACGCCTGCACCGGGACCCGGTATGGCATCGGCGCAGCGGGTGACGCTTTTAAGTGAGATCTGCGGTCGGGGATGTTGGGCTTCGGTTAAATTCATCGCCGGGCGCATGGTTTCTCGACGTCGTTCCGGGCCGGCGCGCGTGTGCGGCGGAACGCCCGGCCCGCTCGCCCGTGTGAGGGGGCGTAGCATTCGTTCAACGAAACCTTGCATGGTTTATGGCTGCATCATCGTTGCACATTCTGGGCCTCGCCGGTAGCCTGCGTGCGCGGTCCTACAACCGTGCGCTGCTGCGGGCCGCCCGGGAACTGGCCCCCGACGGCGTCGAGATCGAGACGTTCGACCTGGCACCCATCCCGCTCTACAACGCAGACCTGGACACCGACGAGCGCCGCCCGGAAGCCGTGACCCGGCTCAAGGAAGCCATCACGGCCGCCGACGCCGTGCTGCTGGTCAGCCCCGAATACAACTACGGCGTGCCGGGCGTGATGAAAAACGCGCTCGACTGGGCCTCGCGCCCCGGCTTCCGCTCGCCGATGGCATACAAACCGACGGGCATCATGGGCGCTTCGGCGGGCGCAAGCGGCACCATGCGCGGGCAGGAACAGCTCAAGCTCAACCTGCTCGGCATGATCGCCCACGTCTTTCCCCATCCGGGCGTGGCCGTCACCCGGGCCGCCGACAAGTTCGACGACGAGCTCAACCTGGTCGACGAGGCCACGCGCAAGTTCGTGCGGCAGTACCTCGAAGCCTTCGCCGGCTGGGTCCGGCGGGTACAGCGCCCGGCAGAGGCCATGGCCCGGGGATGACGGCCCCGTCCCTGCGTGTCCTCCCGGGCGAAGCCGGGGAACGTCACCCGTCAAGGCGGGAACGGGGAGGGCTCCGCGCTTGGACAATAACGGGTGCCCCGGGTCGTTGTACGGGATGTTCGGGAAATAAAATCCTGTTTTTAAGGCGTATGAAGGGTTGTGGGCGCCGGGCCCAAATGAGAAAAAAGCCCGGTTGCAAAACGGCATTAAAAAGAGTTAATTAGAGACGCCTCCAGTTATCCATCACTCCTTCGAATGGGACGTACACGCCCTGCTCACCGGTCTATCCCCGGCCGCGTCAGGCAAACGGGGAGAGGGGAGAACGGCTACAACCGCACGCCCGGTCTACCCCTCCGCCGGGGGGGCTTGCTCGCTTTTGCCAGCCCCGCCCTTTATTCGTAACCGGGAGGCGTTTCACCCACCGCAGGATCTCGCTTCTCCGCATGTACCTCAGCCGGCTCGAACTGCACGGGTTCAAGAGTTTCGCCACGCGAACGGTCATCGACTTTGCTCCCGGAATCACGGTCGTGGTCGGTCCCAACGGGTGCGGTAAGTCGAACATCGTGGATGCGGTGCGCTGGGTGATCGGCGAGCAGCGGGCGCGGGTGCTGCGCTCGTCCAAGATGGAGAACGTCATCTTCAACGGCACGGCGAAGCGCAAGCCGCTGGGGATGGCCGAAGTGCTCCTGACGATCGAGAACACGCGTGGCGTGCTGCCCACCGAATACGCCGAGGTGACGCTCGGGCGGCGGCTCTACCGCTCCGGGGAGTCCGAGTACCTGCTCAACGGCGTGCCGTGCCGCCTGCGGGACATCACCGACCTCTTCATGGATACCGGCATGGGGGCCGGTGCCTATTCGGTCATCGAGCTCAAGATGATCGACGAGATCCTTTCGGAGCAGGCGCAGGACCGGCGCCACCTGTTCGAGGAGGCGGCGGGCATCACCAAGTACAAGCTGCGTCGTGCGCAGACCCTCCGCAAGCTCGATGGCACGCAGGTGGACCTGACCCGGCTGCGCGATCTGGTGGAGGAACTCGACCGGCGGGTGCGGAGCCTGAAACGCCAGGCCGCGAAGGCGGAACGCTACCGGGACCTGGAGGCGCGGCTGCAGGCGCTGGAGCTGGCACTGGCACAGGCCGAGCACGACCGCCTCGTCGGGCAGGAGCGGGCGCTGGTCGAGGCCCTGCAAGGGCTCCGGGACCGGCTGGAAGGGCATCAGGCCCGGCTGGCCCGTGCCGAGGCCGAGCTGGAGGTTCTCCGCACCCGTCACATCGAGCAGGAGCAGGCGCTCACGCAGCGGCAGGCGGCGCTACAGGAGCACGTCGACGCCGTGCGCCGGCTGGAGGCCGACCGTCGCCTGGAGGCCCAGCAACTGGAAACCGCCCGGCGCGACCTCGACCGCCTCGCGCGGGAGCGGGACGAGGCGGCACGACAGCGCACCGTGCTTACCCGCACCGCGGACGAACTGGCCGCGGCCTGTGCCGCCGCCCGGCCGGCCCGGGAGGCGGCCG
>NZ_CP076718.1:1343523-1343742 GCF_011682235.2 Rhodocaloribacter litoris | reverse complement strand
GCACGAGAGCGGCTCGATGCCTGCCGCCGGGAAGTCCAGCAGGCCGCCGACGCCCACACCGACCGCCGGCGCCGGCTGGACCGGCTGGCCGCGCGCCGCGAATGGCTCGAACAGGAGCGGGCCCGCCTTCGCGACGAACTCGCCGCCTGCGAGCACGACGCCGGCGACCGGGACGACCGGCTCCGCGAGGCCGCCGCCGCCGTCGAGGCGGCCCGGGCC
>NZ_CP076718.1:1130692-1343518 GCF_011682235.2 Rhodocaloribacter litoris | reverse complement strand
GAGGCCGCCCGCCGCGCCCTGGCCGAGGCTGAGACGGAACGCACCGCCCGGAGGGCCGCGCTCGAAGCGGCCCTCGAAGCCCGGCGGCACGCCGAACGCCGCCACGAGGCCGCCGCCGCCGAGGTGCAACTCCTCGACAGCCTGCTCGCCTCCTGGGACGACCTCGGCGAGGCCGCCCGGCACCTGGCCGAAACGCCCGGCTGGACCGACGGCGAGCTGCGCACCGTCGCCGACGTGCTCGCCCCGGCCGAAGCCGGCGAGGCCGGTCGTCCGGCCCTTGCCGCAGCCCTGGGCGAGCTCGCCGGCTGCCTGGTCGTCGCCACCGAGGCCGAGGCCCACCGGGCCATGGCCCGGCTCCACGCCGGCGCGAAGGGCGCCGCCACGTTCCTGGTGATGGAGCGGCTCAAACCCGTGCCGTCGCCCCCGGCCCCCGCAGGGGCTCGCCCGCTGGCGGAGCTCGTCCGGGCCCTGCCGGGCTATGAACGGTTGCCGGCCGTGCTCCTCTTCGATGCCTACCTGGTCGAGGATCGGGCGACGGCCGAGGCGCTGGCGGCCACCGTCCCCGCCCCGGCACGCTTCTTCACCCGCTCGGGCGAATGGGTCGATGCGCGCGGGCTCCTTCACGGCGGCGGTCCCTCGGCCGGGACCACGCCGGCGGCCGCCCGCATCGGGCGCCGGGCGCAGCGCGAAGCCGCCCGCGAGATGCTGCACCGGCACGCCGAAGCCCTGGCCCGGGCCGAAGCCGAGGTCGACGCGGCCCGGGCCGCCCTCGACGCCGTCCCCTTCGACGCGGCCCGGGCCGCCCTCAGCGAGGCCGAACGGGACCTGGCCGGGGCCGAGAAGGAACAGGCCCGCCTTCTGGCCGCCCGCGAAGCCCTCGAACAGCGTCGCGCCGCGCTGGCCGAACGCCGCGCCGCCCTCCAGGCCGACCTCGACGCCGTGCAGGCGGAGCACGCCGCCCTGGCCGCCGAGACGGAGGCCGCCGCCGCCGCCCTCGACGCCGCCCGGGCCCGCCGCGACGAGGCCGAGGAGGCCTTCCGCCAGGCCGACGCCGAGAGCCGCGCCGCCCTGAACCGGCACAACGAGGCTGAAGTCGCCGCCGTCGAGGCCCGCAACCGCCACGACAACCTGCAACGCGACCTCGAACGCACCCGCACCGCCCTGGCCGACCTCGACCGCCGCGACCGGGAAAACGAGGCCGCCCGCGAACGCCTCGAAAAACGACAGGCCGAACTGCACACCCGCCTCGAAACCCTCGACCGCGAAATCGACGACCTGCAGGCCGGGTATGCCGGTCTCGAGACGGAGGTCAACGCCGCACGGGATGCCCTCCTGCAAACCCGCGCCGCCATCTCCGACCTCGAAGCCCGCCTCCGCGACGTGCGACGCGAGCGCGAAAACGATCTGCGCCAGGAAAGCCAGAACGAGGTGCGCCTGGCCGAGGTGCGCACCCGCCTCGGTGATCTGCTCGCCCACGTCGAGGAAAGCTTCGGCCGCACCCTGCCGGAGGATCCGGTCCCGCTCGAACCCGGCTTCGACGAGCAGGCGGCCCGGGCCGAGGTGCAGCAACTGCGGGCCGAAATCCGCACGATGGGGCCGGTCAATGCCCTCGCCCTCGAAACTTACCGGGAAGAAAACAGCCGCCTCGAGTTTCTCACCGGCCAGCTCCGGGACCTCGAAGAAGCCGAGGCCACCCTGCTCAGCACCATCGACGAGATCAACACCACCGCCTCCGAGCGCTTCCTGACGACCTTCAATGCCATCCGGGAAAACTTCGTCCGGCTCTTTGCCGAGCTCTTCGGCGGCGAAGCGTCGGCCGACGTGATGCTGGCCGATCCGGACGACCCGCTCGAGTCGCCCATCGAAATCATAGCCCGGCCCCGCGGCAAGCGCCCGAGCACGCTCGCCCAGCTCTCCGGCGGCGAGAAGACGCTCACGGCCATCGCCCTGCTCTTCGCCATCTATCTCGTCAAACCCAGCCCCTTCTGCATCCTCGACGAGGTGGATGCCCCCCTCGACGATGCCAACATCGACCGCTTCATGAAACTCATCCGCTCCTTTGCGGACTCGACCCAGTTCATCCTGGTGACGCACAACAAACGCACCATGGAAGCGGCCGACCGGATGTACGGCATCACCATGCAGGAACAGGGCGTCTCCCAGCTCGTCGGCGTCCGGTTCGACGAGGCCCTGGCGCTGGCCGAAGAGCAGTGAGCATTTTTGCCTCGCTTTTTCCTAACTTTGGGCCCCGTGCTCTTCAGGCAGATGGCGGGCGTCTTCGGGTGTTGCGGGGAAAGAGCCGGCAAGTACGATTACGTGAAAGCAGAACCCAGATGCACATGCGGAACGTAGGTCTTCTGTTACTGCTCGTCCTGTGGCCGTCCGGCGCGCTCGCGCAGGAGCAGCCGGTCGTCTTCCGGGGGGCGACGCTCTACCCGATCAGCGGGCCGCCCATCGAGCAGGGCGTGCTCGTGGTGCGGCAGGGCCGGATCGTGGCCGTCGGTCCCGAAGGCGCCGTGGACGTCCCGGCCGGTGCCGTGGTACACGACGTGACGGGCAAGGTGATCATGCCGGGGCTGGTCGATACCCACTCCCACATCGGGCGCGTGGAGGGCGGCGACCGCTCGGCCCCGCTCCATCCGGCCGTCCGTACCCTCGACGCCATCGACGTGCGGCACAGTTCGGTGCATCGTGCCCGCGCCGGCGGCATCACCACGGTGAACGTCATGTCGGGCTCGGGCCACCTGCTCAGCGGGCAGACGGCCTACCTGAAGCTGCGCAAGGGGGACACCGTCGAGGACCTGCTCTACTGCCGGGATCCCCTGCGAGAGGTCTGCGGGGGGCTCAAGATGGCGAACGGGACCAACCCGCAGGGCGATCCGCCGTTTCCCGGCACGCGGGCCCGGGCCGCCGCGCTCGTGCGCCAGCAGTTTGCGAAGGCGCTCGCCTATCGCCGCAAGGTGGAACAGGCCGCGGGCGACTCCACCAAAATGCCGGAGCGGGATCTGGACATGGAGGCGCTGCTCGACGTGCTCGACGGCCGGCGCGTCGTCCATTTCCACACGCACCGGCACGACGACATCCTGACGGTGCTGCGCCTGCGGCGGGAGTTCGGCTTCCGGGTAGTGCTGCACCATGTGAGCGAGGCCTGGAAGGTGGCCGACGAGATCGCCGCCGCCGGCGTCCCCGCCTCGATCATCGTGCTGGATTCGCCCGGTGGCAAGCAGGAAGCCTCCGAGATCCGCATGGAGAACGGGGCGGTGCTGGAACGGGCGGGGGCCGACGTGGCCTTTCATACCGACGACCTGATCACGGATTCGCGCTGGTTCCTGCGGTCGGCCGCGCTGGGCGTGCGGGCCGGCATGTCCGCCGCAAAGGCGCTGGAGGCGCTCACGCTGGCCGGGGCGCGCATGCTGGACCTGGCCGGCCGCGTCGGCTCGCTCGAGCCCGGCAAGGACGCCGACTTCATCCTCCTCTCGGGCGACCCGCTCAGCGTCTATACCCACGTGGAGCAGACCTGGGTGGAAGGGCAGAAGGTGTTCGACCGCGCCGACCCGGAGGACCGCCCGTACGCCGTCGGGGGCGCCGACGTCTTCGACGACGGCGACACCTTCGTTCATGATCATTGAAAGCCGGACCTGCGCTATGAAAAGCCTGTTTCGTCTGTTTGCGCTGCTGGCCGGGTCGTTGCTCGTGGCCGCTCCCGGGCAGGCCCAGCTGGCCGTCCGCGCCGACACGCTCTACACGATGGCCGGTGCGCCCATCCCGGACGGGGTCGTCCTGATCCGTGACGGCAAGATCGAACGGGTGGGACCGGCCGAACGTGTCGCCATCCCCGCGGGCTACCGGGTCCTCGAAGCGGTGGTGGTGACGCCGGGCCTCATCGACGCGCACAGCGTGGTGGGGCTGGCCGGTATCCTGAACATCGATCACGACCAGGACCAGCTGGATACGTCCGATCCCGTCCAGCCGGAACTGCGGGCGTTCGACGCCTACAACGCCCGGGAGGAGCTCGTCGGGTGGGTGCGCAGCTTCGGGGTCACCACGCTGCACACCGGCCACGGGCCCGGCGCGGTCATCAGCGGCCAGACCATGCTGGTCAAGACCCGCGGGGAGACGGTGTCGGAGGCGCTCCTCGACTCGGTCGCCGCGGTCGCGGCGACGCTCGGCCCCATGATCGAGCGGTATTTCAAGAGCCCGGGCACGCGGGCCAAGGCCGTGGCGCTGCTGCGGGCCGAGTTGCTCAAGGCCCGGGCCTATCGCCAGAAGCAGCAGGCCGCGGACCCGGCCCGCCGCCCGGACCCGGACCTGGGGATGGAGATGCTCGTCCGGGTGCTCGACGGGGAGGTGCCGCTCCTGATCACGGCCCAGCGGGTGCCCGAGATCATGGCGGCCCTGCGCCTGCAGCGGGAGTTCGGCTTCCGGCTGGTGCTGGACGGGGTGGCCGAGGCCTATCTGGTGCTGGATGAGATCCGGCAGGCCGGCGTGCCGGTGATCCTGCATCCGACCATGGTGCGGCCCGGCGGCGAGGCGGTAGGGGCGACGCTGGAGACGGCCGCCCGGCTGCACGCGGCGGGCATCCCGTTCGCCTTCCAGAGCGGCTTCGAGGGCTATGTGCCCAAGACCCGGGTGGTGCTGTTCGAAGCGGCCATGGCGGCGGCCAACGGACTGCCTCGCCAGGCCGCCCTCGAGGCGCTGACCCTCCAGGCGGCCCGGATCCTGGGCGTGGCCGACCGGGTGGGCTCGCTGGAGCCGGGCAAGGATGCCGACCTGGTGCTGTTCGACGGCGATCCTTTCGAGTACACCACGCACGTCTGCACGGTGATCATCGACGGCGAGCCCGTCCACGAGACCTGCCGGTGAGCGCCCCCGGACGCTCCGGCACGTCGCCGATACCGGCTGTGGCCGCCTCGCCGGCCCACTCCCGCACCGGGTTGCAAAGGCCGGCGAGGACCCCGCCGTGGGTGCGGCACGGCGGGGCGCACGGCCACCCCCACGGGCGTGGGGATAGGGGAGGCGTCTGGGCTGCATGGTGCGGATGGTGGCATGAGGGCCTCTTGCCCGCAGCCTAATCCGCATCACCTGCAGCATCTACCACGATTTATAGCAAGAGGTGTGGCAAAGCGGACGCGTTGGGCCGATTGGACGCGTTCCGCGTCCAGACGCGGCCGAACGTCCGATCACCACCGCTCCGGGTCGAACCACCAGTAGCCTCGGGCCGCCAGGTCCGGCCGTGACAGGAACGCCTGCACGTCGGGGTCCTCGAGGTGGGGGTTGTTGCGTAGGGCCCGGCGCAGCTCCGCCCAGCGGTCGGGCGTCTTGTCCTGCGGCACGTCCATCAGGCGGAAGAAGGCCACCGCGAGCCCTCCCGGATAGCGCCCGGGCTCGAATTCGGCGGCCTCCGCTATGGCCAGTTCTAACGTCCGGTTCTCAGCCAAACTGCCCACGCGACCAGTTTTCGAACGTCCTGTCTACGTCTGCGCTGTGATATACGCCCCGAATGCGCATTTGTTGGTCGACGATCATGACGGTGCCGGTTCACCCCCACGGGCGTGGGGATAGGGGCGGGGCCGCCTTCACGGTGGCGTTTTCCGTCGGTTCACCCCCACGGGCGTGGGGATAGGTTCATCAGGTCGAGGACCCTCCCGCCGTAGTGCGGTTCACCCCCACGGGCGTGGGGATAGGAGTATGTGGACGACATGTTCTCGTGCGCATACGGTTCACCCCCACGGGCGTGGGGATAGGAAACTGATCGCCAACTCCAACTGGTCTTTGTCCGGTTCACCCCCACGGGCGTGGGGATAGGTCCAGGTTGTCGAATTCCGTGTACCCGATGCGCGGTTCACCCCCACGGGCGTGGGGATAGGGGCGGGGCCGCCTTCACGGTGGCGTTTTCCGTCGGTTCACCCCCACGGGCGTGGGGATAGGGTCGTCCGGGGGTCCGAGCACGTGCTGGCGGCCGGTTCACCCCCACGGGCGTGGGGATAGGTACCAGGGCCGCCCGACGAGCCTCGCCGGCGACGGTTCACCCCCACGGGCGTGGGGATAGGTTATTCGTGTGACTGCGACCATCGAGCGCAGCCGGTTCACCCCCACGGGCGTGGGGATAGGTGGGACGAAACCATGCGCCTCATGACCGAATCCGGTTCACCCCCACGGGCGTGGGGATAGGGAGTTGGCTTTCTCGCCTTCAACAGCCCCACCCGGTTCACCCCCACGGGCGTGGGGATAGGCCCGGCCCGTCGCGCCCGGCCTCCCCCCGCTCCGGTTCACCCCCACGGGCGTGGGGATAGGCCAACGCTGTTGACAACGATCCGGTCGGCGTCCGGTTCACCCCCACGGGCGTGGGGATAGGGTTGCTTTCAAACCCGTCCAAGACGCCTGTCACGGTTCACCCCCACGGGCGTGGGGATAGGCCCCTGGTGTCCTTGCCGTAGAACACCGCTTTCGGTTCACCCCCACGGGCGTGGGGATAGGACTGGCCCCTGTTCTGCAAGCGGGTGCAGCTGCGGTTCACCCCCACGGGCGTGGGGATAGGCAGGAGTTATTTCGGCGCAGATAATGTCATTTCGGTTCACCCCCACGGGCGTGGGGATAGGCGAGGGCGCCCGCTCGGCGATGAGCGCCGCCAGCGGTTCACCCCCACGGGCGTGGGGATAGGCGGCCCCAGCAGGTTCAGGTCGGCCGCTCGTCCGGTTCACCCCCACGGGCGTGGGGATAGGTGGGACGAAACCATGCGCCTCATGACCGAATCCGGTTCACCCCCACGGGCGTGGGGATAGGTCGCGCAAGAGGCGCGTCGCTGCGCTTCCTGTCGGTTCACCCCCACGGGCGTGGGGATAGGCGGCCCCAGCAGGTTCAGGTCGGCCGCTCGTCCGGTTCACCCCCACGGGCGTGGGGATAGGTGGGACGAAACCATGCGCCTCATGACCGAATCCGGTTCACCCCCACGGGCGTGGGGATAGGCTGCCCGCGGGCCGAGTTGGCCATCGCGTAGGCGGTTCACCCCCACGGGCGTGGGGATAGGGGAGCGCTTCTACCAGCGGTTCTTCCTCCCCTCGGTTCACCCCCACGGGCGTGGGGATAGGGAGGCCCCGCCCGAGCAGGGCGGCGTCCGGCGCGGTTCACCCCCACGGGCGTGGGGATAGGGGAGCGCTTCTACCAGCGGTTCTTCCTCCCCTCGGTTCACCCCCACGGGCGTGGGGATAGGTAGCTCATGGCCTTATGCTTGGAGGCGTTGGCCGGTTCACCCCCACGGGCGTGGGGATAGGCTGCAGAGCTACTGGCTGGTGCTCCACGTGAGCGGTTTACCCCCACGGGCGTGGGGATAGGTGAAAGGCGATCCGGAGGCGCACCGCCTCGTTCGGTTCACCCCCACGGGCGTGGGGATAGGCACGAAGCTCACGCGGTTCTCCTCTACCTCCTCTGGTTCACCCCCACGGGCGTGGGGATAGGCTCCGCGACCTGGTGTCGGTGGAGGACGCCGTCGGTTCACCCCCACGGGCGTGGGGATAGGTGAAAGGCGATCCGGAGGCGCACCGCCTCGTTCGGTTCACCCCCACGGGCGTGGGGATAGGTGATGTCTCCCCTATGAGCACAGTCAAGGCGACGGTTCACCCCCACGGGCGTGGGGATAGGGGCACGACTTTTTTCACATCGACCGGGAGCACCGGTTCACCCCCACGGGCGTGGGGATAGGGGGCCGCGCAGCCGCCGGCTGCGGGCGCTGCTCGGTTCACCCCCACGGGCGTGGGGATAGGATCCCGGGCCTCGTGCACGACTTCGACCCGCACGGTTCACCCCCACGGGCGTGGGGATAGGGCGGCCCAGGCCGAGCGGGTCCGTGCGCCCGGCGGCGGCCGGTTCACCCCCACGGGCGTGGGGATAGGACCGCCTTCGTCGAGGTGGGCCGCAGCTCGAACGGTTCACCCCCACGGGCGTGGGGATAGGGTGTAGAGCCGGTAGCGGTATGTGCGCCTGACCGGTTCACCCCCACGGGCGTGGGGATAGGGCAAAGAGCCCGTAGCCGGACAGCCCCTGCCCGGTTCACCCCCACGGGCGTGGGGATAGGTCATGGCCGTACACGTACGAGATCAGGCCATTCGGTTCACCCCCACGGGCGTGGGGATAGGGATGCCGCACGAGGTGACGTTGTCCAGGTGGGCGGTTCACCCCCACGGGCGTGGGGATAGGGTGCGGGTGATCTCCGGCGGGGGCGGGCAGGGCGGTTCACCCCCACGGGCGTGGGGATAGGCTTACCAGCGCCATCCGCAAAGCATCCTGATCCGGTTCACCCCCACGGGCGTGGGGATAGGAGGCCCTCACGCCGCGATCCGTGGCCACGCCTCGGTTCACCCCCACGGGCGTGGGGATAGGTCGATCACTCTCGACGGCAAGACCTACCCCTACGGTTCACCCCCACGGGCGTGGGGATAGGCGTAGTAATGCCGCCGCTGCAGGTACTGCGGGTGGTTCACCCCCACGGGCGTGGGGATAGGGAATTCGACAACCTCCTTTTCCCTCGCCTCGACGGTTCACCCCCACGGGCGTGGGGATAGGATGAACTCGTTGGCCATCAACGCGACCGGCTACGGTTCACCCCCACGGGCGTGGGGATAGGATGGCCTCGCTGGCCGTCGGCGCGACCGGCTACGGTTCACCCCCACGGGCGTGGGGATAGGTGATCTGCCTGTCCTGAGATTCTGCAACAGATCGGTTCACCCCCACGGGCGTGGGGATAGGGGCCAGCTCGCGACGGTGGGCCGCGCCGCCGACGGTTCACCCCCACGGGCGTGGGGATAGGCAGGACCGGCGCAGCGAGCCGTGGCCCGGCTACGGTTCACCCCCACGGGCGTGGGGATAGGCTGACCTATGAGGGTAGGGACGGCCTGTTCGACGGTTCACCCCCACGGGCGTGGGGATAGGCCGATACGCTTGTCGAAGCCGCGGTCATACTCCGGTTCACCCCCACGGGCGTGGGGATAGGGGTCTGATGCACCTGACTACCGCCGCAAAGTACGGTTCACCCCCACGGGCGTGGGGATAGGTTGAAGGAGCGCGTCGTCGAGCACGCGCGGCTCGGTTCACCCCCACGGGCGTGGGGATAGGAGCAAGCCTGCGTTGCTCCAGGGCAAGCCGGTCGGTTCACCCCCACGGGCGTGGGGATAGGCCTGCGCGCCGGGCAAACTCGCGAGGCGTTAGCGGTTCACCCCCACGGGCGTGGGGATAGGGAGGTGACAGCCATGAAACGCTATCAGATCCGCGGTTCACCCCCACGGGCGTGGGGATAGGTTCCGCCGCATACATCAAGGGTTGCGGTAGCACGGTTCACCCCCACGGGCGTGGGGATAGGTTCGCTTCGGCCTTCGCCTTCGGCTTCCGCGCCGGTTCACCCCCACGGGCGTGGGGATAGGTCGAACTTGAGCGCTTCACGGCGCGCCATTTCGGTTCACCCCCACGGGCGTGGGGATAGGATGCCGGGGGCGGGAACGACCGGCACCAGATACGGTTCACCCCCACGGGCGTGGGGATAGGTCTAAAAAACGACGCCAAAAACCCCGATATCGGGCGAAACGTTTCCGGTTGGGGTCTGCGCTGCTCAGGGCTCCCGGCGCGGGTCGGGGTCGGCCACCATCACGAGCCAGATCCCTTCGTTCTGGTAGGGAAAGCGTCCTTTCGGGTTGTGGACTCGCAGATCGAATCCCTGCTCGTTGTTCGTGGACCAGATCTGCATGAGGGTGGCGTCGTCGTTCTCGGTGAGTTTCAGGCAGCGTTTCCAGAGGTTGTCTCGCACGAGAGCGGAGAGGCGTCCGACGAAGACGCCGGTCTTCACCTCGATCATCCAGCGGCTCAAGTCGCCCCGGGTCGAGGGTGTCACCCGTTCCAGGATCATCACGGTCATTGTCCGTCTCCTCCCCCCGGCGGCGTCCACCAGGGCGTGGGCAGGGCCGGGTCGTCGTCCGGGTCGAAGCCGTCCGGCAGCAGTTCACGCTCCAGGTCCAGCACCCGGTCGATGTCGGGTACGATCCGGGCCAGGAGCTTCATGTTGCGGAAGGCCTGCCGCATACGCTTACGGACTTCCCGCTCGAGCTGGTCCTCACGGAGCGTGCCCTGCTTCACCTCGGCCACGGTGGCAAAGGCCACGGGCACGCTGAGGCGGGTCTTGTAGAGGTCGGCGATGTCGTAGACGAAGGCAAGCTGTTTGCCTGGTGGATGAAGCCGAGGCCGGTACTGTAGCCGGCCGAGAGGATAGCGGCGTGGGCAAGGCCGTTGAGGCAGGCGTTGGCTGCCGAGAGGGCCCGGTTCATCGGGTCGGCGGCGCTCCAATTTCCACGATCATATTGGCGACCGTGCCAGGAGAGGCCGTACCGTGCGGCGGCCTCGGCATAAGCATCCCGCACGCGCCGGCCCTCGAACCCCCGCACCTGCTCGATGCTCAGGCCTTCCGGGAGCGGCTCGCGGAACCGGAAGCGATACATCCGCTCGACGACCTTCATCCGCGCGTCGGGGTCCGAGGCCAGCGCCGCCTGCCGCATGAGCTTGTACGCCTTGTGTGTCTCGCCGAGGCCCTGGGCATAGCAGCGGACCCCTTCCTCGCCCACCCACACGATCAGGCAGCCGGCCCGCGTGAGCGTGCGGACGGCCGCGTGCGTGACGGTCGTGCCCGGCCCCAGCAGGAGCGTCGTCAACCCGGCCACCGGCAGGAGCGTGCGCCCGTCTTTGTTGACGTATTCGACCCCCAGCCGCGTCTGCTCCACCCGCCCGTACTCGAAGTACAGGTACGAGATCGAATCGCCGACGCGGGGAAGGTCGCGGTAGGAGTGCGGCAACATGGTTTTCAGAGGGGTGTGTGATCGGAACCGGTCGTAAGCTACGGGGCCGGCCCGCGCCAACCGGACACTAAACCGGGTCAGGCGGACATTATGAAGGGCAATATGTCAAAGAGCAAGGTGGACGGCTCACGGGGCCGGGTTCTGATCGGGCCATGCGGCGATCATGGCCGCCACGGCCCGTACGAAGCGCTCGACGTCGGCAACAAGGTGGCGCGTTCCGGTTTCGTCGAACAGGGATAGGGCTTCGTAATCGGCGCGTTGGCGCAAGTTGTAGGCACGCTCCAGGATGTCGTGCGGAGCAGCGGATAGCCGGCCGGTGGTGACGAAATGGTGGCGGAAACGATGATGCGTGCCGGTGTGTGTCTTCGGCGTCTCTCCCACCAGAAGGAGGGCGGCCGTCGCGGCATAGAAGGCGGCATAGTACGCCCGGTTCACGGCGGCGTCGTGGTCGCCGTCGCGAAGGACGATCGAAGCCGTCTCCAGCGCACGGTGGGCTTTGGCAAGAAGCGCCTGCTGTTCCGGCGTCATAGGCTGGTTCCCTCGGCCCGGACGTTGATCAGAAAAGGACTCTGACGATGCAGGTATGCTTCCTCCGTGAACGGCTGGAAGGAGAAGCGTAGATCGTATCGATCCTCCAGGGCCAGCTGCAGCTGCGTCAGTCGCTCGATTTCCTGGAAGAGGTCGAGTTCCCCGCGCAGGATCACGAGAACGTCCACGTCGCTGTCCGGACGGGCCTCGCCGCGGGCCCGGGAGCCGTAGAGGATGGCCTGCACAAGCCGGTCCCCGTACAGGGCCTCGAGCCGTTGCCGGGCTTCATCGAGGGCTTGCCGTATGGAATGGGGCATGGTCTTCATGGCCTCCTGTTCACTCCTTATAAGCCGGTCTTGCGCGGGAGTGCCCACGGGCTCACGGGGCCGGCGCCAGGGAGAGCAGCCCGAAACCGAAGGCCTTGGCGGGGCCGATGCCCCGGCGCAGGGCCTCGGCCAGGCGCGCGGGGTCGGTGACGCGCAGCACCCCGTCGAAGCGCACACCGAAGAGCGGGATCTGCGTCTTTTCGTAGGTGGTGGCAGGGACCTCTCGTTTCCGGCGTTTCGGTGCCGTGCGGAAGGGGGCGTCCTGCACGGCGAGGACCTCGAAGCCGGCCTGCTCGGCACGGCGCCGGAGCCAGTCGTGATAGCTCGGATAACCGTGCGCGTTCGGCCCGTCGTGGATGAGCGGCACACGCGCGCCGTGCTTCTTGCCCGGCACTTTCTTCTTCACCGTCGGGTTGGCGACGAGGCGGAAGCGGAGCCGCTGCCCGGCGTGCAGGGCAGGCTCGAAGGCTTTCGGGCCGTCGGCGCGCAGGAGGTAGCCGTTTGCCATGAGTGGCCCCCAGTCGGGCGGGGTGTGATCGGTCTGCACGAGGACGACCGGCACGCCCGGCCCGCGCTCGGGCTCGAGGCGGAAGAGCAGGCGCTCAGGGTCCGGAGCGTGTTCGAGGGCACGCAGGAGCGTCCGGTGGAGCTCGTAGGGCCGGGCTGCATCGCGCCGGGCGCCGGGGTTGCGCGGGTTGAGGAAAAGTCGGCTCAGGTACATGAATCCATATCGTTTTGCTGCGAGGGCTTCATTCTCTGGACACGCCGGCGTCCCCGGTCGGGGAGGCAAAGCCGACGACGACCCGCCGGGGCAGGAACCGCCGGTTGTGGAACGAGAGCGGGTCGTCGGGCTGTATCCGGATCTGCGCCACGCGCAGGGCCGGGTGGGGCACGTCGGCATCGAGGACGAAGCGCCATCCGTCCTCGGGGGCCGTCGGCGCGTCATCCCCGAGGGGGTCGCGGAAGGCGCGGAGCACCTCGAGCGGATGGCCCGCAAGCGGTCCGAGGGGGGTGCCGTCCTCCTGCACGATCCGCACGGGCCAGCCCGGCACACAGGCCTTGCGCCCGAGGGCAAGGGGCCAGCGGGGTGCCCCCAGGGCCACGTCGATGGCCTGAAGCAGGTTGCGGTCCGGGCCGGCGAGGGCCACCGTAAACCAGGCATCGGCCAGGTAGTAGCGCACCGAGGGTTCGGTGTCCTTGAGCTTCGGCCGGCCGCGCTCGATCTGCCGCGCCGTGTTGCTGGCGATGAGCACGTTCTGGGCCGTGTGGAAGTCGCGGCGCACGAGGCCCTCCCGGTCGACGCGGACGGCCAGGCGGAGGGCACGGAGGTCGTCGATAGCGGCATGGCACGGGCGCCCGAGGGCGGCGCAGACCAGCCCGAGGACGCCGCTCTTGGTCGGCTCGCGGGCGGTGTCGCGGATGGAGAAGCGGCTCTGGAGGCCCCAGGCCTGCAGGGGGGCCGCCAGCCGCAGGAGCAGCGTGTACGTCATGCCGCCACCTCCCGGCTCCACGGAGCCAGTCTTTCGGCCACGGCGTCGATCACGGCCCGGGCCGTCTCGACCCGTGCGCCGGCCAGGTGCTTGAGCACATCCACGTCGCGGGCCACCTTGACGAAGCAGTGCGTACCCTCGGTGCCGTACATCTCCGCCAGGCTGGCCCAGTGCTCGTCGAGGGCGCGGACGGAGGCCTCCACCAGGCCGGGGTCTCCCTCGCGGCGCGGCCCCCGCACCGGCTCCACGAAGGCGTTCGCCAGCGACCAGGGCATGGCGCCGTTCTCGCGCACGACGGCCATGAAGAGCGACGGCGGCGTCTGGGCAGCGAAGCTGTTCTGCTTGCCCGAGGGTATGGCGTGGAGCGCCGCCTTCAGAAAAGCCTTGATGCCCTCGACGGCCAGCGCCCGATCCCCGTTCAGGTTGGCGGCCAGCTGGTCGGCGTCGATGAGCGCGTAGCTGTAAAAGCAGGCCGAGTTGAAACCCGTCGTGCCGATCATGCCGGCGCCGGTCTCCTCCTTCGGGTTGAGGTCGTCCACGGCGGTGAAGTAGTCGAAGTCCATGTCCACCTTGTTCGTGGAGATGGCGTGGGCCACCTGGCAGGCAGCGTCGATGTTCATGCCCGGCACTTCGGCCAGCATTCGACCAAAGAGGGCGATGTCGACAGCGCGGATGTGGTCCCGCGTTTCTTTCGTGAAGGCCTTGACCAGTTCGCCCAGGGCCGTGTCATACGCCTTCTCGGCGGCCTCACGCTCTTTCTTGGAGGCATCGTCTCCCAGGGCCTCTATGGCCTGGAGGGCCTCCCGGAGCGTATCGACGTGTTCGTGGATGAGCTCGGCCAGCCGGTCGAGTTCGTCGTAGCCGACGTAAAAGAGCACCTTCGTGCATTGCTTGGCCTCGTCCCATCCGAGCATCTTGCCCACCAGCCCCCGGGCCAGCTTCCGGGCCTCGTCCTCGTCGAAGCCGTGCTTTTCGACGAGGCGTTTGGCCAGGGGTTTGTCGCTCTGCTTGGTACGAATGGCGATGTTCTCGCCGAGCGTTTCCTGGAAAACCGGAGAGGTGCGGATACTCCGCTTTCGGCATTGCGACGAGATACGGGCCCGTCGCACGCCGCCGAATTCGCAATCTTTCGGCGAGCCCGTGTCGTCCCGGTTCAGATTGGCCGGGGGGAAGTTCTGCAGGATGTGGAGTTCGATCTTCATGGTGTCATAGAAGGGTTAAGGGGTGAACAGAGGGTGTGTGAAAGGTCGTTGCGTGAATCATCCGGGCAGGACGGTCATCCCACCCAGTAGTCACGGGCCCATTGACGCTGCACGAAGCGGCGCGGGTGGTTCCAGGCCAGCAGGTCGTTCAGCAGGCGGAGGTAGTCCGGGGTGAGGCCGCGGGACGCCAGTTGCTGCACGAGCTGTCGGAGCCGGTAGGGCAGGTCCCCGGCGTCGGCGTCGAGCAGGGCCGTCACACGCCGGTCCAGGCTCTCGGCGCCGGCGGAGAGTTCGGCACGCAGGCGGCGCAGGGTGGCACCCAGGGATTCTCTGGGGCTTACGGTTCCGGGATCGAGGGCGAACAGCGCCGCCACCAGGAGGTAGGCTTCCAGGTCATCATCGTGCAGGGATTCGGGCAACTGGTCGCCCACTTCACTCAGGCCGTTGTACGTCAGCGTTCGTCCCGTGAGGGTGCGGCGCAGGCGGGCCAGCCGTGCGCGGGCGGTGCTGTCGCCCGCTTCGGACCGATGGGCCAGACCGATCAGGTAGCCGACAAAGTCGGTTCCCTGGAGGCGTGTGGCCCGGGGAGTGGTGGTTTCAGCAGTCATGCTTCCTCCGTGGTCAGGGTTTGAAGGTGTTCGCGAAAGGCTCTGGGGCGCATGAGGCGGCGCGTTCCTTCGGCCACGGCGCGGAGTTGCCAGGCATCCCGGTCGAGGTGGGCGGTGGCGGCCCGGAACGCCTCCCGGGCGGCTTCATAGACGATCTTCGCCCAGTCCCAGAGGATGGCCTGGCGGGTGTCGTAATCGTCCGCGGCGTGCTCGGCCAGCCGGGCCAGGAAGGCGTGGAAGTGGGGTTCCAGGGCTGCCCAGAAAGAGGGACGTGCATCAATGGCATCGACAAGTCTGTCAATCCGGCTCTTTTTCGTTTTCTTATCTTTAGGCAGCTTTCTGGCCTCTTGAATAATATTTTCATCGATTTCTTCTCTAGAGCGTGTATCTCCCATTTTTGGAGGTAAAACTAAATAGGCAGAAGTCCACCACATGGCGTTTTTGATAATATCCGACTGTTCGTTGGCGAGATCGAGCGCACCCTGGATCTGGTGGATCGGCTGGCCCTCGTCCGCCGCGTCGGCCAGCAGGGCGGGGAAGACGGGCATCTGCTCATGCCGCCACATCTCAACCTTGGCCTGGTCGTTGATGAGGCCGAACACATCCACGGCATAGCGGTCGATGCCCGTGAGGCGGTGCACCTCGCGGAGCCACGAGAACGTGCGGGGGCTGCCGCCCTCGCCGGGCCGCAGAAGCTTGAACAGCGTGTCCGCATCGCGCCATACGGCCCGGTCCGCCCGGAGGCCGTAGGGGAAGACGCCCTTGTTTCTCGAGACGGCCGAAGCCATCAGCGGGTCGTTCTGGACGAGCGGGTCGTCCTTGTCGCCCTGAGTGATGTAGACAGCCGTGGCGACCGTCTCACCGCCGGGCTGGGTTTCCGTGACCAGCGTCAGGCGGCGAGCCTGCCACGTCAGGTAGTCCCGGTAGCCGTGCACCGGGCGCCGCGCATGGATCTCGGGCAGCGGGCGTTCCCAGGCCGGTGGCCACCCGGGATCGTCGTTCTCGTGCAGCATCATGCGGGCATCGGGCTCGGGGGAGGCGTTGAGCAGCAGGGCTTCAAAGAGGGAACGGCCCCGGATCCAGAAGACGGCCCCGCCCACGAGCGGGGCATGGGAAAAGTTGAACGGTTTCGACACCCCGCCGCCAAGAGCGGCTGCCTGCGTGCAGACCACGGCGCGGGCCGTCTCGGCCAGCGATCGGGGGCGGGGGAAGGCATCTACCTCGTGTCCGAACAGCGTGGCGTTGTTGCCGCTGGCCTCGGCGTGAAACAGCTTGCTCAGCGGCGCAGGATCTTTCGCCAGCGGCTCCGGGTGCTGGTAGAACGGGCGCTCGGGATGCAGCAGGTCGAACCGGTCCGCTCGCACGGGGTCGGCGAAGTAGGCATCGACGGCATGTTCGTCGAAGCGGCCGGCCTCCCAGCGGTCCCACCAGGCGTCCTCGTCCGGGTGCGGCAGGAAGCCGTCGATGACAATAGCCAGGAGTAGTCGGTTAAGCGCCGCCGTCTCGATGGGGTTGTCCGCATAGACTTCACGCCATTGGTGGGCGTGGACCAGCGCGTCACGAAGGCCCACCTCGTGGCGCCGGCCGTCGGCGTCGAGCACCGGCAGCCAGGGTTCATGGATCAGGTTGAAGGAGGGCATGTTGGTCAGACAGATTTAGGAACGGGAAGGATACAGGATGACGAGTCCGAAGGGGGAAGGAGTCGGGGGGCGGCCCCCGACCTATTTTTTTACTCGCTCGATACAGATGCCCAGCTCGGCATCTTCGGTGATGCGATAGCCGGCCACGTCGGCCTTCCCCTCGGTAAGGACCAGCGGGTGGCGATGTTGCAGGGCCGGCGTGTGGGCGGCGGCCTGGCGCCAGGGTTCGGGGAGTTCGGTCTCATCTCGCTCCCGGAGCGCCTGCGCGATGTCCTCGTAGCTGATGCGCACCCCGTTCTGGAGCAGGGCGCGTACGCTCTCCACCGGCAGGTCTTTACGCCCCGCGGGCACGGACAGCGGTGCCGGCTCCGTGCAGGCCGGATCGAGATAGAGGTTGCCGCTGGTTCCGGTGAAGAGCACCACCACCTCGGCACTCTCCGCACCCAGGCGGGTCAGGACGCGCTGCGAAGGATGGGCCTCATCGTTGTCCTCGTCGGCCAGGGTGCGCCGGTCGGGGTCCAACAGCTTGCGTAGTCCCCGGCGGGTGGGTTCAGGGATGAGCTGGCGGAAGGCTTCGTTTTCAGCCTCCTTTTCCATCTTGCCGACGGTCTGTATTGCCTGTTCCCACTGCTCTTGGCCTTCGTTCGAGAGTCCTTCAGGCGCCTGCTGATCGTCGGCATAGACGGCTTCAATGAGTGTGCGGTAGTCGGCGGGCAGGTGCCATTCGGCAAGGTCTTTCAGCACGGCCCAGGTCTTCCAGGCAATCGCGGGCGCGTAGACCGTATAGCGCGAGGCCCGGATACCGATGTCGCTGAGGTCGGGCAGGCATCCGGGATCGGCTTCGGGGCAGAGCCAGTAGACCATGGGCACGCGGTAGCCTTCCGGCCGTTCTTCGGAAGGGCGGAGCTCAAGGTGCCGGTGCAGGCGTCCGGCCCGCTGGAGTAGCAGATCGATCGGAGCGAGGTCGGTGAAGAGCACATCGGCGTCGAGGTCGAGCGACTGCTCGGCCAGCTGGGTGGCGACGAGGATGGCGCCGCGCCCGCTCGGGCGCTCCTTGCCGAAGCGCTCGAGAACCCTGTCCTGTCGTGCCTTACGCTGCCCGAACCGGTACCGGGCATGCAGGAGCATCACGTCTTTGGTCTGAGCACGTACCTCTTCAGGTAGCGCCTGGAAGATGGCCTGAGCGCGTCGTACGGTGTTGCAGATGACGAGCACGACGGCCCCTTCCTCGTAGGCCGCGACGGCCTTGCGGGCAATCTCGTCCGGATCCGGCGTGAAACGGATCAGCCGCGCCTTTTGCATCCATCGCGTGGGGAATCCGCCTCGGTACAGCGTGGCCTTTCCGTTCTGTACCTGCCAGATCGCCGGGTAGGGAACGGATGCGGGGGAGATGTCATTTTCCGGCGCGGCGTCACCCCAGGCTTTGAAGCAGGCTTCCCGGAAGCGGGCCGGCAACGTGGCCGAAAGAAGAATGACATGGCAGCCGAGGGCATGCAGCCAACGCAGCAGCCGCACGAAGAGGTGTTGCATGTACAGATCGTAGGCATGCACCTCGTCGAACAGGACCGTCTTGCCGCTGAGGGCGAACAGGCGCAGGAAAAAGTGCCGGGCGTAGAGCACACCGAGGAAGGCCTGATCTACGGTGCCCAGGCCGTAGGGGGCCAGCAGGCTGCGTTTGCGCGGGAGAAACCATGTCAGCGTGCGAACCACCCCTTCAGTCCGTTCAGGGCCGTTCTGATCGTCCTGGTCGAAGAGTGCATCCAGATCCTCCACCTCGCAGATCAGATTCTCCTGATCGGGGGACAGGTCGGCATTGCCATGCACCAGCCGAAAGTTGGCCGTTCCGGTGTGGGCCTTTTGTAGAAAGTCCAGCGTGCGTTCGAACAGCCCGTCGCTGGTGGCCTGGGTGGGCATGGCTGTATAGAGACCGCTGCCCCGGGTATGTTCTTGTAGCCGTGCCGTCAGAGCAAAAGCGCCTTCGGTTTTGCCTTCTCCCGTCGGGCCCTCGACGAGGACCAGCGAAGGGGCTCCCTTCTCCGGAAGGGGCATCCGGACCAGGGCTTCCTGCATGGGGTTGGGGGCAAACGGGAAAAGGGCTTCGAAGCCCGGGTAGTGCAAGTGGGCCTGTCGTTCGAAGCCGGCGCTGCGAAGCGCCTGTTCCGCTCCCCGGCGGCTTTTCTCCAGGTAGGCCGTGAGGCCCGTACCGGTATCGCGTGGGAAAAAGGAAGCCATGGAGCCCAGCCAGTCTGCCAGTGTGGCCCAGCCTCCGAAGGCGGGGAGCCAGGTGGGCATGAGGTGGCCAGGGGGGTCAACGGATGCCTGGACGGGATAGCGAGCGAACCAGACCTTGTGGAGGGCATCGAGGAGAGCATGGCGTGCCGCCTTCCAGTTCTTGTCTCCGAGGATACCCGGGTTCGAAAGGTCGTTTTCCCAGTACTGACGGGCATAGAGCCTCCCGTGATGGGCTCCCACCCAGGCCGCAACCTGTTCGAAGAGGGGCGAGCCTTTCCGGTGTGACAGCCAGCCGGCCAGGATCGCGATGCTGGCATGGCCGTGGTGTTTGCGTTCATTGAATCCCTCGAACCGAAAGCCGGCCGCTTCGAGCTTTTCGCGAGAGGGAGGATGCAGTGCTTGAAACGTCGGGATGGCCTTGCCGATGTCGTGCAGGCCGATCCAGAAGCTCAGCACATAACCGGCCTCTTCTGGGGAGAGCCCGAGGTCTCTAGCGATGCGCTGCTTCAGCTCGTGTGGCAGAAAAAACTGCCAGAGCAAAAGGGCTGTGTGGGCCACATCCAGCAGGTGTGCCCAGAGCGGGCGGGTCCATGCCGAATTCGGATTATTCTTGTCCGTCTTGGCCCAGAACAGACGCCAGGCGGGGATGTCGTTCATGGCTGATGGTGCTGAGCGTGGGACATACGGCGCGCCAGGGCACGGCGCCGGTTCGAATAGGTACAACACGGGCAGTCCGGAGCGGCCTTCGGCGGGAGGGGGCGTGCGATGACCTCCAGCACCGCTTCGAGGAAGGCGTCGAAGGTAGCGTCATCGCGCCGGATCTCGATCCACACGGGCTGCAGCCGCACCAGGAGCCGGTCGCCGGCCGTATGCGCTTCGACCTGCACGGGGTCGATGCAGAAGAGCCCCATGCGGGTGATGGGGGCCCGGTTCAGGCCCGTCGGAGCGGCCATCTCCAGCGCCCGTGCATAGGCATGGAGCTGCCGGGCGTATTTGTCCAGGTGCTCGCCATGGGGTGCGAGCATCTTGAAGTCGATCAGCCCCCAGGTGCCGTCGTCGAACTGCGCCAGGTGATCGAGGCGTCCCCGGATGAAATACGGGAAGCGGCCGGCGCGGAGCGGGCGGGACTCCACCCACAGTTCGCCTCCGAGGAACCGTCCGGGCGGAAGCGAGGCGTCCAGCGTGGAGGGACAGCGCCCCAGGAAGAACCGGCTCAGCACGTCGTGATAGCGGGAAAAGACGGCCGGAAAGGGCAGGCGGGGACGGGCCAACCCGTGGGCGTGAAGCCAGAAACAGCGACGGCATTCTTCCCACAGAAACGTCAACATCGAAGGGGTAAGCCTGACGGGTAGGGGGGTGTTCATGGCAAAAACACATCCGGGAGGGAAAACATAACCTTCCCGAACATACAAACGTCCCTCTGCCAGACCGGACCTTAAAAACTCGAACCCGGACATTATCGGGCCGGCTATTCGCCCGGATAGTGGCGGGCCAGCGCCCGGCTCTCCTCCTGCATGCGGGCAACCAGTTCGGGGGGATCGAGGACCTTTACGCCGGAGCCCCAGCTCAGGCAAAAGGCCCGGAGGGCTTCCAGGCCGGCGGCTTCGAAAGACACAATGATGCGCCCGTCCTCCAGGTGTCGTTCGATCTGCTGGGTCGGGTGATAGACCTTGCGTTCGAAGTAAGGAGCACGGTCGGCCTCGACGAGCAGGCGCACGGTCAATACTTCGCCGGCCAGGCTGCCGAAGCGGTCCCGGAAGTAGAGTTCCGGGTCAAAGCCATCGGGAGGCGCGAAGAACGTGTCAGTGGGCCGAATGGCCCGTATGCCGGCGATGGCGAAGTCCCGGATGGCGCGCCGCCGGTGACACCAGGCCACGACCAGCCACGATCCTCCCGGCATGCCGAACATGAGCGGGTCGATGCGCCGGTTGCGCGAGACGGTGTTGTTGCTGGCCGTATGGTAATCGATGAGCACCGTGCGCTTCTCTTCGATGGCACGGCTGAGGGTGTGGAATATCTCTGCATTGATCGGGATGATGCCGGGGGAACCGAAGTGCCAGTGCGAGGGGAGCTCTTCCAGGCTGAAGGAATAGACATTGGGTGCCAGTTCGTGGAGGAGTTTGCTGAAGGCATGCTCGAGCGGAGCACCCAAGGGCGTGGCGGCCAGCGTGGCCCGGGCCGCCTCGACGGCAACGGTGAGGGCCAGTACTTCTTCCTCCGTCAGGGAGATCTGTTGCAGGGTCGTCTCCCGTTGCCCTTCCGGGAGAAAATAGACCTTTCGCCTGCCCTCGCGGCGGTGTACGAGCGGGAGGCCGCCGTCGATGAGTTCGTGCAACACGCGCCGGGCATGCCGCTCGGAAATGCCGAGGCGCATCGCCATCTCGGGCAGGGTCAGTTCGGCACCTTCGTCGAAGAGCCGCTTGAGCCGCATGAACGCAAGGGGGGGACGGGACATGAGCCGGGACGCTGGGCCGTGCATGCGGAGACCGCTCTCATGTTAAAACAAAAGCGCTCGTCATGCCACCCCGTGAGAGGCCGGGCGAGAAGCGTGCGGGAAAGGGTGGAAAAGCCCGGTGTGACCGGAGGTAACGTGAAGAGCGTCGTCGCGCAGGCCGGTCCGGGCACGAATCCGGTGTCCGGGGACTTTGTTGTCGAAATGTGGGCCGGAGCACCCAGAAAAGAAGCCGCCAAGTCGTTGTGACTCAGCGGCTCGGGAGGTGCGTCGGAGTGCCCAGGACTGGAGTCGAACCAGCACGCCCTTTCGGGCACCGCCCCCTCAAGACGGCGCGTCTACCTATTCCGCCACCTGGGCTTGTCAGGGCAAATTTTAGGGTGCGGATCGTCAATTTGTTTCCGCGGGTGGCCCGCTTCATGCAAAAATCCGCCCCCTGTTTTCGCCGGCGCGTATGCGCCGTGTCGTGTGATCCCGCCAGGATTCGAACCTGGGACCCTCTGATTAAAAGTCAGATGCTCTACCAGCTGAGCTACGGGATCGTTCCGACCCGGACACCGGTCTTGCGGCAGGGGCCGGAGCGCGAAAGGACCGCAAAGTTAAAACCCCGCCCCGCCGGATGCAAGCTTCGTTCGTCCGGGAGCCGGTGAAGTCTTGGTGAGAAGACCCTCGGATCGGGGTCGGGGTTCCTCACGGAGAAGCGCCGGCGCCATCCCACAGGGCCTGCATCGGGTAGCGCAGGACGAGCCATCCCGCCATCAGCGTCCGGTCGAAGTTGATGAACCCGTTCACCAGGTAAATCTCCTCCGGGGTGCAGTTGTAGAGCAGCTTGACCTCGCGGTCGCCGCGGCGGTAGTCGTGGGTCAGAAGGAGGGCCACCAGGCCGTTGGCGGCGGAGCCGACGAACAGGTCGATGGCCTCGCCGTCGGTGCTGCGGGTGAGGTTGAGGTAGCCGTAGTCGATCGGGTAGATGATATCGGGGAAGCGGGGGTGGCGTGTGTGACGGGGGCGGTCGATGGTGTAGCCGTTCTGCACGATGAGGGTTTCCCAGCCGTCCCAGCGGAAGTGCCGGGCCAGCAGGCGGGCCAGCACGGCGCCGTCGGGTGGGCAGGCGTCGGAGGGGGGCAGGGGCATGGGGCCGGCAGGTTGGCGGTACGAGCCGCGGGAGCGGGGTGTGCATCCGCACGCGGAGGGGAAAGTTCCCGGGCGGTCAGGTTGGGGTCGTGGAGCCGGAGGCGGGGCGTCGCCTGGCGACGGCGTGTTCGCGGGCGATCCGGTCCAGGAGGTGCTGGAGGGTTTCCAGCCGCACCGGTTTGCTGAGGTAGTGCTGCATGCCGGCGGCCATGCACTCGGCCTGCTGGTCTTCGAGGGCATGGGCGGTCAGGGCCACCAGGCAGGGCGCGCGTTCCCCGTAGCGGGCGCGAATCTGCCGGGCGGCCTCCAGGCCGTCCATCTCGGGCATCTGCACGTCGAGCAGGACCACGTCGTACGGCTGCCGTGCCAGGGCGTCGAGGGCTTCGAGGCCGTTTTCGGCCAGGTCGGCCCGGTGGCCCAGCTTGGACAGCATCTGCAGGGCGATGCGCTGGTTGATCGGGTTGTCCTCGGCCAGCAGGACGCGGAGCGGGGCGTGCGGGCGAGCGGGCAGATCGGGTTCCGGCGTGCCGGGCCGGGCTTCCCGGGCGGTCTCCGGAAAGAGGGCCTGCCGCAGCACCTCGCGCAGCCGGGCCAGTTTGACCGGCTTGTGCAGGCGCAGTCCCCCGCCGGGGGCAGCGGCCTCCCCGCCGAAGGGGAACAGGGTGATTACCGGTATGCCGGGCAGGCGCTCGCGCAACAGCCGGGCCGGTGACGAAGGCGAGGACGCACCGGGGGCCGGCACCGCGTCCACGAGCGCCACGTCGAAGGCACGCCCGGCCTCGCGCCGGTCCAGGACCGCCGGGGTGGCGACGGCCTCGACCGTCAGCCCCAGGTCTTCGAGCTGGCGTGTGAGGCTCTCGCGGAACGTGGCGCTCGGATGCACCACCAGCACATGCCGCCCGGCCAGGTCGGCGCATCGCGCGTCGCCGGGGGCGACGGGCGGCCTCCCGACCTGCACGGTGAAGGTGAACGTGGTGCCGACGCCCACCCGGCTCTCGACCGCCATCGTGCCGCCCATCAGCTCGCACAGGCGCCGGCTGATGGCCAGGCCCAGCCCCGTCCCGCCATACTTGCGGGTGGTGGACGCGTCGATCTGGCTGAAGGGCTGGAACAGGCGGTCGAGCCGGTCGCCGGGCATGCCGATGCCGGTGTCCCGCACGGCGAAGCGGAGCCGCCAGCCGTCGGCCGCCTCTTCCGCAACGGTGACGTACACCGTCACCTCGCCCTCCTCCGTGAACTTGACGGCGTTCGAGAGCAGGTTCACCAGCACCTGGCGCAGCCGGGTCACGTCGCCGGTGACGGCGGGCGGGACGCCGGGCGAGAAGATGTAGGCCAGGCGCAACCCCTTCCGTGAGGCCCGCAGCGCGACCATGTCGATCGCCTCCTCCACGCACGCCCGCACGGCAAAGGGGCGGTGCTCGAGGGTGATCTGGTTCGCCTCGATCTTCGAAAAGTCGAGGATGTCGTTGAGGATCGCCAGCAGGGCGTTGCCGCTGTGCTGGATGATCTGCATGTATTCACGTTGTTCCGGCGTCAGCGGGGTTTTCTCGAGCAGGCTGGCGATGCCGATGATCCCGTTCATGGGGGTGCGCACCTCGTGGCTGACGTTGGCCAGGAAGGTGGACTTGAGGCGGTTGAGCTCTTCGGCCCGTTCCTTGGCGGCGATCAGTTCGGCTTCCTGCTCCTTGTGCCGGGTGATGTCGTGCAGGACGAAGAGCCACTGCGCCGCGTGTGCCGGGCGGCGCCGTGCGGGCCCGGCAAAGTGGATGCGGTTGACCCGCCCGGCGACGTGGAGGGAGCGGTCGTCCCGGGTGCGCAGGCACGTCTCGAAGCGGTGGTCGGTGACGCCGGTGGTGCTGGGAAAGAGCGGCTCGACCGCGCCGTCCTCGACGAGGTCGTCCAGGCGCAGGCGTTGCAGCGTGGCCTCGGGGTATCCGAGGGCCCGGCAGGCTTCGGGGTTGGCGTTCAGGATGCGCCGGTCGTCGTCGACGACGAGGATGATGTCCAGCACGCCTTCGTAGATGGTGCGGAAGCGCCGGTCCGTTTCGGCCAGCTCGCGCGTGCGGCGGATCACCTGCCCCCGCAGCAGCACCATGCCGGCCAGGGCGAGGATCAGCACGCAGAGGCCCACGTAGACGAGCCGGCGTTGCAGGTGCCCGGGCAGGCCGTCCCGGATGATGTCGCCCGGCGCGCGAGGCAGCAGCTGGTAGCCGGTGTCGTAGGGCGGTTCGAGGTCGAACTGGCCGAGGATCCCGGTCATCCGGTAGACGTCGCCGGCGGCGTAGTGCCGCAGGTCGAGGCCGGTCTCGTGCGCCGGTTCAAGGTAGACCTGCAGCCGGGCCGGGCCGCCATCCACCGGCATCAGCGTCAGGTACTGCCCCCCGCTGCGGGTGCGGTCGGAGACGAGCACCCGTCCCGTGACCTGCACCAGCCGGCCCTCGTGGGCTTCCCCGGCTTCGTCGAGCGACAGCGCGAGGGGAGCCGGCGGCGTTCCCCGCGCCGGGCGGGCGTGGTAGTAGAGGGGGCGCAGCACCGTCAGGCCCCGGTCCATCTCCAGCACTCCGATGACCACCAGGCTGTCGCCCTGCCGGACGGGCTGCGGCATCGCTTCATCGAAGACGGCGATGCCGGCCGAGGCATCCTGCACGAAGAGCTGGAGCCGCCTGCCGTGCAGGATCCCCGTGCCGACGGTGGCATAACCGGCGACGGTCAGCGTGTCGCCGAGGCGATCCGGCACGAAGTCGCCGTCCGCGTCGCGCCGGGCTTCGGCGATCGGAACGGGCACGTCGTACCGGCTCCGCTGCGCCAGGAGCGAGGGGGCGGGAAGGACCATCAGGAGTCCGAGCAGCCCGCACACACCTCGTATGAGCGGCGGTCGTATCACGAAGGGGAGCGATTTCGTTGTCGGATGTCGGGGGTTCGAGGTAGGGTATCGCTTCCCGGGCCGGCCGACTTAATGTTTCATATGTAAAATCAGACGAAATATCTGTGGAAAGACGCGTTGCCGGTAGGGCGGGTGCACCGGACGCCCCCGTCCTCCCGTTTGCGGGTCAGTCCTCTTCGGGCAGGACGATGCGGATGTGGAGTTCTTCGAGCTGGCGCGGGTCTACCGTGTCGGGCGATTGCACCATCAGTTCCTGGGCGCGCTGGGTTTTGGGGAAGGCGATGACGTCGCGCAGCGACGTGCCGCCGGCGAGCAGCATGGCGATACGGTCGACGCCGAAGGCGATGCCGCCGTGCGGCGGGGCGCCGTAGCGGAAGGCGTCCAGGAGGAAGCCGAAGCGCTGGCGGGCTTCGGCCTCGTCGATGCCCAGCAGGTGGAACATCTGGCGCTGGAGTTCGGGCTGGTGGATCCGGATGGAGCCGCCGCCGATCTCATAGCCGTTGAGGACGAGGTCGTAGGCCCGGGCCCGGGTGCGGGCCGGGTCGTCGAAGAGGCTGTCCAGGTCCTCGGGATGGGGCGAGGTGAAGGGATGGTGCCGGGCCACGAAGCGGCGTTCCTCCTCGTCCCATTCGAGCAGGGGAAAGTCGGTGATCCAGACGAAGTGCCAGGGGCCTTCGCCGGGGGGAGGGATGAGGGCGAGTTCCTGCCCCATGTGCAGGCGCAGCGCGCCCATCTGCTCGAAGACGGTGGGGGCGGGGCCGGCGAGCACGAGCACCAGGTCTCCGGGCCGGGCGCCGACGGCCTGCACGGCGGCGTCGACGTACGGGGTGGGCAGGACGTGCTCTTTGACGGAGGAAAGCGTGGGCGAGCCGTCCGAGGGCAGGCGGAAGTAGATCAGCCCGCCGGCCCCGATGCGGCGCCGCACGACGTCCTTGTCGAGCCGGTCCATGTAGCCGCGCCCCTGGTCGCCGTAGCCCGGTACGTTGAGGGCGACGACGTGGCCGCCGCGTGCCAGGATGTCGTCGAAGACGCGGAAGCCGGAGCCCCGGAAGACGTCGCTCAGGTCGTGGATCTCGAGGCCGAAGCGGGTGTCCGGCTTGTCGGTGCCGTAGGTGCGCAGGGCTTCGTCGTAGCGCAGGCGCGGGAAGGGGGTGGCGATGTCGATCCCGCGCGTCTCCTTCCAGATGGCCTGCATCAGCCCTTCCATCAGCGCATAGATCATCTCCTCGGTGGCGAAGGAGACCTCGACGTCGATCTGGGTGAACTCGGGCTGGCGGTCGGCCCGCAGGTCCTCGTCCCGGAAGCACTTGACGATCTGGAAGTAGCGGTCGAAGCCGGCCACCATGAGGATCTGCTTGTAGGTCTGGGGCGACTGCGGCAGGGCGTAGAACTTGCCCGGATGCAGGCGGCTGGGCACCAGGTAGTCCCGGGCGCCTTCCGGGGTGGACTTCATGAGCACCGGCGTTTCGATCTCGATGAAGCCGTGCCGGTCGAAGTAGCGGCGGGTGGCCTGGTAGAGCCGGTGGCGCAGCGTCAGGTTACGCTGCAGTTCGGGGCGCCGCAGGTCCAGGTAGCGGTACCGCAGGCGCAGGTCCTCGCTCGTCTTTTGCTGCTTTTCCTCGTGGGCCGAGACCGTGAAAGGAGGCGGGTCGGACGGGTTGAGCACCACGAGGTCGTGCACCCGCACCTCCACGTCGCCGGTGGGCAGCTTCGGGTTGATGGTTTCCTCCGCCCGCAGGGCCACCGTGCCCCGGATGGAGACGACGTACTCGCTCCGCAGCGGGGCGGCCCGGGCATGCGCCTCCGGATCGTCCTGGGGAGAGAAGACGATCTGCGTCAGCCCGTAGCGGTCGCGCAGGTCGATGAAGATGACGCCGCCGAGGTCGCGGCGCGTGTCCACCCAGCCTTTGAGCACGACCTCCTGCCCCACGTGCTCGCGACGCAGCGCGCCACAGGTGTGCGTCCGGGGGCCGTGGGTGTCCTGTGGAATATGAAGACGGGCGCGGGGTTGTATCGACATAAAAACAGCGTGTTCGACGACGAAAGGGGAAAGGCCGGATACGCACCGGTTCCCTCGATCCGGCCGGTGACCTACAAAAAAGGGCCGCCAGGGCCCGCATAAGAGGCGATAAATATACGTTTAATGGCGCGGGCGAATGGCGAGATTATCCTGAAAAATTGGTTTAGACGCCGACCTGGCGGTTTTCTATCTTTGGGGGTTCCGGTGCTGCGGAGCAGGACGCGCCTGCCGGGGCCTTGCCGGTAGCGCTTTTTTCCGTTAAACGAGATCGGTGACACCATGGCTTCTTCCAATGATCCGAGGGCCGCTTCGGCCAGGGGCAAAACCTTTTTCGGGCATCCCGGTGGGCTGGCCACGCTTTTCTTCACGGAGATGTGGGAACGGTTCAGCTACTACGGGATGCGGGCGCTTCTGGTGCTGTTCATGACGGCGGCCGCAGCCGGGGCCAACCCGGGACTGGGGTTTTCGGACGGAACGGCCGCGGCCGTCTACGGGCTCTACACGTTCTTCGTGTACGTGCTGTCCCTGCCCGGCGGCTGGGTTGCGGACAACCTGTGGGGCCAGCGCAAAGCCGTTTTCGTGGGCGGGTGCATCATTGCCCTGGGACACTTCACAATGGCCGGCCCGCTCGTCGGCCTGCCGGACCTGCCGACGTTCTTCGGCGGGCTGCTCCTGATCGTCATCGGGACGGGCTTGCTCAAACCCAACGTGAGCACCATCGTGGGGGAGCTGTATCCGGAGGGAGGGGCACGGCGCGATGCCGGCTTCTCGATCTTCTACATGGGCATCAACCTGGGGGCTTTCATCGGGCCGCTCATCTGTGGTTACCTCGGTGAGAACATCAACTGGCACTATGGCTTCTCGGCGGCGGGCTTCGGCATGGTGCTGGGACTGGTCCAGTACAAGCTGGGTGAACGCATGCTCGGCGCGGCAGGCCATCTCAAAACGGGCGAGGGGGCCGAGGTGCTCGCCGCCCGGAGCCGGCGTTTCTATGCGATTTCGGCGGCGGTGCTGGGGACGCTGGGCCTGCTCGCCTGGATGATCGCCAGCGGTATGCTCGCGGTCTCGATCGAGACCGTGGCCAGGACGCTGGGGGTGGTCGTGGTCGTGCTGGCGGTCCTCTACTTCGCCTATCTCATCTTGCTGGCCGGGCACACGCGGGAGGAGAAGAAAAGGCTGGGCGTCATCTTCTGGCTTTTCATCCTGGCCGCCATGTTCTGGTCCGGCTTCGAGCAGGCCGGGTCTTCGCTGAACCTGTTCGCCGAGCGACTCACCGACCGGGTCCTTTTCGGCTGGGAAGCCCCGGCCTCGTGGTTGCAGTCGGTCAATCCCATCTTTATCATCATCGGGGCACCGTTGTTCGGGATGCTGTGGGTGTCGCTGGCGCGCCGGAACGCCAACCCGTCGATCCCGGTGAAGTTTGCGCTCGGGTTGCTGGGGCTGGCGGCCGGTTTCTTCGTGCTGGCCTGGGGGGCCGCGCACGCCACGCCGGAGAATCCCGTTTCTCCGGCCTGGCTGGTCGTGACGTACGCGCTCCATACCAGCGGGGAGCTGTGCCTGTCCCCGGTGGGCCTGTCCTCGATCACGAAGCTGGCCCCGGAAAACCGGGTGGGCCAGATGATGGGCGTCTGGTTCATCGCGTCGGCGCTGGGCAACCTGATTGCCGGTCTCGTGGCCGGTCAGCTCGAGAACCTGGCGCCGGCGGCCCTCTTCCTCAATGTGGGGATGATCGTGGGCGGGGCCGGAATGGTTGCCCTCCTAGTCAGCCCGGCCGTGCGAAAGCTCATGGGGAACGTCGAATGACGTTCCCGGCGGGAGGTCAGGGCTCTTCGGCGGCCAGTTGCCGGACCAGGTCGAGGTAGAAGGTGGCGGCGTCGAAGCGGCTGCGGAGGGCGAGCTTGAGGCCAACCTGCTGGAGGTGGTCGGCGTCGAGGATGCCGAGGCAGGTGCCCCAGCGGGCCCGCTCCACGGCGACGAAGCCGTCGTTGACGCCGTCGCGGGCAAAGAGGAGGTGGTTGAGCGGGCGCAGCAGCGGGCTCATCGGCACGCCGGTGCCCCGGCCGGCCCGGCCGGCATAGGAGCGGTAACGTACGGCGGGGTGGTCGGGTACGGCGGGGTTGAACGTCTCCTCGACGTAGGCGGGGGTCAGTTCGGCGACGGCCCGGACGAAGTCGGTGGAGGCCTCCTTCATGGCGGCGGCGCTCATCCGGCCTGTCAGCCCGGCCATCCAGGTGCGGACCCGTTCCGGCTGTTCGAGGACGAGGTCCGCCAGGGCCGTCCCGTGGTGCGGCGTCGCGATCGTCGTCAGCGAGGCGACCCGGTCGTGTGCGCCGAGCACCGTGATGAGGTAGCGGGCGTCGAGGCCACCCATCGAGTGGGCGATGAGGTGGACGCGGTCCGCCCCCGTCTCGTCGAGCACGTGGCGGAGGCGCGCCTGCCACATCGCGGCCCGCACGGGCACGGTCTCGTACGGTGCCACGTTCGGCGCGTAGGCCCGGATGCCGTGTGCCCGCAGCCGCATCGCCATCGGGTGCAGCATCCCGCCCCGGCAGACGGCCGCCAGCATGCCGAAGCCGTGCATCAGCATGACGGGATAGCGCAGCCGGATAAGCGGCGGCTCGGGAAAAGGTGCCAGCGCAGCCCGGTGTTTCGAGGCCTTTTCGCTTCGCCGGTTCATCGCGTTCGGGCGTTGAACGGTGTGCGTTCGGGTTGTTCGGGCGCCGTTCCAGTGGGGCGTCCGGTTCAGAAGAGGGGAACCGGGTGGCCGAGGACGAAGCGTTCGAGCGCAAAAAGCACCGTGGCCATCACCAGGGGGACGCGGAGGTTGTCGTTGAGCGGTCCCGGCAGGGCCTCGGTGGCGGTGCCCAGCAGGACGGCAACCGCGCCGGTCCAGAGCGTCACACCCGGCGTCAGGGCGAGGGTCGCGAGCCCGGTCAGCAGGAAGGCCAGCGACCCCTCGACGGTGCGGGTGCCGCCGGGCCAGGGGTGCCGCCCGAGGCGCCGGCCGACCAGGGCGGCCGCGGCGTCGGCCACCATGAAGGCCGCAAAGGCCGGGGCGGCGATCCGCACCGGAAAGAGCCAGGTCAGCAGCGCCGCCGTCACGAGCACCCAGGTGGCCCCGTTGAGGACGACGGTGCCCGGCGGTGGCCGCTCGCTCCGCCGCATCATGGCCCCGAAGCACCGGTCGACGAGCCGGTTGAACCACGGTGCATACGCCCGCAACACGTCGGCGCCGGCAGCCAGCAGGGCCAGCGGCACCAGGAGGGCGAGCGCCGCCGGTTTGCCCAGCAAGGCCATCCCGAGCGGCACGACGAGCGCCAGCAGGTGCAGCCCCTTGCGCCACAACTCGCCGGTAAAATCCAGATCGTCCGCGGAACGCCCGGGGCGTGTGCTCGTCTCCGTCATGAGGAAGCCGTAAAAAGCGGGCGGATGCCTGCCGCCTGCCGGCAGGCCGAACGACGGCAAGTATACGAACGCCCCGCCGTTTCTATATTATGAGCTTCCGGAACACCTGTCAAAGGAGGATTTCCCGATGCGACGCAACATCCTGATTCCGCTTCTGTCGTTGCTGATGGCAGCCTGTGCCGGAGAGACCGACCGGGCGGCCGACGACTATGCCGGGCGCATGGCCCGCGAGCACGCCGGCGACACGCCCGATCCGACCGGCATCGTACGGCCGCCGGACATCCCCGTCGTCACGCGCGAGGTCGAGTACGGGGTGGTGGAGGGCCGGCCGGTTACCGGCTATCTGGCCGAACCGGCAAACCCGGACTCCGTCCTCCGGGCGCGGGGTGCGGCCGCCGGTGCGGGCCTGCCGGGCCTCATCGTCATCCACGAGTGGTGGGGTCTGAACGACAACATCCGGCAGATGACGGCGCAGCTGGCCGGGCAGGGATACCGGGCGCTGGCCGTGGATCTCTACGGCGGTCGGGTGACGGCGGATCCGGCCGAGGCACGGGAGCTCGTGCAGGCCGCCATGGCGCAACCCGAGACGGCGACGGCGAACCTCAAGGCGGCCTATGCCTACCTGACCGGGACGGAGCGGGCGCCGCGCGTGGCCGCCATCGGCTGGTGCTTCGGGGGCGGGATGGCCCTCAACGCGGCACTGGCGCTGCCCGCCGAGCTCGATGCCGTGGTCATCTACTACGGCCGCCTCGTCACCGACCGGGATCGCCTGGCCGCGCTGCAGATGCCGGTCATCGGCTTCTTCGGCGGGCAGGATCAGGGCATCCCCGTCGAAACGGTCCGCACCTTCGAGGAGACGATGAACGCCCTGGGCAAGAACGTCACCGTTCACGTCTACGAAGCGGCCGACCATGCCTTCGCCAACCCGTCGGGCACGCGCTACGACGCGGCTGCCGCCGAAGACGCCTGGGCCCGCACCCTGGCGTTTCTGGAACGGCACCTCTGGGGCTGAGGCCGGTCCGGTTGTTTCATGATAACCTTGCCGTGCTCCGGTGACGCGCAGGCTTCGGGCGGCGGCGTAACCTGTACGACCCCTGTGCTTCTCAAAACATAAAGAACGGGACGTTCATGATTACTTCCGCCGGAGCCTCGCGTGTGACCAGCCTGAACACCTATGTGGTCGATCCGGTTCATTCCTGCGTGCAGTTCCGGGTACGGCACCTGGGCTTCAGCCGGATCACCGGCCGCTTCGACACCTTTTCCGCCGTGTTGCGGATGAACCCGGTCTCGCTCGGCAGCCTGGCCGTCGAGGCCCGGATCGACGCCGCGTCGGTCAATACCGGCGATGCGGTGCGGGACGCTCACCTGCGCTCGGCGGACTTTTTCGAAGCCGATCGTTACCCGGAGATCCTCTTCAAAAGCACCCGCACCCGCGACGTGCGGGTCGATGCGCTCGTGCTCTGCGGCCGGCTGACCCTGCACGGCATCACCCGTCCGGTCGAGCTCGCCGTGACGTATCTTGGCGAGGCGCGCGACCTCGACGGACGGGAACGCATCGCCTTCGAGGCTCATACGCGCATCAACCGGAAGGACTTCGGCCTCACCTGGAACAGCGTGCTCGAAACCGGCGGCCTGCTCGTCGGTGAAGACGTGGAGGTCATGCTGGCGGTGCAGGCCGTACGCACCGCCGGCTAAACTCCTGCGACCAACCCTTCGACAAGGCACCCATGGAGTTCGACCTGAGTGAGCTGCTTCCCCGCGACCGTCACAAGCTGCTGAGCGGGCTCATCGTACCGCGCCCCATTGCCTGGGTCACCACGCTGGACGAGGCCGGCAACCTGAATGCGGCGCCCTTCAGCTTCTTCAACATGATGGGCAGCGATCCGCCGGTGGTGGTCTTCGGGCCGGGAGACCGCCCCGACGGCACACCGAAGGATACGGCCGAGAACGTTCGCCGCACCCGTGCCTTCGTGGTGCATGTGGTCGATGAGACGCTGGCCGAACGGATGAACGTGACGGCCATCGACTTCCCGCGAGGGCAGAGCGAGGTGACCGCCGCCGGCCTGACGCCCGTGCCGTCGGTGCGCGTGGCCGTGCCCCGCCTGGCCGAGGCACCGGCCGCCCTCGAATGCCGCGAGGTCGCGACCCTGAACGTGGGCCGCACGCGCCTCGTCGTCGGGGAGGTGCTCTACCTGCACGTCCGGGACGAGCTCGTCGATCCCGGGCTGATGTACGTGCATACCGAAAAGCTGCACGCCGTCGGTCGCATGCACGGTGGCGGCTGGTATACCCGCACCCGCGACCTCTTTCGCATGGACCGCATCCCGTTTGAAAAATGGAATGAAGAAATGGTTAGATGATGTGGTGAAAATATTCACCTGTTCTTTGGGTAACCGGCGTGGGGATGCGGCGTATGCAGCCACCGAGCCGGAGTGATTCGGCTTCCGGGCAGGCTGCTCGTGCGAAGCGAGCTGGTCCGGGGTTGTGTCATGTGAAGCCTCGACGCAGGCCCTCATGACCTTTTCATCATGATACTTTTTTTCGGATAATCCTATGCGTATATACTTGCTGAGTCAGATGCGGAGCCCGCACCCGGTCCTCATGCGCGAGCGTCCTTTCAGTCGCATCGTGCTGGGACTGGCCGGCCGGCGTGCGCCCCTGTGGGTTCAAAGCCAGGAACGCTAGTGGTGCAGGGCGTTCGGTTCCGCCGGGCGCCCGGCCGAACATACATCCGCGACGGGGGAGGGGCTGCGGCCGCGGCTCCTCCCCCTGCGTTTTTCGAAGGGGAGCGGCTCGCACCCCGGTCGCGAATCCGGTACTTTGGAAAAGATTCCGTCTCCTGCCCCCGACGGGCTCCCGGCATGGACATCGAAACCCTGTATCGGTACTGTCTGGCCAAGAAAGGCGCCACCGAAGACACACCCTTCGGCGAGGACGTGCTCGTTTTCAAGGTGATGGGAAAAATGTTTGCCCTCCTTTTTCTGGAGGAGCGGCCGTTGCGCCTCAACCTTAAATGCGATCCGGCGCGGGCGCTCGAACTCCGGGCGCGGTATGCTGCGGTGCAACCCGGCTACCACATGAACAAGCGGCACTGGAACACGGTCGTGCTGGACGGTGAAATCCCCATTGCCGAGGTGAAGGCGCTGATCGACCACGCGTATGACCTGGTCGTGCGCGGGCTGCCGAAGCGGGATCGGGAGGTGCTGGCACGGTCATGACGCTCGACGTCCTGTATTTGGACAACCACCTGCTCGTCGTCAACAAGCCGCCGGGCTTGCTGGCACAGGCCGACCATACCGGCGACCCGGATGTGCTCACCCTCGGCAAGGCGTGGCTGAAGGCGCGCTTCGGCAAACCCGGCCGGGTGTTCCTCGGCCTCGTGCACCGGCTCGACCGGCCGGCTTCCGGGGTGATGGTGCTGGCCCGGACGTCGAAGGCGGCCGCCCGCCTGAGTGACCAGTTTCGCCGTCGCCTGCCCGAGAAGCGCTACCTGGCGCTCGTCGAGGGGGTGTGGACGGGGGCGGGCACGGCGGTAGACCACCTCGTGAAGGCCGGGCGCACCGTACGGGTGGTGCCGGCCACCCATCCGGGGGCACGGCGGGCCGAACTCGCCTGGCGGGTGCTGGCCACCGACGAAGCGGAGCGCCTCAGCCTCGTCGAGGTGCGGCTGGAGACGGGACGCCCCCACCAGGTCCGCGTGCAACTGGCCCACCGGGGACACCCCCTGCTCGGCGACTTCCGGTACGGCGCCTCCCGCCCGCTCGACGGGCGCAACCTGGCCCTGCATGCCTACCGGCTCGGTATCGAACACCCGACCCGCCGCGTTCCGATGCACTGGGTGGCCCCGCCGCCGGCGGCCTGGGGTACGCGTTTCCGGGAGGCCATCCGGGAGCGGCTCGCCCGTGAATGAAGGCCGCTTCAGGCGTCGATCCGGTAGGCCTGAACCCCCTCGGCACAGGCGCCTGCCCCGGGAACGACGCAGACGGCGGCTTGCCGGAACGGGTCGAGCACCACGGGCAGGTAGTTGTATGTCTCGAAGTATTTGGGCTTGCGGTGGAGCCGCTCGGCCAGTGCATGGCGGAACGTGTGGTACGCCTCCCGGCCCATCAGGATGAACCGGGCCTCGGCGCCGGCCTCCTGGAGCTGCCGGACGCTGTCGTCGATGAAATCCAGGATCTCGTCCTGCGTGGGGGTATGCTCGAGGATCGTCATGGTGTAGCGTTTTCGGGGGTTATGCCGGGCCAGAGACGGTCGATTAAGGGAGGAAAGGGGAGGTGGGGATTACCTGAAAGTTCAATGACGGCGCGGAACAGCGCAGACCGGTGCACCGGTACCAGCAGCGTGCGCTTCGCGTCGAAGGCGGTGGGTGCATCATCGGGTTGAAGCCGTTATGACGCCACGGGAATTGCTAGGCAAGTACAGGGACGACGGACGTTTCGTGACGGGGGCGTTTTACGCTTCCGATCCGTTGCCTGTTCGGCGTGGGGCGTGTGTCGGCGTCGTGCTCTTGCATCCCGGCGGTCCCCGTCGTGCCGAGGATACCCCTTCTTTTCTCTACAACGTGCTCATGGACCCGGCGCTGCTCGAGGTGCCGCTCGGGAAGCGCTTGCGGCCGGTGGTTTGCCGCCTGCTGGCGTCGCTCCTGGCCAAACCGATCAACCGGGAATACGAGATGATCGGGGGGCGCTCGCCGATCAACCGGCTGACGCGGGAGCAGGCACAGGCGCTGGAGGCGGCCCTGAATCATAAGTTCGGGCAGGCCGCCGGGATCGAGTTCCGCACCTACATCGCCGCGCGCTACGGCCACCCGTCCGCCGAGGCGGCAGCCCTCCAGATGGAAGCCGATGGGGTGGATTGCGTGGTGCTTCTGCCGCTCTACCCCCAGTACTCGAAGCTGACGACCGGCTCTTCCCTGTTTCAATGGTGGGTGCTCGAGCAGTCGGGTGAGATCCCGCGCTGGCCGACGACCTTCGTCTATGAGTATGCGGCCCATCCCAAATACGTTCAGGCCATCAGCGAGCGGATCGACGAGGCCCTGCAACGCTTCCCGCGCGCGGTGCGGAAGGACGTGCACCTGGTTTTCGTCGCCCGGGGGACTCCCCTGCGCGAGATGACCGAGCGGCGGGACCCGTACTGCTGCCTGGTACACGCCACGGTCGACCGGGTCATGGCCTGTCGCGGGCACGACCTGCCGTTCCACGTCACGTTTCAGAGCGTGCTGGGGGTGGCCGAATGGCTTTCGCCGGAGACGGAGGAGAAGCTGGAAGCCCTCGCCCGGGACGGGGCACGGGCTGTGCTGATGGTCCCGGTCTCTTTCGTTTCGGATCGCCTGGAGACGGTCTACCGGCTCGACGTGAAGCTGCGCGAGCGGGCCGAGGCACTCGGGGTCTTTCATTACGAGGTCACGTCCGGGTTGAACTGCCATCCCCTCTTCATCGAGGCGCTGGCCGAAATCGCCGTCGCGCAGCTCGTCTGCGGGGACACGGCCTTTGCCGGCTTCAGCGGCGACGGGGTGCCGTCCTATGCCCTGTGCCCGCTCGGGCGCCGGGCGTCGTTTGCCCCGTCGGAGCGGATGACGCGGTGTGCCCGGTGCCCGGCCCTGGCCGAGGCGATGCGCTGGGAGCACGACACCGGCCTGCCGGCACCGGTGGACCGGCCGCGGCACTAGCCGGCGGCGCTCAGGTCACCAGGAGCAGCCAGACCATGCCGGCGCCCAGGGTGAGGAACGTGGTGGGCAGACCGGCCCGGAGGTATTCGGTGAACGTCAGGCGTATGCCGCGGTGACGGGCCGTCTCGGCGACGATCAGGTTGGCGACGGAGCCGAGCAGGGTCAGGTTGCCGGCCAGCGTGGTGGCCATCGCGAGCGTCAGCCAGGCCTGGGTGGGGTCGGGGAATTGCGGCACGAACGGGCGGAAGAGCATCACGGCCGGCACGTTCGAGATCAGGTTGCTCAGCGTGGCCGAGACGAGGCTCAGCGGTACGACGCCTCCCTCGGCCAGCGGCAGCATGACGGTGAAGAGGCGGTCGCGCCAGCCGGTCGTCTCCAGGGCGCCGGTCACCACGAACAGCCCGGCGAAGAAGACGAGCAGCGACCAGTCGATCTCGCGGAAGACGCGTTCGGGCTTCAGCCGGCGGGTGACGAGCAGGAGGGCGGCCGAGGTCAGCGCGGCCAGAGGAGGCGATACACCGGCGAGCAGGGCCCCGAGCAGCAGCCCGGTCGCCAGCAGGCTTTTGCGCAGGAGCGGGCGGTGGTATCGCAGCGTGGCCGGGGGCGCGTCCTTTTCGAACGGCTGCCCGAACTCGGACCGGTAGGTACGTACCACCACGATCCATGCCAGCACCAGCCCGATGAGCGCGACCGGCAGCAGATAGGCCGAGAACGTCGTGTAGCGGAGGCCCGAGGCCACCCCGATCAACATGTTCTGCGGGTTGCCCGTGATGGTCGCCACCGACCCGATGTTGGCCGCCAGTGCCAGCCCCATCAGGTACGGGATCGGGTTGCGTCGCAGGGACAGGGTGACCTCGGCGACCAGCGGCGTGAAGATGAGCACGATGGTGTCGTTCAAAAAGAGCGCCGAGAGGAGTCCGGCGGCGATCATCAGCAGGAATAGGAGCTGCCGGGGCGAGCGGGTGCGGTGCAGCAGCCGCCCGGCCACCAGGCTGAAGAAGCCGGCCATGCGCAGGTTGGCGTTCAGCACCATCATGCCGAACAGCAGCGTGAGCGTGTCGAGGTCGAGGACGGCGTAGGCTTCTTCCAGCGAGAGGAGGCCCAGGGCCAGGAGCGCTGCGGCGCCGACGAGTGCGATACTTGCCCGGTTCATCCGCAGGCCGGGTACGTGCCCGGCGGCAATCCCGGCGAACGTCAGGGCGATGACGAGCAGGCTGAGCCAGGGCGGGGGCATGCGTCGGGTGCGGTTGTGAGGGGCATGCCGGGGCGCGGCGAGACGGGACCGTCGCCCCTGTTCAGGAGGTGAAATATTTTTCCAGCTCGTGCAGGGTGTCCGGAGAGGTGGCCTTGTCGCGCACGATGCGTCCCCGTTCGAGGAGGGTGATGCGGTGGCACACCTCCGTCACGTGCAGGAGGTCGTGGCTGGAGATGATCATCGTGGTGCCGTGCGCGGCGTGCAGCACGCGCAGGAGCTGCTTGAGGCGGATCTGGGAAGGGGGGTCCAGGTTGGCGAACGGTTCGTCGAGCAGGAGCAGGCGCGGGCGGACGAACAGGGCGGCCATGATGCCGATCTTTTTGGCATTGCCCATCGAGAGGTCGCGGATGAACCGGGTCGTCCGGCCGAGGGGTTCGTCGGGATAGAAGGCCTGAAGGGGTTGCAGGGCGGCGCGTGTTTCTTGGGGCGAGAGCCCGTACAGGCTTCCGATGAAGTCGAAGTACTCGTCGGCGGTCAGGTAGTCGATGAGGTAGGTGCGGTCGAGGTACGAGCCGGTGTGGCGTTTCCAGTCTTCGTGTTCGGCCACGTTGCGCCCGTCGAGGTAGACGGCGCCCGCGCTGGGCTCGATCAGGTTGAGCACGAGGCGGAGGAACGTGGTTTTGCCGGCCCCGTTGCTGCCGACGAGGCCCACGATCTCGCCCGGGGCGATGTGGAGCTCGGGGATGTCGAGCGCGGTGGTGGTGCCGAAGGTCTTCTTCAGGCCGTGTACGTCTACGTGCATGGGGTCCAGGTGCGCCGCCGGCGGAAGCCCTCGGCCATGCGCAGGCGGCATTGTTCGAAGCGGGAGGCGAAGTAGGAGATCCAGAGCGGGGTGGCCAGCAGGCCGATCAGGCCCAGGCCGCCGAGCAGGAGCAGCCCCGTGTCGGGGGTGTCGCGCAGGGCGAACAGCGCGATCGAGGGGGGCAGGGCGGTCGGGAAGAACCAGAGCCAGTGGGCGGTGGAGAACCCTTCGTAGTTGAAGAAGGCACCGCTGCGGGCGAGGTCGACGGGCTGCCGGTTGCGCAGCGCCAGCAGCATCACCAGCACCGTCGTGATGCCGGCATTGTAGAAGAGGAAAGCGAGGTGGAGCTTCACCAGGGCCGGTTTCAGCCAGAGGAACAGGGGCAGGCTGGCGACGAAGAGCAGGAGACAGGAAGCCTGCAGCAGCAGCAGCTTGGCCCGGATCAGCGCCCGCGCCGGAAGCGGCCGGACCAGGAGCCCGTCGAAGTGGCTGCTTTCCCAGCTGAACATGAGCTGGCCGTGGTTGAGCACGAACCCGCCGGAGGCAAACAGCCCGATGATGCCGCCGAGGATGACGTCTCCTCCGGGCGAGGGGTTGGCGAGCAGGAAGACGAGGTAGAGCGTGGAGAACAGCAGCGAAAGGAGCAGGTAGTGGCGGGGACGGCGGTTGCGCCAGATCAGCCGCAGTTCGAGCAGGATGAGCCGGCCGGTGAGACCGGCCCGCTCGAGCAGCGGGAGGCGCCGCGTCCGGCGGGCCGGAACCGCGGTCCCGGACCGCGGCAGGTACAGGCCGCCGTGCAGCCGCTGGAGCAGCATCAGGTTCGAGGCCAGCACCATCCACACCGGGAGAGCCGTCACCAGGAGCAGGACGGTCGTCTCGCCGGCGAGCAGCCCGCCGAAGAGGTAGGCGGAGAAGACCTGCACGTACCGGGTTCCGAGCAGCTCGTCGAGGTAGATGAGCGAGAGCAACACGCCGAAGCCCAGCAGGAAACGCCCTTCGTGCCGGGTAAGAACCGAGCGAACGAGCAGGTTGGCGAAGTTGGAGGCGGCGAGGGCCAGCAATACCCCCAGGAGCCATGCGGCCGCCCCGCCTGCCGGGTAGTGCCCTGCAACGTGCCGGCTCCAGAACGGCACGAAGAACAGCAGGGGGTAGACGTTGTGCAGGCTCAGCAGCGATGTGGCCTGAAAGAAGCGCACGAGCCGCGCCCGCTCGATGGGCAGGTGCAGGTACGGCTGAAACCGGAGCGCCGGCGTCTGCTGGAAGAGAAAGCGAAGGCCGAAGAGGCCGATGAACACCGGCAGCAGGTAGGTGTTGACCACCGTCACGGGATCCCCTGAAGGGGCGAGCAACCCGGCAAACCGTTCGAAGTACAGCCCGAGCGTGATCAGGGTGAGTCCCAGATAGAGCCCCATAATGCCAAAAACGCTCCAGACGAAGAGGTTCTGGCGTGCCCGCAGCGAGCGGAGAAAGATCCGCCACTGGTTTCGGGTCAGCAGGCGATACGTCGCGAAGGCAGGCATCCGGGCGAAAAACGAAGCTGTTTACAGCTGTTTACATAACTGATGTTACGCAGTTGAAACCTGTGGGATAGCAGGACTACCCCTCCGTCGCTTCGCGACACCTCCCCTTCGCAAGGGGAGGGGCTGCATGGCCGCATCGTCTCGGCCCAGGCCCTTCCCCCTGGCCGCACCCGGCGGCCCTGCAGGGGGAAGGTCCCCGAAGGGGGGATGGGGGTCGCCCTCTCCCTGGTCGAGGGGCCCGCCACGAAGCGAAAGGGAAGCAACGGGACGGCTTCGTCGCCTACTGCGTAACATCAGTACATAAGAAACGTTGGGGTGTGGCACAGGCAAAATGGACGCGTTCCGCGTCCAGACGCGGCCGAACGTCCAGATCCCCGGTTCTTAAACCAGGGATGAATGGCCAGCCGAGAACTTTGGCAGAATCGTCTCGTGCTTTGGTCCGGCGGTCGGAGCGACCGTGACAGCCTGTGGAGACGGTGTAAGACCAGCGCTGATTTCGGTCAGCGAGGCTACTGTCGGTGAAGCAGGAATCTCCCGGATTTATCCGGGGGAGGCTCAACGGAGGCAATATCCGGAATCTCCGGTGCAAGGTCGAGTCCCGGCGACAGGGGTTCGCAAGAACCGGACCCATTTTCAGGAGGACGGATACCCGGACGCGCCCGCCCCGGTTGCCGCGAAGGCGCGAAACGCGCAGGGTTCCCCGTTCCGGTTGAAGGGAAAGCGACCCGGAACGGGGAACCCGGACGCGCGTCGCCCGTGTGGGATTCGGTTTCGGGCCGGTTGTCTACTGCTGCACGGTGATCCGGATCTCGTCCCGGTACTGCGGGCCGTCGAGGGCGATGTGGGCACCGTCGGCCAGTTGCAGGCGGAGCGTGTGGGTGCCCGGTGCAAGCTCGAGCTCGGCTTCGAGCTGTCCCTGGCCGAAGTGGAGGTGCAGGGAATCGGTCGGGATCACCTGGCCGGCCGGCACGAAGTCCGTGTCGATGAGGATGTGCAGGTGCCCGGTGCCTTCCTCCATGGTGCCGGCGGGGACGATCCGGACGCCCTCGGCCCCCATGACGACGCGCACGGGCGAGGTGACCGTGTCGCCGTCGGCCGGGGTGACGAAGAAGACCTGTACGGCGGTCGTGTCCGTCTCGGTGGTCGTCACCTCGGTGTTTTCCGGGGAGGGGGTCTCCGAACCGCCGCAGGCCGCGGCAAACAGGAGCAGGAGGAAGCAGGAGGCGGGTAGTGCAAGGTGTTTCATCGTGGTGTGGTGGTGGGTGGGAGGAACGAAGGAGCGCTGAAGCAGGTGGGCCGGCCGTGCCCGCGGGCGCAGGTTGCCTCGCACAATCTTCATGGCGGCACGGGGGCGGGCATCCTATCTTCAACACGCCCCCAGCAACCCGTTTTGCCCGTCGTTGTTTCCGGGATTGGTGCCGACCTCGCCTTCGATAGCATGCCTTGTGGCCGAAGACCTGGGTCACCGGTTCGGCCGCCGCATCCTTTTCCGGAGGCTCGGTTTTACCCTGGAGGGCGGGCAGGCGCTTGCCGTGACGGGTGCGAACGGGTCCGGCAAGTCGACGCTCGTGCGGATCCTGGCGGGGGTGCTGGTGCCGTCCCGGGGCACGGTGACGCTGACGGCCGGCGGCCGGGCGATACCGCCGGCGCAGCGGCCGCTGCACGTGGGCCTGGTGGCTCCCTACCTGAACGTGTATGAAGGGTTCTCCGCCCGGGAGAACCTGGCTTTTCTGGCGCGGGCGCGGCGGCTTCCGGAGGCGCCGCGTCGCATCGAGGCGGTGCTCGAGGCGGTGGAGCTTACCGCCCGTGCCGACGACCTGGTGGCCACCTACTCGTCGGGGATGAAACAGCGGATGCGCTTCGCGGCCGCGCTCCTGGCCGATCCGCCGCTGCTCCTGCTCGACGAGCCGACCGCCAACCTGGATGCCCCGGGCCGGGCCATGGTGTCCCGGATCGTGGCCGGGGCCCTGGCGGCGGGGCGGCTCGTCGTCATCGCCACGAACGATGCCGGGGAAGCGGCGGGGTGCTCCCGGATTCTGTGCGTCGAGGACTACCGTTGAGGGGCGGCGCGGGTCAATCGCGGGCCAGGGCCAGCGTGGCCAGGAGGACGGCAGCCGCGCCGCCCGCCCGGAGCGCCCGGGCCGCGGCCACCACGGTGGCACCGGTCGTCAGCACGTCGTCCACCAGCAGCACCCGGTGCCCGGCGACGCCGGCCGCAGGGGAGGCGGGCGCAGCAAAGGCTCCGTGGACGTTGGCCCACCGCTCCGGGCGGGTGAGCCGGGTCTGCGAGCGGGTGGCGCGGGTGCGGTGCAGCATCTCCGGCCGGCACGGCAGGTCCAGCACCGCCGCGACCCCCTCGGCCAGCAGGGCGCTCTGGTTGTACCCCCGTTCGTAGAGCCGCCTGGGGTGCAACGGCACGGGGACGACCAGCTCCGGTGGGGCCGTCCCGCGCAGCGACCCGGTGCGCAACGCCTCGTCGAAGGCCTGCCCGACCAGGTTGCCGAGGGCGCGTGCATGGGCCGGCCGGTTGCCGTACTTGAGGATGTGCTGGATCCGTTGCAGGGTGCCCCCCTTGTCGAAAAGCCACAGCGAAAAGGCCGCCTCGAAGACGTCCCGGCTCGCCGTAAGGGCCGCCAGGCGGGCGGCCACCTCCGCGGGATCGGCCCGCTCCAGGCTCCGCAGGCAGGACGGGCAGACCGGGCCGCCCGCCGACCGGAGCCGGTCCCCGCAACCGATGCAGCACGCCGGCATGACGACCTCCAGCAGGCCGTCGCCCACGGATCGCAGCAGCGCATGCAGCCCGGAAAACATGACGGAGGCCGGTCGTTGTTCAGCTTGCCGGGCGCTCCTCCGGCAATGGAGGAAAAAGGATGAAAACGCCCCCCTGCACGCCCGTCCTTCCCGGGAGGCACGTAAAATTCGTATACTTCGGCAGGGTCCGGCAGCGCATAAGCTACGACATCAGACAGGAATTCGCATGGCTACCCGGAAGCGCAAAGGTATGCTGATCAAGAACACGAACCCGCGGCCGGTGGTGATCGAGATGGCCACGCGCACGCTCCGGCTTGGGCCGGGAGAGGAGAAGCTGATCACGGCCGAGGAGGTGCGAGACGCGGAACTGCGGGAGAAGCTCCAGGTGCGGGCCGTTTCCATCGTACGGCCGGCCGAGCCGCAGGAGGAAGAGGCGCTGCTCCGGGAACTGGCCGAGGCCGCCCGCCTGAAAGACGCCGAAGCGAACGACGAGGCCGAGCCCAGGCCGGAGCAGACGCCCGGACGGTAGGTGCAGCCCCCACGTCCTTTTTTCGGAACGCTCCCAGATCGTAACGAGCCGATGAAGGTCCTTGCCCTGGAACCCTGGTACGGAGGGTCCCACCGTAACTTTCTGGACGGTTTCTGCAAGCACAGCCGTCATGAGATCCTGCCCATCACGATGGCGCCCCGCTTCTGGAAGTGGCGGATGCACGGTGGGGCCGTCACGATGGCCCGCAAGGCCGTCCAGGCCGCCGAGCAGGGGTTCCACCCGGACGTCATCTTCGCCACGGACATGGTCAACCTGCCGGCCTTCCTGGCGCTGACCCGCTCCCATTTCGACGGCGTGCCCGTCGTTTTCTTTCTCCACGAAAACCAGCTCACCTATCCGCTGCCGCCCGGCCAGGAACGCGACGAAACCTACGGCTACATCAACTACCTCTCGTGCCTGGCCGCCGACCGCGTCGTCTTCAACTCCCACTTTCACTACGAGGAGTTTATGGAGGCGTTGCCGGTTCTGCTCCGGCGCTTTCCGGATTATACGCACCTGCACACGGTGCAGGAGATCCGGGAGAAAAGCACCGTCCTGCATCTGGGCATGGACCTGGCGGCGCATGATCGTTTCCGGGCCGAATACCCGCCTCATACCTGGGGTCCCGGGATGAAGCCGCCCATCGTGCTGTGGAACCAGCGCTGGGAGTACGACAAGAACCCGGAGGCCTTCTTCCGCCTGATGAACCGGCTCGACGACACCGGCCACCGGTTTCAACTCATCCTGGCCGGGGAGCGCTTCGAAGAGCAGCCCTACGAGTTCGAGCAGGCCTTCGAGCGGTATGCGGAACGGATCCTCCACTACGGGTACGCCGAGGACTTCGAGGAGTACAGCCGGCTGTTGCACCGCGCCGACCTGGTCGTTTCCACCTCCCTGCACGAGTTCTTCGGCATCGCCATCCTGGAAGCCATCTACTGCGGCTGTCACCCGCTTTTGCCCAACCGGCTCAGCTATCCCGAACTCATTCCCGCGTCGCTGCACCGGCCGCTGCTGCACGCCCCCATCCTCTACGAGGACGAGGAGGAGCTCTACCGGATCCTGTCCGCCATCCTGCGGGGAGAGGAACGCCCGCTGCCCGTTTCCACGCTGCGGAGCATACCCGAGCGACTCGACTGGCGCACGCACGTGGCGGCCTACGACAGCCTGCTCGAAGAGGTCGCGGCCGTTCCGGCGGCTACGGTCTAGGCTGCGCCGGTCAGCGTGAAAGGAGCACCGGGGGAGGACCGGCGGCGGGCGGCACGTCGGCCGGAGCCGGTCGTGCGTCGGTGGCCGCCGTCTGGTTGCGGTAGACCAGGATGCCGTCGATGATCGGTTCCGTTTCGTGGTAGGCGTGCAGCCGGTTGATGAACCCTTCGTCGAGGACCTGGTGCTTCTCCAGGAGCAGGATGCCGCGGATCGAGCGCACGTCGCGGGCCAGTACCATGCCGGGCTTCAGGTCGAACAGGCCCACCTCCACCTCCATGGCGTGGTTGATGGGGCGGTTCTCCTGCAGGATACACGTGATGAGGATATCGACGAGGTAGGGGTCGAACAGCGTCGGGGTGTTGTCCCGGACGTACTTCAGGGCCTGTTCGGGGGTGGTTTTCTGGAACGAGCTGCGCCCGTTGAGGGCGTTGTCGAACGCATCGGCGACGGCGATGATGCGGGAGCCCAGGGGGATCTGGTTGCCTTCGAGGCGTTTGGGGAACCCGCCGCCGCCGTAGTGCTCGTGGTGGTGGCGGACGTAGCGGGCGGCTTCCTCCAGGTTCGGAATCATCTGGACGAGCGCGGCGCCCCGGGTGGCGTGCGTCATCAGGACGGCCCGGTCGTGGGCCTTCATCTGGGCATAGGGCTGCTTGAGCAGGTTCGGGTCCATCGTGATTTTGCCGATGTCGTGCAGCGTGGCGGCCACCTCCAGCTGGAAGAGCTGCTCGCTGCCGAGCCGGAGCCGTTCGCCGATCATGCAGGCCAGGGCCGTCACGCGCTTGGCGTGCTTGCTCAGGGCCGGGCTGTGCATGTCCGCCAGCTGGGACAGCACCTCGATCGTGCCGCGGAAGCTCTTCGTCAGGGACTGGTTCAACTCGGTCACCTGGCGGGTGCGCTCCATGACCTTCTGGCGCAGCGTCCTGTTGAAGGCTTCCAGCTTCTGGTTCTGTTCTTCCGTCAGGGACAGCAGCCGCTGGTTTTCCTGGACGAGTTCGTACTGGGCCACGGCCTGGCGCAGCGTGGCCTGCAGCTCGTCGTCGTTCCAGGGTTTGGTGAGGAAGCGGTAGATGGCGCCTTCGTTGATGGCCCGGATGACGGCGTGGATGTCGGCGTAGCCGGTCAGGATGATCCGTATGGTGTCGGGGGCGTGTTCGCGGGCGCGGGCCATCAGCTCGGTGCCGTCCATACCCGGCATGCGCTGGTCCGAGAGGAGCACCGCGTAGGACTGCTCGCGCACCCGGTCGAGGGCTTCCTCCGGCGAGGTGGTGGTATGGACCTCGTACTGCTTGCGCAGCAGCCGGTGCAGGGCATGCAGGATGTTTTCCTCGTCGTCGACGAGCAGCAGCCGGGGCCGTTCGGCCGTCTCGTCCCGCCGGGCAGCCGGGGAAGCCGTCATGGTGCAGGGTCGGGTTTGTGGGTTGGACGGCAGGGGGCCTGGTCGTGGGCGGCCAGCCGCTCGGCGAGCGCCTCGCGGTCCCGGCGCATCCGCTCCAGTTCGGTCCTGAAGAGTTCGGTCAGACGGAGCGTGGCCTGCCGGCTCTCCCAGCGGGCGAAGCCGGCCCGGAGGGTGGCCCGGAGGTCGTCGTCGTTCCAGGGTTTGGGCAGGAAGCGAAACACCTCGGCCTCGTTGATGGCCGCCACGATGGCATGCGGCTCGGCATAGCCGGAGAGGATGATCCGTATGGTCGCCGGATAGCGGCTCCGGACCTCGCGCAGGAGGTCCGTGCCCGTCATGTCCGGCATGCGCTGGTCGGCGAGCACCACCTGTACGGGGTGCCGCTCCAGGATCGCCAGCGCTCCGGTGCCGCTCGTGGCCGTCAGCACCCGGTACGGCTCCTTCCGGAGCACGCGCCGGAGCGAGCGCAGCACTCCTTCCTCATCATCGACACACAGAAGCGTTCGCTCAGGCGGGTTCTTGGGATACGGGGAGGTAGATAGTGAAAGTGGTACCTTCACCGACGGTGCTTTCGACTTCGATTCGACCATGATGCTGTTGGATGATGCCATAGGATATGGAAAGACCGAGACCGGTCCCCTTGCCGACCGGCTTCGTGGTGAAAAAGGGCGTAAAGAGTTTGGGCAGGTGCTCCGGCGGGATGCCCGTGCCGTTGTCCGTGATGCGCACGATCACCTCCGTTTCGGTCGCTTCGGTCTCGATGACGATCACGCCGTGGTCGGAGATCGCCTGGGCGGCGTTGAGCAACAGGTTCATGAACACCTGGTTGAGCTTGCCGGGATAGCAGGGAATGAGCGGGAGCGGGTTGAACCGGGTCTCGACGGCACACCGGTACTTCAACTCGTTCCAGATCACCCGCAGCGTGGTCTCCAGGCTTTCGTTGACGTTGGCCATCTGCATCTCGGCCTCGTCCACCCGGGCAAAACTTTTCAGGCCCTGGACGATTTCCTTGATTCGTTGCAGCCCGTTGTGCGACTCGGCCATGAGCAGGTCCAGGTCCGAGGTGATGAAGTCCAGGTCTTCTTCCGCTTCGATGGTGCGGATGGCCTGCAGATGCCGGGCCTGTTCGGGGGGCGGATCGGGCGGCAGGGTGGCGGCCAGCGCCGCATAGTGCTGCAGCAGCAGCCGGTAGGTGTCGATGTATTCGGAGAGTGTGTTGAGGTTGCTCATCACGAAGCCCACCGGGTTGTTGATCTCGTGGGCGATGCCGGCGGCCATCTGGCCCAGTGAGGCCATCTTTTCCGATTGAACGAGCTGGGCCTGGCTCTCCTTGAGCTTTTCGTTGGCTTCGCGGAGCTGGCGGGTGGCCCTTTCGGCCCGCCTCTTGGCGGCCTCGAGCTCGTGGATGGTGAGGGTGTGCTCATGGGCCCGCGCTTCGAGCGCCGTCGAGGTGGCTTCGAGATCCGCCGCATACGTGGCCAGCGCGGCCTCGGCCCGTTTGCGCTCGGTGATGTTCCGGCTCATGATGGCCACGCCGTCCGACCAGGGCACGACCTGCTCGTAGTACCAGCCCGGGGTCGGAAAATCCCCGGGCATCTGGTACTCGTGTTCGAGGGGCGTGCCGGTTTCGAACACCTGCCGGTATTGTTCGAACAGCCCTCTGGTTCGGTAGACGGGAAAACGCTCGCACAGCGGTTGCCCGATCAGCGCTTCGCGCGGCAGGGCGAGCCCGGCTTCCGTGCGCCGGTTCAGGTCGATCACGGTGAAGTCGACGACCTGGCCGTCCTCGTCCCGGCGGCATTCGAGCAGCAGGTAGGCGTCGAGCATCCCTTCGAGGGTGGCCAGGAAGAGCTCGCGGCTCTTCTGAAAGGCCCGTTCGGCCTCCTTGCGCTCGGTGATGTCTTCGGAGATGCCGAGCAGGTAGACCGGCCGGCCCGTTTCGTCGAGCACCGGGATCTTCTGCGTGTGCAGGTAGCGTACGCCCGAACGGGTGTGGATCGGTTCTTCGGGAATGTCGAGCAGTTTGCCGGAAGCGAGCACCTCCCGGTCCTTGGCTACGAAGAAGTCGGCCTCCTCTCTGGGGAAGAAGTCGTAGTCCGTCTTGCCGATCAGCTCGTCGCGGCGGTAGCCCAGGATCGTCTCGGCGGCCCGGTTGAAACGCAGGAAGCGCAGGGTCTCGGCGTCTTTGACGAAGACCTTGACGGGGATGTGCTCCAGGACGGCGTCAAGGAAGGCGTTTTCGTTTCGGAGGGCGGCTTCGGTGCGTTTGTATTCGGTGATCTCCTGGGCGAAGCCGAGGGCGTGCCCGTCCGGCAGCGTGCCCGCGGGTGCTTCGGTGGAGAGGGTGAGCAGGGCCCAGACGGTGTGCCCGTTGCGGTGCTGCAGGGCGGCCTCGGCCCGGGCGGTGTGGCACCGGTCCTCCCGCAGGTCGGCCAGCAGTTGCTCGAAGGCGCCGGGATCGACGAGCAGCCGGCGCAGAGAGCGGCGGCCCGGGTCGGGATACCCCACCAGGCCGGCGAAGGCCGCGTTGCCGTAGCGCAGCCGGCCGTCCCGGAGGCGGACGACGAAGGCGCCGACCGGGCAGGCGGCGAGCCAGGCCGGAAGGCCGTTCCGGGCCGCCCGCCCGGATCGCCGGGCAGCGAGGCCATTGGTGCGGGCAGGCTGTTTCATGGGACGAACTACTGGCCGGGAGACACACAGGGCACCTCGCCCCGGCGTATCCCGCGACGATCAAGCGTACGACACGTTTTTCGACGTCGCACCGGCCTGCGGGCCGGTCGTGCGCATCGTCCCGTCACGAAGGGTCCGGTCGCCTGAGGAGCAGGGGTTTCAAGAGAGGGGCAGCGCGATCGGAGGCCGGGCCTTCGCTTCGGATGCGTATCCGGGTTGAATTTCGTTTTGAGTGAGTATCGGATCGAGGCGGCGATTTTTAATGGGCCGGCCCGGACCGGGTTGTGAAGGAGAACGAAAAAAGGGCGCACGGTGGCGGTGCTCCGTGCGCCCGGAAGGATGCGGAGGGGGGCGGGCTCAGCCCATGTTTTCCACGAGGGCTTCGCCGAAGGCGCTCGTGCTCAGGAGCGTCGCGCCATCCATGAGCCGGTGGAAGTCGTAGGTCACGCGTTTCTGCGCGATGGTCTTTTCCATGGCGTGGATGATGAGGTCGGCCGCCTCGTTCCAGCCCAGGTAGCGGAACATCATCTCGCCGGAGAGGATGACCGAACTGGGGTTGACCTTGTCCTGCCCGGCATACTTGGGTGCGGTGCCGTGGGTGGCCTCGAAGATGGCGGCGCCGGTGTCGTAGTTGATGTTGGCCCCCGGTGCGATGCCGATGCCGCCCACCTGCGCGGCCAGCGCGTCGGAGACGTAGTCGCCGTTGAGGTTCATCGTGGCGATGACGTCGTACTCGGCCGGGCGGGTCAGGATCTGCTGCAGGAAGGCGTCGGCGATGACGTCCTTGATGACGAGCTCGCGGCCGTCGTCGAGGGGGAGGACCTGCCAGGGGCCGCCGTCGAGGTCACGTGCGCCGAACTCGTCGCGGGCCACCTGGTAGCCCCAGTCGCGGAAGGCGCCCTCGGTGAACTTCATGATGTTGCCCTTGTGGACGAGCGTCACGCTCGAGCGTCCCTGGGCGATGGCGTACCGGATGGCGGCGCGGACCAGGCGGGCCGTTCCTTCCTGTGAGACGGGCTTGATGCCGATGCCGCTCGTGTCGGGAAAGCGGATCTTGGCGTACTGCTCGGGAAAGGCTTCGCGGAAGACCTGTTTGAAGCGTTCCACTTCTTCCGTGCCCGCCTTGAACTCGATGCCGGCGTAGATGTCTTCCGTGTTTTCCCGGAAGATGACCATGTCCACGGCCTCGGGTTGCCGGACGGGGGAGGGGACGCCCTCGAAGTAGCGGACGGGCCGCACGCAGGCATAGAGGTCGAGCTTCTGGCGCAGGGCCACGTTGAGCGAGCGGATGCCGCCGCCGACGGGCGTCGTGAGCGGGCCCTTGATGGCGACGAGGTGGTGCTCGATGGCCTTCAGCGTGTCTTCCGGCAACCACGTGCCCTGGAGGTTGTAGGCCTTTTCACCGGCGAAGACCTCGAACCAGACGATCCGGCGGGCGTCGCCGTAGGCCCGGGCCACGGCGGCGTCGAAGACGCGCCGGGCGGCGCGCCAGATGTCGGGGCCGGTGCCGTCTCCTTCAATGAAGGGGATGATCGGGTGGTCGGGCACGCGCAGGCGCCCGCCTTCCATCGTGATCAGGTCGCCTTCGGCAGGCGGCGTCAGGTGAGCGTAGTCAGGCATGGGCTATCGACGGATCAGGTTCTGGGAAGCAACGGCGATGGATCCTCGCCGCGGCGGACCGGGTCCGGTCTGCCGGTGAAAATACTGGATGCACGGGATCGAAGTGCGGTGCCGGCGCCGGATCGGGTGCCACGTTTGTCGATTTAATCAAAAACGAAACGGGGAAGCGCTTTTCGCCGGTTTCAGAGTCGTCCGATCAGCGCGCGCAGGCGCAGTTCCCAGACCTTCCAGGCCGCTTCGCGCACGATGGCCCGGCTCATCTTCGAGTGTCCCTCGGTGCGTTCGGTGAAGATGATGGGCACCTCGAGGATGCGAAATCCTTTGCGCCATGCCCGGTAGGTCATCTCGATCTGGAAGGAGTAGCCGTTGGATTTGACCCGGTCGAGGTCGATGGCTTCGAGCACGCGCCGGTGGAAGCACTTGAAGCCGGCCGTCACGTCGTGCACGGGCAACCGGGTGATCAGGCGGGTGTAGACCCCGGCGGCATAGGAGAGGATGAGGCGGGAGAGGGGCCAGTTCATCACGCGGACGCCGCCCGCATAGCGGGATCCGATGACCAGGTCCGCCTCGCCCCGGCAGACGGGGGCGATCAGCCGGGGCAGGTCTTCGGGGTTGTGGGAGAGGTCGGCGTCCATTTCGCAGATGTAGGTATAGCCGCGGTCCAGGGCGAAACGGAAGCCGGTGAGGTAGGCCGTCCCCAGGCCCTGTTTGCCGGAGCGCTCGATGAGGTGCAGCCGCTCCGGGTACTGAGGCTGCATGGCCCGGACCAGGTCGGCGGTCCGGTCCGGGGAGGCGTCGTCGACGACGAGGACGTGGAGGGTGCCGGGCTGGGCGAGCGCCTGCTCGAGAACCGTTTGGATGTTGCGGGCTTCGTTGTAGGTGGGGATGATCACCAGGGCCCGTTTGCCGGTGCCGGGTGCATCGTCTCGGAAGGGAAGGGCGGAGGGTCTGGGTTCCACAGGGCAGGCTGCATCCGGTTGAGGGTCCCGGAATATCCAAAAAATTGCCGCCAATGACGAGCGGGAGGGGCGATGCGTTCCCGGTCCGGCGGCTTTTGCAGGCGAGGAATCGTTGAATCTGTGGCCGGGGACCGGGATGTCAGGACGGCCGTTCGAGTTGCCGGCGCAGGAAGGCGAGGGTATGCTCGACGAGTTCGGGCGGCGGCTCGACGGTGCCGTTCGTCTTGACGAGTTCGACGGTCTGGAGGTACTGTTCGAGGTAACGCTTGCACTTCGGGCAGGCATCCAGGTGGGCGTCGAAGCGGGCCTTGGTCTGCGGGTCGAGCGTGCCGTCGAGGTAATCGGCCAGGAACTCGTTGACCTTCCTGCAGGAGGGGGTGCGGCCGATCATTTGCTGGAGGAGATGGAGAACCTTGCGCATGTAGGATCAGGGCGTGCATTCATTCAATGGAAGTAGCGGTCCAGCAGGCTGCGGAGGGCCCGGCGGGCACGGTGCAGGCGCACGCGGACGGCCCCCTCGCTGATCTCGAGGATCTCGGCCGTTTCGGCCGTCGAGAGCTCTTCGATGTCGCGCAGCGTGACGACGAGCCGGTAGTCCGGTGGAAGTTGCCGGATGGCTTCGTGGACCAGGCGTTTGCGTTCGGCCTGCTCCGCCACACGCTGTGGGTTCCACGGTTCATAGTCGCCGGCATGGGTGCCGAAGCCGGTAAAGCGTGGTTGCAGCCGTTCGAGGTCTTCGTCGGAGAGCGTGTCGTAGCGGCGCGATTTGCGCAGCGAGGCGCGCGCCAGGTTGATGCCGATGGCATAGAGCCAGGTGGTCACCTTCGATTCGCGGCGGAACGTATGCAGGCGCTGGTAGGCCTGGAGGAAGGTCTCCTGCAGGAGGCTCGCCGCCTCGTCCTCGTCGTGGACGATGCGGAGGATCACCCGGTAGAGCCGGGGGCTTTCCTGGCGCACGAGCTGTTCGAAGACGGCCGGGTCGCCCTGCAGCAGTGCCTCCAGGTCGATCGGGTCGCCGGGTGCCGGGGGCTTCGAAGGCGATGCGTGTCCTTGGGTAGGCTTGGGCTCGGGCACGTTACACGAGGGAGCTGGGGTGGGGAAACGGGTCCGCACAACCTGCGCCGCGCGGCACCCGGGAAGCTGCCGGCACCTTCGTGTTCGGCAGGGCGGAAAAGCTACAGGCACGACCGCCGGGATCTACGGGCGGGGGGAAAAGGGGTTCCGCTCGTTAAGATCGGATTAACGCTGGGTTTGGGGGCGCAAAAGTCTTATTTTATAAAGCTCGCTTTCCGTGAAAAGATGCGCTGCGCCGGTCGGGATCGGTGCCGGGTGCAGGGCGGTTTGTCCTATATTGCACAACGTAGTTCGGGGAGATCATCTCCCTTTAACCTCTTAAGACGAAAACGTTATGGCCAGCGAGACGAAAAAGCGCACGCGCCAGCGTGACCAGGTAGAGGAGCAGGGTGTACCGGCCGAGGGGGCCGTGGTCAACGGGCAGGATCTGGAGATTCCGCCCCGGATCGAGGTCAAGCACGTCTTTACCAACTACCAGGCCGGCAAGTACGGCCACAAGGACGTCGGCCTTTCGGAGGAACAGGTCCTCGGCATGTACCGCAACATGCTCCTGCAGCGTCGCTTCGAGGAGCGGGCGGCACAGATGTACGGCAAGCAAAAGATCGCCGGTTTCCTGCACCTGTACATCGGGCAGGAGGCGGTCTCGACCGGGGCCGCGCAGGCGATCCGCATCGGGCATGACTCGGTCATCACCGCCTACCGCGATCACGGGATCGGCCTGGCGCTGGGGATGACGGCCGATGAGTGCATGGCCGAGCTTTTCGGCAAGATCGACGGCTGTTCGCGCGGCAAGGGCGGCTCGATGCACTACTTCAAGGCCGAGAAACGCTTCTTCGGCGGGCACGGCATCGTGGGGGCCCACGTGCCGGTGGGTACCGGCATCGCGTTTGCCCACAAGTACCGCGAGGACGGCGGTGTCTGCCTGACGTTCCTGGGCGACGGGGCCATGGGGCAGGGCGCCGTGCACGAAGCCTTCAACCTGGCGGCGCTCTACGAACTTCCCGTGATCTTCATCATCGAGAACAACCAGTACGCCATGGGCACGGCCATCGACCGGGCCTTTGCCGAGACGGTCTTCATCAAGCACGCCATCAGCAACAACATGGAGGCGGCGATGGTCAACGGCATGGACGTCTTTGCCGTGTGCAAGGCGATCCAGGATCACGCCGAGCTGGCGCGTCGCTTCAAGCCGTCGATCCTCGAGATCCGCACCTACCGGTACCGCGGCCACTCCATGAGTGACCCCGGCAAGTATCGCACGAAAGAGGAGCTCGAGCGAAAGAAGCAGGAGGACCCGATCATCCGCCTCAAGGCCTACATCCGCCAGCACGAGATCGCCAGCAACGAAGACCTCGACCGGATCGACGAGGAGGTGAAGGAGGAGGTGATGCGGGCGGTCGAGTTCGCCGAGAACAGCCCCCTCCCGCCGCTGGAGACGATCTACGAGGACGTGTACACGCAGGAGGATTATCCTTTTCTCGCGTAAGCCGGGCGGATCGGAGATCCCCCGTTCCTGAACGAACAACCTTTGCACAGCGATATGGCAGAACTGCAGTTTCGTGAAGCGATCCGCGCGGCCATGGTCGAGGAGATGGAGCGCGACGAAAACATCTTCCTCATGGGGGAGGAAGTGGCCCAGTACAACGGGGCCTACAAGGTGAGCGAGGGCATGCTCGACCGGTTCGGGCCGAAGCGGGTCATCGACACGCCCATCAGCGAGAACGGCTTTGCCGGGCTGGGCATCGGCGCGGCCCTGAACGGCCTGCGCCCGATCATCGAGTTCATGACGTTCAACTTCTCGTTCGTCGCCTTCGACCAGCTCATCAACAACGCGGCGAAGATCCGGTACATGTCCGGCGGGCAGTTCAAGCTCCCCATCGTCTTCCGGGGGCCCAACGGGGCCGCCGGGCAACTCGGCGCCACACACAGCACCTCCACCGAGTCGATCTATGCGACGATTCCGGGCCTGAAGGTCGTGGCCCCCTCGAACCCGGACGACGCGAAGGGGCTGCTCAAGTCGGCCATCCGGGACGATGACCCGGTCATCTTTCTCGAGAGTGAGGTCATGTATGGCCTGCGCGGGGAGGTGTCTGACGAGCCGGACTACCTCATCCCGCTCGGCAAGGCGCGCATCGCCCGGGAAGGGGAGGACGTGACGATCGTGGCACACAGCAAGAGCTACTGGATCGCCCTGCGTGTGGCCGACCGCCTGGCCGAAGAAGGCTACAGCGCCGAGGTCATCGACCCGCGCACGCTCCGCCCGCTCGACATCGACACCATCGTCGCCTCGATCAAGAAGACGAACCGCTGCGTGATCATCGACGAGAGCAACCCCTATGCGAGTATCTCTTCGGAAATCGCCTATCAGATCCAGGACCGTGCCTTCGACTACCTCGACGCACCCATCCGGCGCATCACGGCGAAGGACGTGCCCGCTCCGTATGCCAAGAACCTGATGGAGTACTACATGCCGCAGGAGGACGACGCGTACGAGGCCTGCAAGCAGGTGATGTACGCCGGCTGACCGGCGGCACGCCGTGTGCAATCCGGGATCGAACCTTTAGCATCGAAGATCGAGATATGGCTATTCCTGTTGAGATGCCGAAGATGAGCGACACCATGGAAGAGGGGGTGCTCGTCAGCTGGCTGGTCGAAGAAGGCGCGTCGGTTTCGGCGGGCGACGTGATTGCCCAGGTGGAGACCGACAAGGCGACGATGGACCTCGAAGTCTATGACGACGGGGTGTTGCTCAAGAAGGTGATTCAGGAGGGGGAGGCCGTGCCCATCGGCGGCCTCATCGCCGTGCTGGGGGAGGAAGGCGAGGACATTTCCGAGGTGCTGGCGAAATACGGCGGAGGCGACGGTTCTGCGGCGCCCGAGCCGGAAACGAAGGCCGAAGCGGTGGAGGCGGAAGCCGGGCAGGCGCCTTCGGGCGACGGTGCGGCGGAGGAGGCGGCCGTGGCCGCCGGGCCGGAGGAAGGGGCACGCATCAAGGCTTCGCCGCTGGCGCGGAAGATGGCGCGCGAGCACGGCATTGACCTGCGTACGGTGCGGGGCAGCGGCCCCGAAGGGCGCATCATCAAACGCGACATCGAGGCGTTGCTGGCCGGTGCGCCGGTCGAGGTGCCGGAGGCCGCTCCGAAGCCGGCCCCGGCAGAGGCCCCGGCCGAGGCGCCGGCCATGCCGGCGGCCTACGACGTGGAGCGTATCTCGCAGATGCGCAAGACCATTGCCCGGCGCCTGGCGCAGAGCAAGTTCACGGCCCCGCACTTCTACCTGACGGTCGACGTCGACATGGAGAAGGCGACGGCGTTCCGGGAGCAGCTCAACGAACTGGCCGAGGCCCAGGGGCGCGGCAAGGTGTCGTTCAACGACCTCGTCACGAAGGCGTGTGCGCTGGCTCTGCGGCAACACCCGTACGTCAACGCCTCCTATCTCGAGGCGGAAGGCGAGATTCGCCTGCACCGGGAGATCCACGTGGCCGTGGCCGTCGCCATCGACGAGGGCCTGATCACGCCGGTCATCCGCCACGCCGACCGGAAAGGGCTGGGGCAGATTGCCGAAGAGACCCGGCGCCTGGCCGAGAAAGCCCGGAACCGGGAACTCCAGCCGGAGGAATACACGGGCTCCACGTTCACGACGAGCAACCTCGGCATGTTCGGCATCGACGAGTTCACCGCCATCATCAACCCGCCGAACGCCTGCATCCTGGCCATCGGGGCGATCCGCGACGTGCCCGTGGTGCGCGACGGCGAGGTCGTGCCGGGCCGGCGCATGCGGCTGACCCTCTCGTGCGATCATCGCATCGTCGACGGGGCCGTAGGGGCCCGCTTCCTGACGACGGTCCGCCAGTACCTCGAAGAGCCGTTGAACCTGCTGCTTTGAATCGATGACCGTTCCGGGCGCACGAGGGCGGCCCCCTGCGGGGAGCCGCCCTTTTGTGTGCGGATCGCATGGACCCGCTTCGGGGTATCAAGCCGGCGAACCCCTGCTGCATGAGGTCATGAAGGTTGCGCATCTCTCCGACATCCACTTCGGTCGCATCGCCCATCCGTTCATCGTGGAGGATCTCGTCCGGGAGGTCAACACGGAAGGGGTGGACCTGGTCGCGGTCAGCGGAGACCTGACCCAGCGGGCCCGTCGCGCGCAGTTCGAGGCGGCCCGGGCCATGCTGGAGGCCTTCGAGGCGCCCACGCTGGTGGTACCCGGCAACCACGATGTCGTTGCCTGGTGGCACCGGCCCTGGACCCGGATCTTCGACCCGCTCCATCGCTACCGCACCTTCATCTCGGACGACCTGAACCCGTCGTTCGTCAAAGACGGCCTGGCGGTGCTGGGCATCAACTCGGCCTACGGGTTGACCATCAAGGGCGGGCGGATTACAGGGGAGGCCCTGAAGGCCATCCGCACGTTTTTTGGCGGGCAGCCCCCCGGGATCTTCAAGGTGCTGGTCGTGCATCATCACCTGACGAAGCTGCAGGCCCTCGGGCCGCACGACGTGGCCCGCCGCGCACGGCGCACGCTGGCGGCGTCGGCCGAGGCCGGCGTCGATCTGATTCTCTGTGGTCACCTGCACATCTCGCACATCGAACCGCTGGATATCGTCCCCGGAAAGCACCGGATCGTCATTGCCAGCGCCGGCACGGCTACGAGCAACCGGGGACGCCGTGGGCACCGCGATACGAACTTTTACAACCTCGTCTCCGTGACGCCGGAGGCGTTCGTGATCGAGGAACGGCGCTACGTACCGGAACGGCGGCGGTTTGTGACGGACGGCACGGTACGGTTCGAGCGGGCGGGGGGAGGAGGGGACCCCGTGGCGGCGGCGGGCCCGGAACCCTGAAGTGCAAAAGGCCCCGGCCTGGCACGACGCCGGGCCATCGAACGCACCGACGGACCGCTGGTAACGTCGAGCGGCCGGTCGACGCTACGGTGAGGTTCAAAGCGCAGAGGTATTACTTGAGTAGCGTCATCTTGCCGGCGCGGACCCAGGTGTTGTTCGGGCTGACGGCCTGCAGCCGGTAGAGGTAGGTGCCCGAGGCGAGGTTCGTCGCCTGGAGCTGGATCGAACGCCTGGCCCCCGCCTCAACCGTTTGCCCGGGCAGTGCCAGCACCTGGCGACCCAGCACGTCGAAGACCTGGATGGAGACTTCGGCCGTCTCGGGCAGGTCAAACAGGATCGTGGTGCCGGTGTTGAAGGGGTTCGGGAAGTTGCCCTTGAGGCTGAAGCGGGCCGGGATGTCGGTCGTTTCCCTTTCGCCGGCCGTGACGACCGTGCCGACGCGGACCTCCCCCGCGAGGGTGACGACCATCACGTTGGCACCCCGGGAGCCTTCACGCCCGACCGGCGGGTCGAGCAGCCCGTGGGCGATGGCCAGGACGGCTTCGCCATCGAGGCCGCTCAGATCGATTCGGGAGGCGAAGACCTGTTCCGTGGTACCGGTTTCCAGGAATTCGAGCGTGTACACCTGGGGGTCGAGCGAGCGATAATGGACGAGATCCTCGGTGAAGTCAAGGCCGGCGAGCACGAGCGGGCCCTGTCCGGACGAGCCCTGAAAGAGGCGTACGTCGACGGCCGGTGCATCGGAGACCCCGTGCACCAGGAGCAGGTCGACGCTCGTCGGGTCGGCGGCGCGCGTCCGCACGGCATCGGCCTGGAGCAGCCGGATGCTCCCGCCACCGTCGTCGAGGAGGAGCAGGGGGCTGGTCTGGCCTTCGGCCAGTTCGACGCGCCGGGTCAGGAGGGTGTCGGCCGCGCCGGTGCTGTTGCCCGGTGCCACGCCGATGTGGAACGTGGCCAGGGGGCCGGTGCTTCTGTTCGAGACGTCGAGTGCGAAGACCGGTGTGGCATGGCGATAGGCGAAGTCGTTCAGGGCCAGGTCGTCGCCGAGGTAGATGTCGATCTCGGCGAGGTCGGGGTGAGCGGCGGCGTGGATGACCTGGAGAAACGCCAGGCCGGGAACCTCTTCGATCCCGAAGCTGAAGAGCGCCCCCTGTGGCACGAGGCCCCCCTGCGTACCGGTTACCCGCACGAGCGGGTCCGTATCCGACGGGCCCGTGTTGAAGTTGTCGTAGGTGCCCTCTTGCAACGTCCACGGGTTGACCACGTCGCGGGCGAGGCGACGCACGATCCGGAGCGTGCGGACGTCGTCGTAGCCGGTGAATCCTTCCGCCAGGAACTCGAGGTTGAATGCCTGGGTGGTGCCGAAGCCCACCGAAGACGTGATCAGCCAGTAGAAGTCGGCCGTGCCGGAGATCACCTGCCCGTTCGTGTGGATCGGGAAGCCGACGAGCCCCTCCGGGCGCTGATCCACGTGACGCACCGTGATGGTGGCGCCCGTGATGGCCGGGTCGTCGTCCTCGAACGTGATGGCGGCCATCCGGTAAGCCGCCATGCTGCCGACCGGGTACTCGAAGCGGCCATTGCCCGCGGTAGCCGATCCCGGCGTGCCGGCCGGAACGAAGATGCTCACATTACCCACGACGTGGCTCTGCACACCCGCAGGCGGGTTGCGCGTGAAGCCCTGGGCGCTGGTGGGCGTCGGCAACAGGATGCGGTTGTTCGGGCCCGTGATGAACAGACCGCCGTTCAGATTGAGCACGGTGCCGACCGCGATGACGTCGGCACGGTGCGTGGCCAGCATGACGTACGGCTGGTTGCCCTCCGCATCCGGCGACTGGGCCAGCGTGATCGTATCCGCGGTCACGTCGCCGTTGAGGGTGAGTTGCTGGCGGAAGCCGTTGAACGTGATCGAGGTGGCGTTGAGCACGCCCGTGGTCAGCTCTACGTCCCCGGCGGCGACGAGCGCGCCGTGGAGCCTGCCGCCGAGGATGAGTTTGCCGGCCACGCTGATCGTGCCGCCATGGTAGTCCCCCTGGAGGATCACGTCTCCGGTCGCATTTACCGACACGATGCCGTTCGGCTCCGGGTCGTCGGGTGAACCGATGGCGGTGCCGGCGCCGACGGTCAGGTTTCCGCCGACATGGAGGGTGGAGGTGCGGTCGTTGCGCGTGTTGACCAGGGTCCCGGACGAGCCGGCACCGGCCGGTCCTGTGACAGTCGCTGCGCCGGTTACGGTCAGGTCGAAGCCGTTCAGATCGAAGAGGGGGGCGGTGCCGGTCATCGTTTCGGACCACGTCACCTCGAGCGAGGCCGCACGCCGGCCGGCGTGCAGCGTCAACGTGTGCCCCGCCCCGACGACCTGCAGGGCAATGGCGGGACCCTCCGGATATTCACCCGACTGGGTGACGATATCCCCACCGCTGACGTCGTAGACCAGCGTGTAGCTCGTCCCCTGAATGTTGGTGCCGTTTCCGGAGCCGTCTTCGGCGTCGGAGAGGCCGTTGCCGTTGTCGTCGTTGAGCGTACCCCGGGCTCGCAGCACCGTACCACCTTCTGCCATGGTGATGGTGTTGCTGTCGTTCGTGTTCAGGTTGCCCGAAAGCAGTTCGAGGGCGACGCCCACCGTGACGGCCTTGTCGAGCAGCACATGGCCGGTTCCGGGGTCGATGCGGAGCGTTCCGAGCCTCTCGGACGGCAGTTCGGTGTCCGTGGTGACGGGAGCGAGGTACCACACGTCGACGAGGCCGGTATCGGGGAAACGGGGAATCCTGGGGCGGGGCCCGGTGTTGTCCACGATCGTTCCCGGCCCGTTGCGCTTGATGACGGCACCCTCCGAGAACGAGATGTTGGTATTGGCGTCGGCAAAGAGGAGGTCGCTGTCGTTTTCCCCGAAGGTGAAGGTTCCGGACACGTTGAAGACCTCACTGCCCCGGTCGCCGTCGGCCGTCAGGTCGTTTTTCAGGTGGAGGTGAGGGATGTCGAGCCCGGCGGCAAAGGTCATCGTCTGGGCCGTACCGGCATCGAAGACGAGCCGCCCGCCGGTCGAAGCCAGGGTGCCGCCGTTGTAGTCGAACACGGTTCCGGAGCCGGAAAGCACCAGGTCGATGTTCCCCTGGTTGATCGTGCCGTTGTTGAGGGTCAATCGCGTGGCGACCGTAAGCCGGCCGGCCGGTCCGGTCAGGGTGAAGGTTTCCGTGCTGTTCTTTGTCAGGCCGGGGAGGGTGACGTCCTTGTTGAGGAGGGCCGTGACGGCTCCGTTGATGACGAACGTGCCGGCCGTCCCGTAGTTGTCGGCGGAAGCTTCGTAGTGCCAGGTGGTTCCCCGGTGGAAGAAGCTGTGGCCGTTGAGGTCCAGGTTGCCCGTGGTGTGGATGAGGGCGTTCGTGACGCCGGCGTTGCCCGTGAGCGTAACCGCCCCGGCCCCGGCCTGAATGACCAGGCGGGGGGGCAGGGTCATCAGGACGTCGCCGTCGAGGTTGTTGTTGAGGGTTCCTGCGTTGCGGTAGATGAAAGCCCCCGTGCCGCCATCCACGAAAGAAGCCGGGTCGTCCGAAGTCAGGGCCGTGTTGTACAGGTTGACGTCGAAGCTGGCATTGTTGAAGGTACCGCCGGTAAGGTTGAACACACCGGATGATACCTTTTCACCGATGTCGACCGCTGTCGTCAGCGTGACGTCTCCGCCGGTCTGGTTGTATCGGTCGATGTTTCCGGGGCTGGCCGGGTTGTCCGTCTCGGGGTCGAAGCCGAGGCTCACCCGGCCCGAGTTCACGTTCAGGTGGTGGAGATGGCGCAGGGTTTTGACCGTAAAGGTGGAGCCCGGCGGTGTGTTGATGGTCAGGGAACTGATGGTGCCGCCGCCGCCGAGCGAGCCCGAACCGGAGATGGTCATTCCCTGGTCGCCCGTGATGGTGCCGGCGACCAGGTGGGTTACGTTCGTGCCCGTCGAGGTCAGGGTGAATCCGTTCAGGTCGAGGGTGGCGGTGGCGGCAACGGTGAGGGAGCCGGCAAACGAATGGTTCGCATTGAGCAGGACCGAGAAGGGGCCCGTCGTTATGACGGAGACGTTACGGACGTTCGTGCCCGCCCAGATACCGAAAGGGATGGCGCTCACGGTGACGTCGGCAGTGAGCGTGCCGAAGTACTCGATGTCGTAGGCGATGCCCGATGCGTTGAAGGTTCCCTGTCCGGTCGGGTCGGTGAACCAGCCGCCGTCGCTGCCGTCGGGCCGGGCATCGGGCCCGACGGCATTCCCCAGATTCCGGCGGATCAGGGGCGTGCCGCCGGCGCTGGAGAGGTCGAAGTGCCGGCCATTGAGGTCGATGCCGCCCACCTGAAACGTCAGGATCCCGGACATCACCACGGCGTGGCCGGGGTCCGGATCGATCCGCACGTTGGCGGCATCCTCGACCTGAAGGATCTTGAGGTTGCCATAGAGCCCGTTGCCCCGCAGGCGCTGGTTGAGCAGGGTCGCTGCGCAGTTGCCGGCACCGGCCACCGTTTCCGTACAGCCGAAGACCACCGCCCCGTCGGGAGCGGCCGTGTACGAGCCGTCGTTGGTCATCACCGCGTTCTGGCCGGCGAGGCGGACGGCCCGGGTGCCGAGGTCCACGCTGGCTCCGGAGCCGATGGTGAAGCCCTGCTCGATGTCGAGCGAGCCGTCCTGGAGAACGACCCGGGTGCCCGGCTCCAGGACTTCGACGGTCCAGAGGATGAGGTTCGGACCGCCCTGAAGGGTCTGGGTTTGTCCTCCGGTGAAGCGCAGCGTGCCGTTGCCGCGGAGGACGGTGCCCCCGGTGCGGGTGAAGTGCCCCTTCAGGGTCAGGGTATGGGCCGTGGTGTTGAAGTTGAGCGTGCCGCCGGTCTGGGTGAGGTTGCCGTTGACGGTGATGCTGTCGTTCATCAGCAGCGTGCCGCTGTGCAGGTTCAGGTTGCCGCTGATGGTCGTCGCCGTTCCGGGGGTGTGCGTCAACTGGCCGCTGCTTCCGGCTGTCAGGTTGCCGGCGATGGTGAGGGGCGCGCCGGCGTTCAGGGTGAGCGTGCCGCTGCCGCTGGTCGAGACGTTGCCTCCAAAGGTGGTGGCCTCGATGGTGACCGTGCCGGCGGCCACGCTGGTGTTGCCGCCGATGGAGGGCCCGCTGACGGTCACCGAGCCGGCGTTCGTGATCGTGAGGTCACCGGTGATGCCGCTGGTCGTCTTGACGGTGTTGTTGCTGCCGGCACTGTCGATGGTCAGGCTGCCGGTGATCTCCAGCGCGTCGAGGGTGGCATGGCCGCCGGAGACGTACACGTTCGGCAGCCTGCCGCCCGTGCCGGGGTTGGCCCCGAGTGTTGCGGTTGCCTGGAGCTCCACCGTGCCGTTGCCGGTGATGTCCCCGTCGTTGTCGTAGAGCCGCCCCCCCGCCAGCGAGAGGGTGAACGTGTTGGTGTTGATCGTGGCGCCGGGGGGGTTGACCAGGTTGCCGGTCAGGAGCACGTCGCCCAGCAGGTTGAAGGTGCCGGCGTTGAGCAGATCGCCGCGGATGACCGAAGGCCCCCCGCCGACGTTGAAGGTGCCCGCGGCGACGTTGTTCGTCGTGACCAGCACCCGGTCTCCCTCGCCGGGATCGGTATTGGGGTTGTCGGTCAGCCGGCCCGTCGTGATCGTGCCGGTGCCGCCGTTCAGGATCGTCGCCGTAAAGTGGTCTCCGCCGGTGCCGTTGGCGGCGCCCTGGTGGTTGAACGTCGTGCTTGCCATCGAGATGGAACCCGTCGACAGGTTGGCAATGAGGTTACCGACGCTGCCGGTGGCATTGACGACGAGGCCACCGTTGAAGGCCAGGGTCCCCGGGCCGGTGTTGAGGATGGCCGCCGTCCCGCCCGAAGTCACGGTGAAGACCGACGCGAAGACGACATGGCCGGCACCGGTCAGTTGTAGCGTGCCGCCATCGCTCAGGGTATGGCTCTTGTTCGAAGTGTAAGTGCCGGCCGTGGTGCTGATCGTGACCGTGCCGGCCGCCAGGGCCGGCGGCAGTTCGGCGCCGGCTGTGGCCGATACACTGCCCGTGATGTTGATCGCCCGGTTGAGCGGGGCATAGGTGACGTTGCCGGCGATGAAGCTGCCGGCCGTGTTGCGGTTGATCGTCGTCACGAAGGCGTCGATCGTCACCGGCACCTGGATGTCCAGCGTGCCCGAGGTGATGGTGATCGTGTCGAGAAAGCCCCGGTTGCTCGGAAAGTTGACCGGGTCGTTGATCACCCCGTCGCCAAAGTATACCGTGGGATTGGTGGCCGTGCCGCCCCGAATGACGACGGTTTTGCCGGCACTCAGGTTGAGGGTAAAAACGTCTTCCGGGAAACGCAGCTCGTCGCTGCCCCCGAAGGTGTTGATCTCGAAGATCAGGTTCTTCGACCCCGAGAGCTGGATGCCGTCGTTGTCGTCTCCCTGGAAGTATTCGCCGGCGGCCGTTCGGACGACGCACCCATCGGGTGCATTTTTATAGGCGAACTCGAAGGATTGCCATGCCGTCGTTGAGGTGAGGCCGTCGTTGAGGTCCGAGCCGTCGGTGACGTTGAGCCAGCGCACGCAGGCCTGTCCGTAGGATGCCGTGCCGGCAAACATGGTGAGCAGGAGCACCAGACCGGACCGGGCCATGCAGGACAGCAATCTCATAAACGGTACGCCGGACAGGAGGCGGGGGCGGTGCGCCCCCCCGGATTTTGAGGTAACCCATTTTTTTGCCCCGACGGCACGCCAGGTTCCCATACGGGATGACTACACCAGCGCGAACGGCCATACCCAAGCCGCCGTATCCGGTCAGGACTGCGTTCGTGCGGAAACGTGAGAAAGTCCCGGGTCGTATGAGGAACGATTCCCGCGGGCTATTCCCCTATCCGAGATGAGATACCTTGCTACGATACTCCGGTGTGGCATCCTGGTCGGCTGCCTGAGCTGGCAACCTGCCACGACCCTGGCGCAGGAGCGGCGGCCCGTGCAGGTGGACGTCGACCACGCGGCCTTTGCCTACGACGACCGCCATGCGCTGATGGAAGTTTACCTGGCCTTTGCGGCACGCGACCTGACGTATCAGAGGGCGGAGGCCGGCTACAGCGCCCGGCTTCCGGTGGACCTCGCCTTGCTGCACAGTACCCTGCCCGGCCTGCCCGCCGCACCGGAAGCGCCCGTGTGGCAGGATTCTCTGACCCTGCAGTTCGTCGTGCCGGATACGAGCGCCCTCCTCACCGGCCAGCGCTTCGTGCACCAGCTCCGCACGGCGGTCCCACCCGGCGAATACACCCTGCGCGTCATCATCCCCGGCGACCCCGCCCGGCAGCGCGCCGAACTCACGCTGCAACGGGACGTCTTCATCCCCGACTTCTCGAACCCCGGCCTGGTCGGCCTCTCGGACCTGACCCTCGCTACCGCCATCGAACCCAGCCGGGACCGGGAAAACCCCTTCTACAAGAACGGCCTCGTCATCCGGCCCAATGCCAATCAACTCTTCGGCAGCAACCTCCGCCGGCTCTTCTATTACGGCGAGGTCTATAACCTGCCGGCCGTCCTCGGCGACGACGCCTCGTACACGGTGCTGGCCTACATCGCCGAGGCCAACCTGCCGCAGCCGCTGCCGGACTACCAGCAGCGCACACAGCGCCCGGTGCGCCATCCGGACGTGCTCGCCGGCTCCTTCGACATCAGCCGGCTGCCCAGCGGCTCGTACTTCCTCCGCATTGCCCTGCTCAACGAGGCCAATGAAGCCCTCGCCGAGCAGGCCCGCAAGTTTTTCGTCTACAATCCGGGCGTGGAGCGGGCCGGCCCCACCCTGGTGGAGACGGATTTCGAGAACAGCCAGTACGCGGCCATGAGCGAAGAGGAGGTCAGCCGTGCCTTCGCACACATCGACCTCATCGCGACCGAGCAGGAGCGCCGGCGTATGAAGGGCCTCCGAACACTGGAAGCCCGCCAGCGCTTTTTGATGGAGTTCTGGGACAAACGCGATCCCAACCCGAACACCACGGTCAACGAGTTCAAGGACGAGTTCTACCAGCGCCTCCAGTACGCCAACGACCGCTACACCTCCAGCCTGGCCGAAGGCTGGGAAACGGACCGCGGGCGCATCCTGATCAAATACGGCCTCCCCACCAACATCGAACCCCACCTGTTCGACCGGGGCGTCGCCCCGCACGAGATCTGGGTCTATAACAACATCCCCGGCGAAGGACAGGCGCAGTTCATCTTTGCCGACCGGAACGGCTTCGGGCAGTTCGAGCTGATTCATTCGACGGTCGCCGGGGAACGCCGGCTGGCCAACTGGCAGGAGGAACTCCGGCGGCAATGATCCCGATTCGATACCCGGTGCCGCTGTGATTTCGCTCGTTTTTTCACGGGTCGCCGCGGGGGTCCCGGCCTGCACCGTTTGTATCGTCCGGGACGATTTCGGATTTTCCCGCTCCGGTTGTCCGTCCTGTCATCCATCCGAGGACTTCGCATCATGGAGCGTGAGCCGACCTACATCGAACACCTGAACCGGCACGAGGGCGAGACCGTCACCCTGAAGGGCTGGCTGTATAATAAAAGGGCGTCGAAGGGCATCTTTTTCCTGATCCTGCGGGATGGCACCGGGCTGGTGCAGTGTGTGGTGACGCAGGATGCCGTGGACGAGGCCACCTGGCAGGCCGCCGACGAGGCCACGCAGGAGAGCGCCCTCGAAGTGACGGGGACCGTCCGCCGGGACGAGCGGCAGGTCGGCGGCTATGAGGTGCAGGCCACGACGGTCCGCCTGCTCCACCGGGCGGAGGACTATCCCATCACGCCGAAGGAGCACGGCATCGAGTTTCTGATGAACCACCGGCACCTCTGGCTCCGCAGCCGCCGCCCCTGGGCCACGCTCCGCATCCGCAACCGGATCATCATGGCGATCCACCGCTTCTTCCAGGAGCGCGGCTTCCTGCAGATGGACGCCCCCATCCTCACGGGCAACGCTGTCGAAGGCACCTCCACGCTGTTCGAGATCGACTACTTCGACCGCAAGGCCTACCTGACGCAGAGCGGGCAGCTCCACGGCGAGGCCATGGCGATGGCCTTCGGCAAGATCTACACGTTCGGCCCCACCTTCCGCGCCGAGAAGTCGAAGACGCGGCGGCACCTGACCGAGTTCTGGATGATCGAGCCGGAGATGGCCTTCTACGACCTCGACATGAACATGCAGCTGGCCGAGGACCTGATCGTCCACATCGTGCAGACGGTGCTGCGGGAGGCCCGGATGGAACTGGAGGTGCTCGGCCGCGACACGGCGCCGCTCGAGCGCGTGCGCCCGCCCTTCCCGCGCGTCGCCTACGACGAGGCCGTCGAGATCCTTCGCAGCGACGAGACGGCCCGCATGATCGAAGAGAAGATCGAGGCACTCAAGGAGGAAGAGACCGCGCTGAAGGCCGAGATGGAGGCCAACCGCAAGCGGTACGGTCAGGCGAAAAAGGCCGAGAAGCGCCGCATCGATGCCCGCGAGATCGAGATCCACCGCCGTCTGGCCGAGATCGAGGAGGATCTGCGCAACCTCCCGCAGTGGGCCGAGAGTGCCCGCAACTTTGCCTGGGGCAACGACTTCGGCGGCAGCGACGAGACGGTGCTCACCTGGCACTTCGACCGGCCCATCATCGTGCATCGCTTCCCCGCCGCCGTCAAGGCGTTCTACATGAAGCGCGATCCGGAGGACGACCGCCTGGCCCTTGGCATGGATGTGCTCGCGCCGGAGGGCTACGGCGAGATCATCGGGGGCGGCGAGCGGGCCACCGACCTGGCCTTCCTCGAACGACAGGTGCAGGAACACAACCTCCCGCCCGAGGTGTTCGACTGGTACTTCGACCTGCGCCGCTACGGCTCGGTGCCGCACAGCGGGTTCGGCCTAGGACTCGAACGCACGGTGGCCTGGATCTGCGGGCTGGCGCACCTGCGCGAGGCCATCCCCTTCCCGCGCCTCATCGATCGCCTCACGCCCTGAGGCCGGAGGACGACCACCGGCCCGGATAATATACCGGCGACGCCGGACGTTAAAGCGGTACCGGCGAGACCGGCATGGATCCCGCCGGTCATACCCCTGTCATCATCCTTATATTGAGGTAAACCCGATGGACTCGTTTCTTTCGCCGGGACGTTGCTTTTTTCTTTTCTTCCTCATGCTGGCCGTACTGGTCACGCCGCCCGCTATGGCACAGGAAAATCAGAGCCGCCGCACCGTGAACGTCAGCGGGGAAGGCGTGCTGCATGTACAACCCGACAAGGCCATCGTCCGCTTCGGGGTGGTCACGCGCGACATGGATCCCGAGGAGGCACGGCGGCGCAATGCGGAGGCGGCCGCTGCGGCCATGAACGCCGTCCGGGCCCTGGGCGTCGACGAGCGGAAGCTCCGCCTGGAGACGCTCAGCATCCAGCCGTATCGTGAATTCAACCCGGAGACCCGGCGCTACGAGGAGAAAGGGTTCGAGGCCGTCCGGGAGGTCGTGGTGGAACTGGAAGACCTGGACCGGCTGCCGGCGTTGATCGCCGACGTCGTCCGGCAGGGGGCCAACCGGCTCAACGGGGTGACCTACGACCTGCGCGACCGCGCGGCCGTGCGGAACGAGGCGCTGCGGATGGCCGTGATGAACGCCCGCGAAAAGGCCGCGCTGATGGCCAGCGCCCTCGGCGCGGAACTGGGGGAGGTGCTGCACATCAACGAGCAGAGCCTTGAGATCCCGCGCCCGGTCTTTCGCATGGAAGCCGCGGCAATGGCCAAGGATGCGGGCGAGGCGGTGCCGGAAGCCTATGCCTCCGGCGAGATCGAGGTGCGGGCGATGGTGCAGGTTGCGTTTGCCCTGAAATAGGGGACCGTGCCGTGGCGCAGAGAGGCACCTGAAACAAAAAGGGGCCGGAGTTTGACCTCCGGCCCCTTTTCTACGTGCACGACGGGCAGGATTAGAAGTCCATCCCGCCCATGCCGCCCATGTCGGGAGCGGCCGATGCCTTCTCCTTCTCCGGCTTGTCGGCCACGATGGACTCGGTCGTCAGCAGCAGCCCCGCCACCGACGCCGCGTTCTCCAGCGCCGTACGCGTCACCTTCGTCGGGTCGATCACGCCCTGCTTCAGCAGCGAGCCGTACTCCTCCGTGCGGGCGTTGAAGCCGAAGTCGCCCTCGCCTTCCTTCACCCGCTGCACCACGATCGAACCCTCCAGACCCGCGTTCGCCGCAATCTGGCGCAGCGGCTCCTCCAGCGCCCGGCGCACGATCGAGACCCCGATCGACTGGTCCTCGTTCTCCACCTCGAGCTCCTCCAGCACCGGGAGCGAACGGATGTAGGCCACACCCCCGCCGGGCACGATCCCTTCCTCGATCGCCGCCCGCGTCGCGTGCAGCGCATCCTCCACGCGCGCCTTCTTCTCCTTCATCTCCGGCTCCGTCGCGGCTCCGATCTTCAGCACCGCCACCCCGCCGGAGAGCTTCGCCAGACGCTCCTGCAGCTTCTCCCGGTCATAGTCCGACGTCGTCGTCTCGATCTGCTGCTTGATCTGGTTCGCCCGCGCCTTGATCTGATCCGGGCTCCCGGCCCCGTCCACGATCGTCGTGTTGTCCTTGTCGATGACGATCCGCTTGGCGCGGCCCAGGTAGTCCAGCGTCGTGTTCTCGAGCCGGTATCCCTTCTCCTCCGAGACCACCGTGCCGCCCGTCAGGATCGCGATGTCCTCCAGCATCGCCTTGCGACGGTCGCCGAAGCCCGGCGCCTTCACCGCCGCCACGCGCAGCGTACCCCGCAGCTTGTTCACCACCAGCGTCGCCAGCGCCTCGCCCTCGACGTCCTCGGCGATGATCAGCAGCGGACGGCTCATCTGCGCCACCTTCTCCAGGATCGGCAGCAGATCCTTCATCGAGGAGATCTTCTTGTCGTGGATCAGGATGTAGGCGTCCTCGAGCACGGCCTCCATCTTCTCGGCGTCGGTGACGAAGTAGGGCGAGAGGTAGCCCCGGTCGAACTGCATCCCCTCGACCACCTCGAGCGTCGTCTCGGTGCCGCGGGCCTCCTCGACCGTGATGACCCCTTCCTTGCCCACGCGCTCGAAGGCCTCGGCGATGAGCTCCCCGATGGCCGTGTCGTTGTTGGCCGAGATCGTGGCCACCTGCGCGATCTCCTGCTTGCCCTCGATCTCACGGCTGAGCGCACGCAGGCGCTCGACCACCTGCTCGACGGCCTTGTCGATGCCGCGCTTGAGGTCCATCGGGTTGGCCCCGGCCGTGACGTTCTTCAGCCCGGCCGACATGATCGCCTGCGCCAGCACCGTGGCCGTGGTGGTGCCGTCGCCGGCCACGTCGCTCGTCTTCGAGGCGACCTCCTTGACCATCTGCGCCCCGACGTTCTCGAGCTTGTCCTCGAGTTCGATCTCCTTGGCGACGGTGACGCCGTCCTTCGTCACGGTCGGCGCACCGAACTTCTTCTCGATGATCACGTTGCGGCCCTTCGGACCGAGGGTAACCTTGACGGCGTTGGCCAGCGTGTCGACGCCGCGCTTGAGCGCCGCACGCGCCTCCGCGTTGAAAATGATCTGCTTCGCCATAGTTTCGCTTTTTGTTGGGTTCGAAAAAAGGTTGTAAATGGCCGCTACCGGCCACAAAAAACCCGCTCACGGCGCCGGGCCGGGCGGGGATGCTACTTATTCTTCGATGACACCGAGGATGTCGGTCTCGCGCATGATGAGGTACTCTTCGTCGCCGAGGCGGACTTCGGTGCCGGCGTACTTGCCGTAGAGGACCGTGTCGCCTTCCTTGACGGTCATGTCGATCTTGGTGCCGTTTTCGACGCGTCCGGGGCCGACGGCGACGACGGTGCCGCGCTGGGGTTTCTCCTTGGCGGTGTCGGGGATGTAGAGCCCGCTGGAGGTTTTCTCCTCGGCCGGTTCGGGTTTGACGACCACGCGGTCGCCCAGCGGTTTGATGGACATAGGGTTACCTCCTCTTGAATGGGATTGACGCGTAAGGCAGAAAGGAAAACTGTTAGCACTCTGATGCGGAGAGTGCTAAAATGCATGCGAAAAAAAGCGGCGTGCACCGAAGGAGACGCCGCCGCGTATAACCGGCCATGGCGGGCGGCTGTTCCGCCCGGCAAGGTCCCGAACTGCCGTTTACGTACTGCCCGGGGCCAGCCTGTGATTAATTTTAGATGAACGGAGTGCATCGAACACCCATGTCTTTCTCCACACCCCGGAACGATGGGACTTTCGCTGCCGGCATGCCGGTGTCCCGGGGGGGCTGGATGCTGGCCCTGGGCGTCACCGGGGGGCTCGTCCTGCTGGCGACGCTGCCGCCGTTTGTGGGGCCGGAAACCCGCTCGCTGCTGATGACGGCTTTTTCCGCCGTCTGCCACCAGCTGCCCGGTCGTTCGCCGCATGTGGATGGGGTGGCGCTGGCCGTGTGTCACCGCTGTTACGGGATCCTGTGGGGTATGCTGCTGGCTGCACCGGGCTTTTTCCTGTTCCGGCGGTGGGATTCGTTGCTCTACAGGCACGCCCTGCCGGTGCTGGCCGTCGCGCTGGTTCCTGCCGGGATGGACTGGCTTGCCGGGGTGCTGGGAGTCTGGCAGAACACCCCCGTCAGTCGCCTGGCAACCGGGTTGCTGTTCGGGATCGTGGCGGGTTACTACGTGACGCGCGGAGCCGTCGCGGTGTCGGGCCGGCGGGTGGGATCGGCCGCCGCAACGGGGAAGGCCGCCGAATAGCAGCGGGCCGTGTGTGTCGTTCCTTTCCTTTTCGCCCTGTAGGTTCTAATTTCGCAACCCGAAGAGGCAGGGGACCGTCGAGGGAGGCGAGGGTACGGGGGGTGTGCGTGACCGCTGCGCGCCGGGGCGAAAGGCTACGCCGCAGGACGTTTCGTGTGCCTGCCCGCGCCGTTTTCATCACCAGAGAGTTTATGCTACGGAGGAACCATGCCAAGTAAAAACCAGTCGATTTTGCTGGGTGGGCTGGTCGTGGGGCTGCTCAGCACCTCATACCTGGGACTCATCAACATGCTCTGCTGTGCCGGCGTGCTCATCGGGGCGGTCGTGGCCGTATGGCATTACACGAGCACGTACGAACTGACCATACCGGCCGGCGAAGGCGCCACGATCGGCGCGCTGGCGGCCCTCATAGGGGGACTCATCTCGCTGGTGCTGAACTTCGTGCTGATGAAGATCGGGATCCGGCACGATCTGGTCATTTCGCAGTTCATGCTGGAGCGCTTTGGAGAGGGGATGCCGCCCGAGCAGTACGAGCAGATCCGGGAGCAGATGAGCCAGCCCGTCACACTCGGCTCGTACCTCAAGCAGGCGTGGTACGGTGCCGTGCTCATCGTCACGGCCATCTTTGGTGCAATCGGCGGGGTGCTCGGCGCCGTGCTGTTCAAGAAAGGGGGGGAAGCGCCGGAGGGGGCGGCGATGTAGGCCGGGCGGCCGTGGTCCGTTCTGTCGCCCGGCTACCTTCCGGGCCGTCGCAGGGACAGCGGCGGGTCGAGGATTTCCTTGAGCAGAACCGCCTCGCGGAGGGTGTCCCGCTCACGCAGGCGGTGGCGAAGTCGCTGGGCCGGTGTCGGGCCGCCGGCGGCTGCCGACTCCGCCGGGACGGCGTCCCGCGTGTCGGGGAGGCGGTCTGACGGCGGTGCGGCGGGTTCACGTGGGCGGGTGGGCACCCGGGGGGCCCCCCATGCTTCCTGCTCGACGGGAACCCACTCCGGCCGCGACGACGGCTCACGGGCAGGGGGAGGTTCCGGAGCGGGCGGTGCCTCAACCCCCAGCGCCTCACGGATTTCACGCAGGGCCTCCTGCAGGTTGCGGTCGAGGTCGTCCCCGGCTTCGGCCGGCGCGTCGGCGTCCGGGGCAGGCGCCGGCCGCGGACGCGGCTTTTTGCCGCCCACCAGCTGGTACAGCACATAGAGACCCAGCAGGATCAACCAGAACAGGGTTTCGAAGTCCATGCGTTCGGCGGGTTGGTACGGGTTGCGGGGGTGACGCTCCGGGAGGCGATCCGGTCTATGGCCCCGGGTTTGCCTTCTTCTCGGGTTTTCGTGGCAGAGAGAACCTTGGCTGGCGGCCTGCACGAGGCGATCGCCCTCGCCCGCAGATGCGTGCCCGTACGCACCACGCAGGCGCCTGCCCCGACGCCCGTAAAAGGGCAACGGTATTCCACCCGGGGTTCACCCTGTGTCAAAGAGAGAGGGGGTGTGTTTTGTTTCCAGCAGCCGCTCGATCAGGCGGCGATTGGCGCGGGGGAAGGCATAGTCTTTCAGCTCCGCGACGGGCACCCACCGGACCGGCTCCCCGTTCTGCGAGGCCGGCGTGCCCGTGCCGAGGCGGCACCGGAAGGCGTGCAGGGTGATGCGAAAGTGGGTGTAGGCGTGCGAGAGCCGGTGAAAGGGTGCCTCGACTTCGACCTCGATGCCCAGTTCTTCGTACAGCTCGCGCCGGCAGGTTGCTTCCAGAGGCTCACCCGGCCGGCGTTTGCCACCCGGAAACTCCCACAGCCCGCCGAGTAGCCCGTCGGGGGGGCGTCGCTGGATAAGGACGCGTCCCTGCTCGTCGAACACCAGCCCGACGGCGACGTCGTGGTGCGGCAACGGGGCTTTTTTGGTCGTGACGGGATACGCTTCGGGCCGGTCTTCGGCGAAGGCGCCGCACACCGGGCGGAGCGGGCAGGCCGGGCACCGGGGACCGGCGGGCGTGCAGACCGTGGCGCCGAGCTCCATCATCGCCTCGTTGAACGGGCCGGGGCGTTCGGGGTCGAGGAGGTCGTCGGCCCTTGCCTGGAGCCGCCGGCGGGTGGCGGCGGCTTTCACGTCGTCGCCGACGGTGAAGACGCGGGCCAGCACCCGGGCGACGTTGCCGTCGAGCACGGCGTGCGGCTTCTCGTAGGCGAGCGAGAGGACGGCCGCCGCCGTGTAGGGCCCGACGCCGGGCAGCCGCCGGGCCTCGGCGTAGGTTGCCGGGAAGCGACCGCCGAAGTCGTCGACGATCATGCGGGCGGCCCGGTGCAGGCTCCGGGCCCGCGCATAGTAGCCCAGTCCCTCCCAGAGCCGGAGCACCTCGTCGAGGTCGGCCGCGGCCAGGGCTTCCACGGTCGGAAAGGCGTCCAGGAAACGCTGATAATAGGGCACGGCCTGATCCACCCGGGTCTGTTGCAGCATGACCTCGGACAGCCAGATGCGGTACGGATCGTGCGTGTGCCGCCAGGGCAGATCCCGCGCGGCAGCGGCAAACCAGCCGATCAGGTCGCGGCGAAACGCGGTGCGATGGGCCTCGGTTACGGGTTGCAAGCTTTTCCGATGACAGGTTTCACGGGGCGGTGGTCCATCGCCTTGCCGGGCGCGTTCAACGTTGCACGGCGAAGGCGACCTGGTCGCGGTTCCACCGCATCACGATGGGCAGGCGGCGGCCGATGCCGAAGGCCTTGGCACTGACGCGCAGGCCCGGCGGGGCCTGTCGCCGTTTGTATTCGTTGCGGTCCACCATGCGCAGGATCTGGTGCACGAAGGCGGGTTCGTGGCCCGTAGCGGCGACGATGGCGTCGAGGTCGAGACGCTGTTCGATGTAGAGGCGGAGGATCTCGTCGAGGACGGGGTAGGGGGGCAGCGAATCCGTGTCGAGCTGGCCGGGGCGCAGTTCGGCCGAGGGAGGCTTGCGGATCGTGTTTTCCGGGATCACCGTCCGTCCGGCCCGTTCGTTGATGTGGTGGGCCAGCGCATACACCTGGGTCTTGAACACGTCGGCCAGGACGGCCAGGCCCCCGCTCATGTCGCCGTAGAGCGTGGCGTAGCCCACCGAGAGCTCGCTCTTGTTGCCGGTGGAGAGGACCAGGTAGTTGAACTTGTTCGAGAGGGCCATGAGCGTGGTGCCCCGCACCCGCGCCTGGATGTTTTCCTCCGCGATGCCGGGCTCGGTGCCCCGGAAGGCGTCTTCGAGCATCCTGCCGAAGGCCTCCACGGCCGGATGGATGGGGATCACCCGGCAGGGGATGCCCAGGTTCTCGGCCAGGGCGAGCGAGTCGTCCACGGATCCTTTCGAGGAGAAGGCCGAAGGCATCGTCACGCTGGTGACCCGGTCCGGGCCGAGGGCCTCCACGGCCAGGGCACACGTCACGGCCGAGTCGATACCGCCCGAGAGGCTGACGATGGCCTTCGTGAACGCCCGCGTCTTTTCGAAGTAGTCGCGGATGCCCATGGTGAGGGCGTCGTGCAGGTCGGCCAGGTCGTCGTGGCGCAGGGAGCAGGGGCCGGTGCGGGTTTCGGTGTCCCAGAGGAGGAGTGCTTCCCGGAACGACGGGGCACAGACGAGCCGGGTGCCGTCGGCGGCGTGCACGCGGCTGTCCCCGTCGAAGAGCACCTCGGTGTTGGCGCCCACCTGGTTGACGAGCACGAACGGGACGCCGTGCTCGCGGCAGATGCCCTCGATGACGGCGTTGCGCAGGGCGTGTTTGCCCTGTGAGAACGGGGAGGCGCTGATGTTGACGAAAAGGTCGAGGTCCTGCGCGGCGAGCTCGTCGATCGGGTTGACGTCGTAGAGGTGGTAGTCCGCGTATTCCTCGTTATTCCACATGTCCTCGCAGATGTGGAGGCCCAGCCGGAGCCCGCGCCAGGCGACCGCCTGACGCCCGGGTGCCGGTTCGAAGTACCGGTATTCGTCGAAGACGTCGTAGGTGGGCAGGAGCGTCTTGTGGATGCACGCGACCGTCTCGCCGTTTTCGAGGAGGAGGGCCGCGTTGAAGAGCCGCTTCCCGACCCGGTGGGGATTGGGAACGGGGGCGCCGACGATCAGGCCCGTCTCCGGCGGGGCCTCCCGGGCGATCCAGGAGACGGCCTGCTGCGCGGCCTCGATAAAATAGACGTTCTCGAGCAGATCGAGCGGCGGGTAGCCGGTGACGCAGAGTTCGGGAAAAACGACGAGGTCGGCGCCCTCACGACGGGCCCGGCGGGCAAAGTCGATGATCTTACGGCTGTTGCCCGGCAGGTCGCCGACGGTCGGGTTGATCTGGGCCAGCGCGATCTTCATGAGGTGGGTGCAACGGAAGCGGAAACGGGCCGGATGCACAGACGAACGAGCAGGTCCCGGGCGGCGTTCCGGATTTTTTTCCGGTGATCCGGGAAAAGAATGCAGGTCCGGCCGGGGGACCGGGAGGGTGCGGTGGGCTCGGGGAGGGGCCGGGGGCGGGGGAAGGAAGCCGGACGGGTCTCCTCGGCGGTACGGAGGCGGGATCGAGAGAACGGCCCGGGTTTTGTTAAGCGCCTCTCCGCGGCATGTGCCGGCCGCACGATGTAGACGTTTTTCGTGGAGATCATGGATTCATACCGCAGGCCCGGGCGGTCGCCCCGGGGATGGGGCACCGGCGTGGTTTTCCTCGCGGGGGTGTTGCTGCTGGGGGGAGTCCGCCGGTCGGAGGCCCAGGGACTCGATCCCGCGCTGTCGCTCTCCCAGTATACCCACGACGTGTGGACGGTGGACGACGGGTTGCCCCAGAACTCCATCAACGCCATCGTGCAGACCCGTGACGGCTACCTCTGGTTCGGTACCTACGAGGGCCTGGTGCGCTTCGACGGGGTGCGGTTCACCGTCTTCGACAAGCGCAACACACCGGCTTTTCTGGATCACGTCGTCTACGCCCTGCTGGAGGGGCGGGACGGCACGCTCTGGATCGGCACGCAGGCCGGCGGGCTCATCGCCTACCGGGACGGCGTCTTCCAGACCTATACCACGGCGGACGGGCTCGGGCGCAACTTCGTCACCTCCCTGGCTGAGGACCCGGAGGGAAACCTGTGGATCGGCCTGCAGAACGGCGGGCTGACTCGCTTTCGGGACGGCGTCTTCACCTCCATCATCCCGCCGGACCTGCCGCCCAACGTCAGTATCCTCGGCCTGCTGGTGGACCGCCGGGGCACGCTCTGGATCGGCACCAACGGCGGCGGTCTCCTCCGCTACCGCGAGGGACGCTTCACAGCCTACACGACCGAAGACGGCCTCGCGAGCAACATTGTGCGGGGATTGTATGAGGACCGGGCCGGGCGCCTGTGGATCGGCACGCGCGGCGGCGGCCTGGTCTACCTGGAGGACGGCACCTTCCACACCCTGACGACCCGGCACGGCCTCCCGCACGACCACGTCAACACGATCTTTGAGGACCGCCGGGGCACGCTCTGGATCGGCACCGACGGCAGCGGGCTCGTTCGCTACCGCGAGGGACGTTTCGAAACCGCCTCCCTCTCCGGCCGGGCCGCCGGCGAAGTCGTGTGGGCCATCCAGGAAGACCGGGAGGGCAGCCTCTGGGTGGGAACCTTCGGAGGCGGGCTCCATCGCTTCAAGAACAGCCGCTTCCTCGTCTATGGTGTGCCGGAAGGACTCTCCTACGACCCCGTGCGGGCGATCATCGAGGCGCAGGACGGCAGCCTGTGGATCGGTACGATGGCCGGCCTCAACCGGATCAAGGACGGGGTCGTCCGGACCTACACCACCGCCGACGGTTTGCCGAACCATGCCGTCTGGGCCCTCTGGGAAGGCCGGGACGGCACGCTCTGGATCGGGACGCGGCGGGGCGGGCTCGCCCGTCTCAAGGACGGCCGCTTTACGTCCTACACCACCGCCGATGGCCTCGGCAACGACTTCGTGCGCACCATCTTCGAAGCCTCCGACGGCACGCTCTGGGTCGGCACCGACGGCGGCGGCCTGCAGGCCCTGCGCGACGGGCGGTTCGTCGCCCGGTATACCACGGCCGACGGGCTCGGAAGCAACGTCGTCTGGGTGATCCGGGAGGACCCGGGCGGCACGCTCTGGATCGGCACCCGGGGCGGCGGGCTCAGCCGCTTCAAGGACGGCCGCTTCAACACGTACACCCCCGAAGACGGCCTCGCCGACGTCTTCGTCACCGCGCTCCACCTGGACGACGAGGGGGCGCTCTGGATCGGCAGCTACGGCAAAGGGCTCACCCGCCTCAAAGACGGGCGCTTCTCGGTCGTCACCTCGCAAGACGGCCTCTTCGACGACGTCATCCATCAGATCCTCGAAGACGACCGGGGACGCCTCTGGATGAGCAGCAACCGGGGCATCTTCTCGGTGCCGAAGGCCGAACTCGACGCGTTCTTCGAGGGACGCCTGGGGGCGGTCTCGTCCACCGTCTACGGCCGGGAGGACGGGCTGCGCAGCCAGGAGGGCAACAGCGCCTCGCCGGCCGGCTGGCAGACACGGGACGGCCGGCTCTGGTTCGCCACCATGCGCGGTGCCGCCGGCATCCACCCGGACGGCGACCAGGCCAACCCCCTTCCGCCTCCCGTGATCATTGAAAAGGTGCGCGTTGGCGACACCGAAACCCCGGTACGCGGCGAGCCCGTCGTGGTGCCCCCGGGTGAAACCAAGATCGAGGTCCACTACACGGCGCTGAGCTTTCTCTTCCCCGAAAAAGTGCGGTTCAAATACCGGCTCGAACGGTTTGACCGGGACTGGGTGGATGCCGGCGGGCGACGCGTCGCCTATTACACGAATCTCCCGCCGGGGACCTATCGCTTCCGGGTCGTCGCGGCCAACGAGCAGGGGGTATGGAGCGAGCGCGAGGCCGTGCTTGCGATCGAGCTGAAACCCTTCTTTTTCCAGCAACCCTGGTTCTTCCTGCTGGTCGGGCTGGTGGCGGCCGCCGGGGTGCTGGGGGCCGTACGATACCGGATGCGGCGTTTCCGGCAGCGCGAGCTCGCCCTTGAACGGGCCGTGCGCCGGCGCACCCTGGAGCTTCGGCAGAAGGCGAACGAGCTGGAGCAGACCGTGCGCGACCTCGAACGGGCCAGGGCAAAAGCCGAGTCGGCCGCGCAGGCCAAGAGCGAGTTCCTGGCCAACATGAGTCACGAGATCCGCACGCCCATGAACGGCATCATCGGCATGAGCAGCCTGTTGCTGGACATGGAGTTGACCGACGAGCAGGCCGAATGCGTCGAGACGATCCGTTCCTGCGGGGAGAGCCTGCTCACCCTGATCAACGAAATCCTGGACTTCTCCAAGCTCGAGGCCGGGCAGGTGGAGCTCGAGGTGCACCCGTTCAGCCTGACGGCCTGCCTGGAGTCGGCCATGGACGTGGTGGCCGTGCGGGCCTGTCACAAAGGGCTCGAGCTGGTGCTCCACGTCGATCCCGACGTGCCCGGAACCATCAACGGAGACGACACGCGCCTGCGCCAGATCCTCGTCAACCTCCTCTCGAACGCCGTCAAGTTTACGGATGCGGGGGAGGTGGTGGTGACGGTCGGTCTGTGGAAAGGGGAGGAGGAACCCCCGGAGGCGCCCGGCCGGCTGTTCCACGTCGCCGTGCGGGATACCGGCATCGGCATCCCGGCCGACCGCATGGATCGCCTGTTCAAGGCCTTCTCGCAGGTCGACGCCTCGACCACGCGCAAGTATGGCGGGACGGGGCTGGGACTGGCGATCTGCAAGCGCCTCTGTGCACGGATGGGCGGGCGCATCTGGGGCGAGAGTGAAGAAGGCCGGGGCAGCACGTTTCACTTCACCTTCCGCGCCGAGCCCGTCGAAGCGACGGACGAGCAGCGAGGAGCGGCCGGAGACACCCTGTTCCAGGGGCGGCGCGTGCTGCTGGTGGAGGACCATACGGCTGCGCGGGAGAGCCTGGCCGCGGTGCTGCGCACCTGGGGGCTGGTGGTGCATCCGGCGGCTTCGGGCAAGGCGGCGCTCAAGGCCATCAGCGCCGAGCCGGCTTTCGACGCGCTCGTGCTGGATCTGAACCTGCCCGACCTCGACGCGCACGCCTTCCTCCGGGTCGTGCGGGTGCATCCGAAGGGGCACCGGCTACCCCTGGTGCTGCTGAACGACATCTGCCGGCGGGTCGACGTCCGGGAGGTCGAACAGGCCTATTCGATCAGCAAGCCTGTCCGGCGGTCCGATCTCCACGATGCGCTGGCGATGGCCTTCGACGCGGCCGGGCCGACCCGGCGCCGCGCCGGCCGTCGTGCCGAGTTCGACCCGGAGATGGGCCGCCGGTTGCCGCTGCGCATCCTGCTGGCCGAGGACAACGTGGTCAACCAGCGCGTGACGCTGCGCCTGCTCGAGCGCCTCGGCTACCGCGCCGACGTGGCCGCCAACGGGCAGGAGGTGCTCGAGGCCGTCCGGAAGGTGGACTACGACGTGGTCCTGATGGATGTGCAGATGCCCGAGATGAACGGGCTGGAAGCCACCCGGCAACTGCGGGCCATGAAGGGCGCCCGGACCGATCTCCGCATCGTCGCACTGACGGCCAACGCGATGGAAGAGGACCGGAAAAAATGCCTGGACGCCGGCATGGACGACTTCCTCACCAAGCCGGTTCAGCTGGCGGGGCTGGTGGCCGTGCTCGAGCAGGCCGCCCGGGAACTCGAGCGGGCAGGTTGAAGCAGGCGCGGATCCAGGAGGCCCCGCCGGGCGTAGGCTCCAGACATGCCGGGACGGCCTCGGAGCCGGCGTGCCGGGTCGAGCGGTCCGGGGGCTTCGCGGTCGCCCGTCGTCGCGGTGTGTGCCGTTTCTCTTCTCCGACCCAGCCCCCCTGCACCATGACCCGCCTGCTTGCCCTTCTGCCGCTGCTTTTCGCCCTCACCGGCTCGAACCCCCTCCCGCCGCCGGAGACGGTGACGGCCTTCGTGGGCGTCCACGTCGTGCCCATGGACAGCGAGCGCGTGCTCGAGAACCAGACTGTGCTGGTGCGCGGCACCCGCATCGTCGCCGTCGGGGAGGCCGGAGCCGTCAGGGTGCCGGCGGATGCGGTGCGCATCGACGGACAGGGCCGGTATCTCATGCCCGGCCTGGCCGAAATGCACGGGCACCTGCTGCCGCCCGGCGCCGACCCCGCCGACGTCGAGAACCTCCTGTTTCTCTACCTGGCCAACGGCATCACGACCGTGCGGGTGATGCTCGGCTTCGAGAACTCGCTCGAACTGCGGGCAAAAACCAGCCGGGGTGAGCTCCTCGGGCCGACGTTCTACATGGCCGGACCGGGTTTCAGCGGCAGCACCATCAACTCGCCCGAGGAGGCCGAAGCCCGGGTGCGCAGCCAGAAGGCCGCGGGCTGGGATCTGCTCAAGGTCTTTCCGGGCCTCACCCGCGAAGAGTACGACGCGATGGCCCGTACGGCCCACGAGGTCGGTATCCGGTTCGCCGGCCACGTCCCGGCCGACGTCGGGCTGCGCCACGCCCTCGAAATGGGACAGGACACCTTCGACCACCTCGACGGCTACGTCGAGTACCTGGGCGGCGACCGGGGTGAGATCGATGACGCGCAGCTTGCCGAGGTCGTGCGCCTCACCCGCGAGGCCGGTGCCTGGGTGGTGCCGACGATGGCCCTCTGGGAATACCTCTTCGGCGTGGTCGAGCCGGAGACGCTGCAGGCCTATCCGGAGCTGCAATACATGCCGCCTGGCCAGGTCGAGGCCTGGGTGGAGAACTACCGCCGTCGCCTGGCGAGCCCGGACCGGGATGCGGCGGCGGCACAGCGCGTCATACGCAACCGGATGCGCATCCTGCGCGCCCTGCATGAGGGCGGTGCCGGCATCCTCATGGGCACCGATTCCCCGCAGCTCTTCAGCGTGCCCGGCTTTTCCCTGCACCGCGAGCTCGAACGCATGACGGCGGCCGGCATGACGCCCTACGACGTGCTCCGCACCGGCACGTACAACGTCGGGGCGTACTTCAACGGCAAAGACACGTTCGGTACGGTGGCCGTCGGGCGCCGCGCCGACCTGATCCTGCTCGAGGGCAACCCCCTTGAAAGCCTCGACCACCTCAGGCGCCCCGCCGGCGTGATGGTGCGCGGTACCTGGCTGCCCCGCGAAACCATCCAGGAACGGCTGGCACGGATCGCCGCCGCCTATGCCCGGTAGTTTCAGGTGTGGACGTGGGGAGGCGGGGGAGAGGGCGGCGGTCCGTGTCTTTGAGACCGCCGTCATGAAGGGAAACCCGTTATAGCCGCACCCCTGACGGGGTGCCTCGCCGCCGGCAGGCCCGGGCCGAAGCCCGCGGCTACGTGGTACGGGCCGCTATCCCGCTCCCCACCTCACCCTTAAATCGTAAATCTGTCACGCGGCCGAAGGTGAACGCCGTGCTCTCGTCGAAGTCCATACGCGGCTGGTGCTGGCTCTGGGTGGGGCTGGCGTTCGCGTCGGGGGGGGCGGGGCGGGCACACGGGCAGCAGGCCTCGGCCTCCGTGCCAGCTGCCGGAGCCGTGTGGGTTCTTCATGCCGGGGAGGAGGTATGGCCGTGGCCGCTGGCCGAGACGCCGCCGCTCGACAGCCTGGACGCGGTGACGGCACGGGTGCTGGGACATCTCCGCCGTGACGGCCACTACTTCGCCGACCTCGACACGGTACGGGTGGATACGACGACCCACCCGCCGGCGGTGCACGTGCATGTCCGCCCGGGCCCCCGGGTCGTCGTGGGACGGGTGCGGCTCCTCGGCATGACCGTGTTCGACTCGCTCGACGTGCGCGACCGGATGGACACGCGCCCCGGTCGCCCGCTCGACCCGGCCCGCCTCGAAGCCGACCTGCAGGTGATCCTCCGGCGCTACGAAGCCGAGGGCTTCCCGCTGGCCCAGATTCACGTTCGGGAGGTGACCCTGTTGCCCGGCGACCCGCCCCGGCTGGGACTGACGCTCCAGGTCGATGAGGGCAAGACGCTCGTGCTCGACCGGGTGGAACTGCCGGGCGCCGAGCGTACCCGGCCCGGTTATGCGGCGCGGGTGGCCGGCGTCGCGCCCGGTGCCCCGCTGGTGGCCTACGACCCCGAACTCATACGGCAACGGCTGCTCGAGACGGGCTTCTTCGAAGAGGTGGGCCCGCCGGAGCTCGTCATGGAGCCCGGCGGTCAGATGGTGCTTCGCCTGCCCGTGAAAGAGGCGGCACCGGGGGCGTTCGACCTCGTGCTTGGCTACCTGCCCGCCACGGGCACGGGCGGGCGCGGTAGCCTCGTCGGCAACGGGCACTTGCTCCTGCGCAACCTCTTCGGCGCCGGACGGGTGCTCTCGCTCCGGCTCAACCGCCTGCCGGGACAGGTCAGCAGCGTCGACGTGCGGATGGCCGATCCCTTCCTCTTCGGGCTGCCGTTCAGCGGCGAAGGGCGCTTCGAAGGATTGCAACAAGACTCCACCTACGGCAAGCAGCGGTACCAGCTCGAACTCGGCTACCGCTTCGGTGCCGGGCTGACGGCCTTCGTCACCGTCAGCCGGGAGAACACCAGCCCGGGGCAGGCGGGCCTGCGGTTGCGTGACGGGCGCCAGCGCATTCCCCGTGCGGAAGCCCTCTTTGCCGGCTTCGGCGTGCGGTTCCAGCGGGTCGACCGGCCCGTCAACCCGCGGCGGGGGCTCGTCGTGGAGACCAACTTCGAACGGGGGCGGAAGCAACGCACCGCCACGGTGTTGACGGCCGAAGGCGATACCACGCGCGAGGGTACCTCGCTCCGCCAGGAGCGCCTCCGGCTGCACACCCGCTTCTACTTGCCGACGTTCCGGCGCCAGGTGCTCGCCTTCGGAGGCGAGGCGGCCGTGCTCGTCAGCAACCGCTTCGACGAGAGTGACCTGTTCCGCTTCGGCGGGGCCACCTCGCTCCGGGGATACGACGAGGAACGCTTCCGGGGGCGCTTCGTGGCCCGCACGTTCGTCGAATACCGTTATCAGATCGACCGGCTCTCCTATGCCTACCTGTTCTTCGACCTGGGCTACGTCGACACGCCGGCCGTGATCGGGCTGGCGGCCTCGCGGGGGGTTCATCCCGGGTACGGGCTCGGCATCCAGTTCAGCACCGCGCTCGGGCTCGTCAACGCCAGCTATGCGATCAACAGCGAGGACGGTCCCACCGACGGGCGTGTGCACGTCGGCCTCTCGTTCGGCTTATAGCGCGGCCAGCCGGCGGGCGGTTCGTTCCAGCACTTCGATGGCCGTGTCGATGTCCTCGCGGTGGGTGCGGAAGCCGACGGCGGCCATGCGCAGCCAGAACTGCCCGTTCAGGCGGGTGGAGCTGACGAAGATGCGGCCGTCCCGGCGCAGGGCTTCGGCCAGGCGTTCATTGAAGGCGTCGGCGTCGCCGCGCGGCGGCACGTACCGGTAGATGACCACCGACAGGTCCGGCGCCGGCCCCACCTCGAAGCCGTCGACGGACCGCATCCGCTCGTGGAAATACCGCGCCAGCAGCAGTTTCTCGGCCAGGGCGGCCCGGAACGGCGCCAGCCCGACGACCTGCAGCGGCAGCCACAGCCGCAGCCCGCGGAAGTGCTTCGTCAGCTCCGGTGAGAGGTCGGCGGGGGAGAGCTCCGTTTCATCCCCGCCGTCGGCGTACGTGTCCTGCAGGTAGTCTGCCTCGGCGGCATGGGCCGCATGGAGCTTCTGGCCGTCGCGGACGAGGAGGGCTCCCGTGCCGTAGGGCAGGAAGAGCGTCTTGTGCGGGTCCATCACGAGCGAGTCCGAGCGGTTCATGCCGCGAAGGAGGGCGGCTCCGTCTTCGCAGAGGGCGAAGAAGCCGCCGTAGGCCGCGTCGATGTGGTACCAGAGCCCGTGCGCGGCGGCGATCTGGCCGATGGTGTCGAGCGGGTCCACGGAGCCAGTGTTCGTGGTGCCTGCCGAGGCGATGACCATCCACGGCGCCAGCCCGGCGCGCCGGTCGGCCTCGATGGCCCGTTCGAGGGCGGCGGCGTCCATGCGGTAGCGGGTGTCCACGGGGATGCGGCGCCGTGCGAGCCGTCGCAGCCCGGCCAGCCGGAGCGCCTTGTTCACGGAGTGGTGGACGTGTTCGGTGAAGTAGACGACGGCCCGGGCGATGGCGTCTCCTTCGAGCCCCCGGTCGTCGCGGGCGGTGACGATGGCCGTCAGGTTGGCGAGGCTACCGCCGGCAGCCAGGTAGCCCGCCGCCGTTTCCGGGTAGCCTGCCAGGCGGGCCATCCACCGGATGAGCAGGTTTTCGATGCGCACGGCGCCGGGTCCGGCAAAGAAGACGCCGGCATACCGGTTGGTGACGGCGGCGAGGAAGTCGCCCAGGGCCGCATGGAACAGCCCCCCGCCGGGGATATAGCCGAGAAACCGGCCGGAGGTGGGGTTGATGCCCACCGTGTCGACGTGCTGGCGCAGGAGTTCGAGGGCGGCGTCGAGGCCGATGCCTTCCTCCGGGATGGGGGTCTCCCGCAGGGCCCGGCCGTTGTCGGGCCGGTCGAAGTAGGCCGGTTGGTCGGGCAGGCTTTCGAGGTAGCGGTCGGCGTAGGCGAAGACGGCCTTCATGAGCCGTGCCCGCTCGCGTGCGTCCGGGTCGAGCTGCCGGGCGGCGGTTTCCAGGGCGTCGAGGTCGATCGTTTCCGGTTTCAAGATGTGGGTCGGCGCGTTCGTGTTTCGGGTTTCGGAGGGGCCTGCGGCCGGAGCAACGCTTCGCCTTCGATCACGCGCACCGTCTGGTTGGTCTCGATGCCGGCAAAGCGGTCCACGTGGCCGCCGGGCCAGTAGACGACGAGCGAGTCGACGCGGGTCGCGTTGCCGAGGCCGAACGTGGCGGTTTTCTCGAAGGTCGAGAGGAAGCCGGCGTTGCGCCGGACCCGTCGTACCTGCCGCTGGCCGCCGGCGAGGATCTCGATGCGGGCGCCGAGGCCGTCCCGGTTGCTCACGCGGCCCTCGAGGTCGACGCGGAGCCAGTGCCGGGGGGCGTCGAGGTCATTGCGCCAGAGGTGGGCCGGTCCGGCGTTTTCGGTCAGGAGTACGTCCAGGTCGCCGTCGCGGTCGATGTCGGCCGTGGCGGCGGCGCGGGCCACCAGGGGGCGGGTCATCACACCGCCCAGTTCCGGGGCGATGTCGGTGAAGGTACCGTTGCCGTCGTTGAGGAAGAGGTGGGGGGGCTGGCGAAAGCGGATCTGGTCCGAGACGCGCTCGATGTGCGGTTGCACGTGCCCGTTGGCGGCGAAGAGGTCGAGGTCGCCGTCGAGGTCTGCGTCGAAGAGGAAGACGCTGAAGGTGAGGGTGAGGAGGCTGGTACGGCCGATCTGGGAGGCGGCGGCCCGGTCGAGGAAGACGCCGTGGCCGAGGTGGCGGTAGACGCTGATCATCTCGTTGGAGAAGTTGCCCACGAAAAGGGTTTCCTCGCCCGAGGGGTCCACGACGCCGGCGTCGATGCCCATGCCGGCCCGTGCCCGGCCCTGCTCGTCGAAGGCGATGCCGCTGGCGACGCCGGTTTCGGTGAAGGTGCCGTCCCCGTTGTTCCGGTAGAGCTGGTCGGGGTCGGTATCGTTGGCGAAGGCGAGGTCGGGCCAGCCGTCGCGGTTGAAGTCCAGGTCGATGACACCGAGCGTTTTGCCGGTGGCGGTGTCGAAGCCGGCGGCCGCGGTGCGGTCTTCGAAGGTGCCGTCCCCCCGGTTGTGGTAGAAGCGTCCCGGCACGCCTTCATAGAGTTCGGGGGTACAATAGCCCTTGTTTTCCCCGTCCTGCGAGCAGAAGAGGTCGGTTTCGGGGGACCATTTCACGTAGCCGGCGACGTAGAGGTCGAGGTGGCCGTCGCGGTCGGCGTCGAAGAAGAGGGCGGCGGTGCTCCAGGTGGGGTCGTGGGGGAGGCCGGCGGAGCGGGTCACGTCGGTGAAGACGCCGCCGTCGTTGCGGAGCAGGTGATCGGGGCCGAGGGTGGTGAAGAAGAGGTCGTCGTCGCCGTCGTTGTCGTAGTCGGCCACGGCCAGGCCCATGCCGTAGCCGGGGAGGTCGTCGGGGAGGGTCCCCGCGGGGGCGAGGGTGAAGGTGCCGTCGCCGTTGTTGAGGTAGAGCCAGAGCTTGCGGACGGCGCGGTCCTCCTCGGGCGTCCAGGCGCCGCCGCCGACGAGGACGATGTCCGGGTGGCCGTCTCCGTTGGCGTCGAGGAAGCCGCCGCCCGAGCCCATGGTTTCGGGAAACCAGGTGTCGCCGCGGGCGCCGTTCTCGTGGCGGAAGTCGCCGAGGCCGGCTGCGGTGGTGAGGTCGGTAAAGGCGGGACGGGCGGCCGGGGCGGTGGCCGGGGGGCGGGAGGGTTCCGAAGAACCCGGGGCACCGCATCCGGCGCCGCCGGCGGCCAGGAACACCGCCGCCAGCAGCAACGCCGGCGCCGGAGACCTCCGGCAGCGGCGGGTCGAAGTCGATCGTGCCGGCATGGGATCGCTGGGTGGGATGGGACGGGCGTCTTCTGACGCCATCGCACCGGTCTCCGGTTCCGGCATGCCGTGGCCCGGCATCGTCCCGGCCGTTTTCTTTCCGCGGCGGTCCGCGGGGGACGATCCCTTTCGCCTCTGGCATTCGTTTTCTACCTTGACGCTCTCCCGGCGACGTGCACATCAAGGGCCTTCCCGTCATGAAGCTTGCACTTTTTCGTCATCTCTGGGGCATCGACCTTGGACTGGAGGAGGCTTTTCCCCGGATCAAGGCGGCCGGCTACGACGGCGTCGAGGCCGCGTTGCCCCCGGTGAACCGGCGCTCCCACTTCAAGGACCTGCTGGCGGCGTATGAGCTGCAGTTCATCCCGGTGCTTTTCACCCGGGGCCGGACCGTCGCCGAGCACATCACTTCGTTCTGGCGGCAGCTCGAGGCCGCCCTGAAGGACTTCGAACCCGTGGTCATCACCAGCCGCGACGGGGTCGATGCGTGGACGGAGGAGCAGAGCATCCGGTATTTCCAGGATGTACTGAGCATCGAGGCCAACCACGGCGTGCGTGTGGCCCACGAGACGCAGCGGGGGCGCATCCTCTTTCATCCGTGGATCACGGGCCGGCTGATCGAGCGTTTCGAGGGGCTCATGCTCTGCGGCGACTTCAGTCACTGGGTGTGTGTCTGCGAGCGCTTGCTGGAAGATCAGGCCCCCCTGCTGGAGCGGTGTGCGGCGCGGACGCTGCACCTGCATGCCCGTGTCGGGTACGCCCAGGGGCCGCAGGTGCCCGACCCCCGGCTGCCCCGCTACCGGGATGCCCTGGCGGCCCACGAACACTGGTGGGATCGGGTCTGGGATGCCCAGGAGCGCCAGGGCCTGGCCACGACCACGCTGACGCCCGAGTTCGGCCCGCCACCGTATCTGCACATCCACCCGCAGACCGGGGAACCCCTGGCCGACCTGTGGGAGGTCTGCGACTGGATGGCCCGGCGACAGGCCGACCGTTTCGCCGCACGAGCCTGAAGCTTATATTGGGCCTGCCTCAACCGATTCCAGACACGAACAAGCACCATGCGCCCCCTTTTCTTCTGCCTGATTCTCTCGATGCTCGTTCTCCCTGCGTGCGACCGGGGCGAGGAGGCCCTCGTCGAAACGGCCCGTGCCATCCACGAGCGCGTGCTCACCATCGACACGCACGCCGACATTCCCTTCAACTTCGCCACCGAGGAGGTGGACCCCCTCGACGCCGACCGCCAGGTCAACCTGCAGAAGATGCAGGAAGGCGGGCTGGATGCGGCCTTCTTCATCGTCTACGTCGGGCAGACCGAGCGCACGCCGGAGAACTACGAGAAGGCGAAGGCCGACGCCCTGGTCAAGTTCGACGCCATCCATCGCATGACCGAGGAGCTGTACCCGGACCTGATCGAGCTGGCCTACACGGCGGACGACGTCGAGCGCATCCACCGTGCGGGCAAGCTGGTGGCCGCCATCGGCATCGAGAACGGCTACGTCATCGGAAAGGACCTCGCGCTCCTGAAACAATACCATGACCTCGGTGCCCGGTACATGACGCTGGCGCACAACGGCCACAACGACATCGCGGACTCGGCGCAGCCGCAGCCGGAGCTGGGCGACGTCGAGGCCGAGCACGACGGCCTCAGTCCCTTCGGCGAGGAAGTCGTCCGGGAGATGAATCGCCTCGGCATCATGGTGGACGTCTCGCACATCTCGAAGGCCGCCATGCTCGATGCGGTGCGGGTCTCGAGGGCGCCCGTCATCGCCTCCCATTCGAGCGTGCGGGCGCTGGCCGACCACCCGCGCAACATGGACGACGAACAACTCCGGGCCCTGAAGGAGAACGGCGGCGTCATCCAGATCGTGGCGCTCGAGGCCTTCGTGAAGGCCGACCCGCCCGAAAAAGAGGCGGCCGTGGCGGCGTTGCGGGAGGAGATGGGCATCACCGGCTATGCGGCCTGGCAGGCCCTTTCGGACTCGGCCCGCGCCGTCTACCGCGCCCGTATGGACGAGATCGACGCCCGCTGGCCCGGCCCCGACGTCCGCGACTTCGTCGACCACATCGACTATGCCGTGGAGCTGATCGGCATCGACCACGTCGGCATCGCGTCCGACTTCGACGGCGGAGGCGGCCTCGAGGGCTGGCAGGACGCCTCGGAGACGTTCAACGTGACGCTGGAGCTCGTCCGCCGGGGCTACACCGAGGCGCAGATTGCGCAGCTATGGGGCGGCAACCTGCTGCGCGTCTGGCGCGAGGTCGAGCGCGTCGCCCGTGAGATGCAGGCCGAGGTGGCTTCCCGCTGACGGGCCTGGCGCGGGACGGGACGCCATGCTGGAGTTGACCGGGGCGTCCGTCATGCGAGCATCACACGACCTGGCGGAGCAGCCGTTCCATCGTCCGGCGGTAGCGTGCGGCGATGGCTTCCTCGTCGGGATGATGCCCGGCCTGCACGAGATGACGCCCGCCGACGATGACGTCGTGGACGAGGGCCGGGCCGCCGGAGAAGAGGTACGTGTCCAGGATGGCGTCATCGCTTTTTCCGAAGAGGAGCGGGTCTTCGGCGTTGAGTACGACGAGGTCGGCCCGGTAGCCGGGAGCGATGCGGCCGATGGGCCGTCCGAGGGCACGGGCGCCGCCGTCGAGGGCCGCCGTATAGAGCCCGCGCCCGATCGAGGGGTGATCCGCATGCCGCAACACGTTCCGGCGCTGGCGGGAGAGACGCTGCCCGTATTCGAGCATGCGCAGTTCGTCGGCGGGGGAGACGAGGGTGTGGCTGTCCGAGCCGATGCCGAAGCGTCCCTGTTGCCGGAGGTAATCCACCACGGGAAAGAGCCCGTCGCCGAGGTCGGCCTCGGTGGTGGGGCAGAGGCCGGCGACCGCGCCGGAGGCCGCCAGCGCGGCGGTTTCCTCCGGCATCATGTGGGTGGCGTGCACGAGGCACCACCGTTCGGAGACGGGCATGTGGTCCAGCAGCCAGGCCACCGGGCGCTGCCCGCTCCAGACCAGGCAGTCCATCACCTCCCGCATCTGTTCGGCCACGTGGATGTGGACCGGCGCCGAGGGGTCGAGGCGGTCGAGCAGGGCGAGGGCCTCGTGCAGCATGGCCTCGGTGACGGCACGGAGCGAGTGGGGAGCCAGGCCGAGGCGCAGCTGCGGGTCCTGCGCGCAGTCGGCCGCCACCGCCTCCAGGATGCGCCCCAGCCCGTCGACGTCGTTGAGGAAGCGGCGTTGCTCATCGGAGGGTGGCTGTGCGCCGAAGCCGCCGTAGGCGTAGAGCACCGGCAGGTGCGTCAGGCCGATGCCGACCCGCCGGGCCGCCACCAGGATGCGCCGCGAGAGCTCGGCCCGGTCTGCGTAGGGGGTGCCGTCGGGCTGGTGGTGCAGGTAGTGGAACTCGCCCACGGCCGTGTAGCCGCTCTTGAGCATCGTCACGTAGAGCTGTTCGGCGGTCGCCTCGACGGCCTCCGGCGTCATCCGCCCGGCGAAGGCATACATCATCTGCCGCCACGACCAGAAGTCGTCGTCCCCGGGACCGGCTACCTGGGTCAGCCCGGCCAGGGCCCGCTGGAAGGCGTGGGAATGTACGTTCGGCATGCCGGGCAGGACCGGCCCGGCCGCCGAGACCGCCGGCCAGCTCATCACCTCCGTCCGTACCGACCGGATCCATCCGGCCTCGTCGAACTTGATCACCACGTCGCGGGCCCAGCCGTCCGGCAACAGCGCCGTCGGGCAATGGAGTTCTTTCAACCGCATTTGTATCGTGAATAAGTCCCGGCGCCGGTGTAGATTGCGTGCCCCCGGCATAGGCACGCCGGGAACATACGAAACGACGACACAAGCCGGAGGAATCATGCGAAAAATTTCGTGCCTGCTGGTTCTGGCGGGGCTGATGTGGAGTAGCTGGATGGTGATGCCGGCCCGTGCGCAGGCCGGGCGGATTCCCGTGCCGGCCCGTCAGGGGATGGTGGTCAGCACGCACTACCTGGCGTCCGAGGTGGGTGTGGACGTGCTCCGGCGGGGCGGGAATGCCGTCGATGCGGCCGTGGCGACGGCCTTTGCCCTGGCCGTGGTGCACCCCGCCGCCGGCAACATCGGAGGGGGCGGTTTCCTGGTTTATCACGGCGCCGACGGCACGGTCACGGCGTTCAACTTTCGTGAGAAGGCCCCGCTGGCCGCCACCGAGACCATGTTCCTCGACGAGCACGGTGAGATCCGTGACAACGCCAATCACGAGGGGCCGCTCTCGGTCGGGGTGCCCGGTACGGTGGCGGGGCTATGGCTGGCGCACCGGCGTCTCGGCACGCTGCCCTGGGCCGATCTCGTCGAGCCGGCCGTCCGCCTGGCCCGGGAAGGCTTTCCCGTGTCGTGGGATCTGGCAGACGACCTGCGGGCCTTCCGCACCCTCACCGATCCGCTCTACGCGGCAACGCGCAACGCTTTCCTCAAAAACGGCACCGAGCCGTACGAGCCCGGCGAGATCCTGCGACAGCCCGACCTGGCCCGCACGCTCGCCCGCATCCGCGATCACGGGCACGACGGCTTCTACCGGGGCGAGACGGCACGGCTCCTGGCCGATTTCATGCGCCGGCATGGCGGGCTCATCACCGAGGAGGATCTGGCGCGTTACGAGGCGAAGGAGCAGCCGCCCGTCCATGGCACCTACCGCGGCTACGACGTCTACGCCATGTCCCCGCCCAGTTCCGGTGGCGTCGCCCTCGTCGAGATGCTCAACATCCTCGAGGGGTTCGACCTGAAGGCGATCGGGCACAACAGCGCCCTCTACCTGCATCTGCTCACCGAGGCCATGCGCCGTGCCTATGCCGACCGCGCCCTGTACCTGGGCGATCCGGACTTCAACCCGGACATGCCCGTCGACCGCCTCACCTCGAAGGACTATGCCCGCGCGCTGCGGCAGACGATCGACCTGTTCCGGGCTTCCGAGAGCGACTCGGCCCGGTTCAACGCGGCCTACCTGATCCCGGAGAGTGAAGAGACGACCCACTTCTCCGTGGTCGATGCCGCCGGCAACGCCGTCTCGCTGACCTACACGCTCGAGCACAGCTACGGCGCGCGCATCGTCGTCGAAGGGGCGGGCTTCCTGCTCAACAACGAGATGGGCGACTTCAACCCGATCCCGGGCCGGACCACCACCACCGGCCTGATCGGCACGCCGCCGAACCGGGTGGCGCCGGAGAAACGCATGCTTTCGAGCATGACCCCCACCATCGTGGCGAAGGACGGGCGGCCCGTGCTCGTCATCGGCAGCCCCGGCGGGCGCACCATCATCAACACCGTCTTGCAGGTGGTGCTCAACGTGCTCGATCATGGCATGAACATCGGAGAAGCCGTCGAGGCCCCGCGTATCCATCACCAGTGGCTGCCGGACGAGACGTCGTTCGAACGGTGGGGCCTCTCGCCGGATACCCGCCGTCTCTATGAGATGATGGGGCACCGCGTCCGCGTTCGTTACTACCAGGGCCGGGCGCACGGCATCTATGTCGATCCGGCCACGGGCATCCGCTACGGCGCCGCCGATACCCGGGCCCCGAGCGGCCGGGCCGTGGGGTACTGAGGCCGTCGTCCCGCGGCTAGGGCGCCCGCACGGTGACCGCCACGGTGAGGGTTCGGGGTGGGTGGATCAGGTGCTGGACTTCCAGCGTGTAGACGCCGGGCGCTGCGTGGATCCGCCCAGCGTCTTCCGTGATCACGGTGTCGCCGGGCGCGATGGCGCCCGTGGCGCTGTGGGCGGCGCATAGGATGAAGGGCTCCTCCATCTGCATCTCGGAGCGGATCGTCAGCCCGCAGACGCGCCAGGTGGCCGTGACCGGCTTCGTGCCCCGGTTGATCAGCAGCGACCGGAGCGCGAGCGTATCGCCGCTGGCCAGCTCGGTGGCGGAAAGGTAGAGTTGCTGCACCAGCCGGTCGTTCCACGCCCGCTCGATCCGGTAGGCGGCCGTCCCGGAATCGTATTGAGGGACCAGAAGCCCTTCGTCCGGGGACATCGAACAGGAGATCATCCCGAAGAGGAGTGCGCCCGCGGCGCAGGTCCGGGCAAGCGGTGAGCGGAGACGGGAAAGGCGGTCGTACATGTGTCGTTGCTCCGGGTTGATACCGGTTCTGTGAAAGGGCCGTAGCGCCGGCCTTGCCGGTGTGGAATGCCGGGGAATTCGTATGCGCTACCTCATCTAGACAACGCGGCCGCCCGGTTGATTCCCGGGCGGTGTGGCTCCGGGTTCGTTGCCAATCTGGGTGCGGATCCGTATGCTGAACTGTGTCCGGTTGTATCAGGTAGCAGAGCGTTCATGCCATGGCCCGCCATCTCGAACAGATCCTGGAGGAGCAGATTCGCCGCTGGGAACGGGAAAACCTTGCGTTTGCCCGCAAGAAGGTGCGTTATCCCGTCATCACGATCTCGCGGGAGTTCGGGGCGCGGGGGGCGGCGCTGGCCCGGCTGCTGGGGGACCGCACCGGCTTCACGGTCTGGGATCAGGAACTGGTGAAGGCCATCGCCGAGGAGGCGGGCGCCGACGCACGCCTGCTGGCCTCCCTCGACGAGCACCATCGCGAGGCCATCGAGGATGCCATCAACGCCACGCTGCTGGGGGGCTCCCACACCAACGTGCAGTACCTGCGAACCCTCATGCGGGTGGTCAAGACCATCGCCCACCACGGCCGCAGCATCATCGTCGGGCGCGGGGCCAATTACATCCTCCGCTCCCGCGACATGCTCAGCGTGCGGGTCGTCTGCCCGTTCGAACTCCGGGTGAAGCGCTACGCCGAAGCCCAGGGGCTCGACGAGCGCGAGGCCCGTCGCCGGGTCGAAGCGCGGGACGCCGAGCGGGCCGAGTTCGTCCGTCACAACTTCCGGCGTGACGTCAACAACGCCGCCGACTACGACCTCGTCCTCAACGCCGGCACGTTCGATCTGGAAAGCCTGGCGGGCCTCGTCGCGCACGCCTATGAGTTGAAAACCGGCCTGGCGCTGCCCGTTGTGACGGCCTAGAACGACCCGGGCTCCGCGCCAGGCCGTGCAACGGAAGCGGTGGGCTCCGGCAGGAAACACCATCCCGGTGCACTCGTTCCTCTTGCGAAGACCGCCCGCGGTGTTGCCGATGACCCCGTCGCTCGAAGAGAAGCTCGCCCATTTGCCGGCGGCTCCCGGTATCTACCAGCACAAGGATGCCGCCGGAACCGTTCTCTATGTGGGCAAGGCCAAGAACCTGCGCCAGCGCGTTCGCTCCTACTTCCAGGAAAGCCGCCCGAAGGACGGGCGCCTGCAGGCACTCGTGCGCAAAATCGCCGACGTGGAGGTGATCGTCACCGACACCGAAGCCGAGGCGCTGATCCTGGAGAACAACCTGATCAAACGCCTCAAGCCGCGTTACAACGTCAACCTCCGGGACGACAAGACCTATCCCTACATCTGCATCACGAACGAGCGCTTTCCGCGTGTCTTTCCCACCCGGCGCGTGAAACGGGACGGCTCGAAGTACTTCGGCCCGTATACCGACGTGAAAAGCATGCGCCTGGTGCTGGACACCATCCGCTCGCTGTTCCAGTTGCGCGACTGCAGCCTCCGCCTCGATCCCGAGCCCATCGCCGCCGGCAAGTACCAGGTGTGTTTGCAGTACCACATCAAGCGGTGCAAGGGGCCGTGCGTCGGCTATCAGACGGAGGAGGACTACAACGAGACGATCCGGCAGGTCGAGCAATTGCTCAACGGCAAGACGAAGGCACTCATCGAGCACCTCACCGCGCAGATGCAAGCAGCGGCCGCCGCACTGCGCTTTGAGGAGGCCGCTGCGCTGCGGGACCGCATCCGGGCGCTCGAACGGTACGCCGACCGGCAAAAGGTCGTCGGGCAGGACTTCGACGACCGGGACCTCTTTGCGCTGGCCATCGACCGGGCGGAGGATGTGGCCTGCGGGGCGATCTTCAAGGTGCGCGAGGGCAAGGTCATCGGGCGGCAGCACAAGTACCTGCGCCGCCTCGAAGGCCGCTCGGACGCCGAGTTGATGCAGGCGCTCGTCGAGCACTATTACGCCGAGGCCACCTTCTTCCCCGACGAGGTGTTGCTCGGGATGCCCGTGGCCGAGCCGGCGCCGCTGGAGGAACTGCTGCGGGTGCGCCGGGGCAAGAAGGTGCCGCTGCGCGTGCCCGAGCGCGGGGACAAGGCCGCGCTCCTCCGCATGGTGGAGGCCAACGCCCGGCTGCTCCTCGATGAGTGGCGCCTGCAAAAAAACCGGCAGGAAGAGGGGCGCATCCCCCACGCCGTCCGGGCCCTGCAACGGGACCTGCACCTGCCGCGCCTGCCCCGCCGGATCGAATGCTTCGACGTCTCCCATCTCGGCGGCACCGGCATCGTCGCCTCCTGCGTCGTCTTCGAGGACGGCCGGCCGAAGAAGAAGGACTACCGCACCTACAAGATCCGCTCCGTGGCGGGAGGCAAGTCGGACGACTTCGCCTCGATGCAGGAGGTGGTGGCGCGGCGCTACGAACGGGTGCGGCGGGAGGACGGCCCATGGCCCGACCTGGTCGTCGTCGACGGCGGCAAGGGACAGCTCTCGCATGCAGTCGAGGCGCTCGAAGCAGCCGGCGTGAAGGGACGCTTTCCCGTCGTCGGCCTCGCCAAACGGCTCGAAGAGGTCTTCTTCCCGGGCGACGCCGAGGCGGTGATCATTCCCCGTACGAGTTCATCCCTGCAACTGCTGCAGCGGGTGCGCAACGAAGCCCACCGCTTCGCCGTCACGTTCCAGCGCAGGCAGCGCCGGAAGCAGGTGCTGCATTCCGAGTTGATGGACGTCCCCGGCCTCGGAGAGAAGCGAGTGCGCCGGTTGCTGCAGGCCTTCGGTTCGGTCAGGCGGGTGAAGGCCGCTTCCGAGGCGGAACTGGCCGAGGTCGTCGGCCCGGCCGTGGCGGCCCGGATCCGGACCCACTTCGAGTTGCCCGCGCCGGCTCCCTCTTCCCGGAACGACGACGCGATTTCTTGAGCCCGCACCGGTCGCTACTGGCGTCTTTGTAATCATTTTGTTATCGTGAAAGCAGCGTTTCCGTTGCCTTCTCCGTGTCGCCCACGACCTGTCTTCGCGACATCGAAAAACGTGTGTTGATCGCCTTAAAGGAGGATTCGATTATGCAGAAAGGGCAGTATGGTCGTAAAGACCGGCTGATCAAGACCAAGCGCATCGATACCTATCGACCCCGCGAAAAATGGCCTGAGCCGACCCGGTGCACCGAATGCAATGCCGTCTATACGAAGGGGAGATGGACGTGGGAGCCGCCGCCGCCGGGTGCCAACGAGACCGTCTGCCCCGCCTGCCGCCGGATCGCCGATCACTACCCGGCAGGGTACATCGAGCTGCGGGGGGCTTTTTTCGAAACCCACCGGGAGGAGCTCCTCAACCTCGTGCGCAACGTCGAGCAGGCCGAGAAAGCCCTGCACCCGCTCGAGCGCCTGATCGAGATCCGGCAGGAGGACAGCCAGACCGTCGTGACCACGACCGGGGTGCACGTCGCCCGGCGCATCGGTGAGGCCCTGGCCCGCTCCTACGAAGGCGAATGGACGTACCAGTACGGCGACGGGGCCAAAACCATCCGGGCACGCTGGGAACGTTGAACCCGGCTTCCACCGGGTGCGCCTGAAAACAGCGGGGCCTGCCAGATCAGGGCAGGCCCCGCGTCTTTTGTTCCGTCAGGGCAGGGACGGGTCACCGGGCGGCACAGGTCACCCGGATGTGCATCGGCGTGTAGATGCCGAAGGTGATGGCACCCACGAGCTGGTTCACGAAGCTCAACTGTGTCTCGACGCGGGCCACACCGTTTTCACACTCGTTCTCGACATCAACGATGCTGGGGGGAACGAGCCCGTAGATCCATGCCGAGGCGAAGGGAATGTCGATGACCTCGGTCGAAGGCGTCAGGCCCGTCGTGACCCGGGCATGATAGCAACCCGTCAGCAACAGCAGGGCAAGGGCACAGACAATGTGACGAACATTCATGCGCAGTTCTCCGGCTACAAGTTGGAATATAGCGGAGGTCATGGCCATGGAGGGCATGGCTGCTCTTAGCGAACGGCCCACGTGTAGCCGCGGATCTGGACGCGTTGCGCGTCCCGGCAGCCCGGGCGCGCCAGCGGACAGGGGGCGCACCCGTGAAGGGTGCGGCTACATCACGCTGCACACCGACGCCTTCAATGGCTATGACCCGTTTATAACGCTGCAAACCGGCGAAGAATGTAAGCTTTTTCTAGCACTTCATCTACCTTCGGGTGATAAAAAATTTTTGAGGCCGGGCCGGAGCCCGGTGCCACGACGGGCCGTTCGCGCGGCCGGCCGTGATCTTCGCCGGAGGGGCCGGAGGGTCGCGGGAGGCGCCTGTTCGCAAGGCCCGTTTTTTGTATCATAGCGCGTCCGTTCTCGTCCCGTATCCATCGTTCATCCGAGGTCCTCGACATGCTGAACTACATCTGGGCCGGGCTGATCGTCTTCAGCCTGGTCTTTGCGATGGTGCACGACCTCCGCGATCTCTCCCGCGATACCTACCGGAACGACCGGCCGCTGCCCGTCACGCTGCATTTTCCCGAAGGCTATGATCCCGATGCCCGGCGGGTGCCCCTCACCGTGACGATCGATCCGGAGACGTTCGGTGCTTTTTACGGCACGGAGGCCCGTCCGGCGGCGTCCTACGAGGGGGTGCTCGTGCAGACGCGCGAGGGACGGCAGCTCCGCTTCGCGGAGGACGTGGCCGTGCCGGAGCCGCTCTCGACGATCCGTGCGATGACCTCGGCCCGGGACAACGACCTGCGCGGCCTCATCGGCCCGCTCACGCTCCGGGGCGACACGCTCGCCGCCACCACGGTCACGTTCCCGCCCGTGCGCTTCGTCAAGATGCACGCCATCGCCGAGGCCGCCATCGACTTCGCCGAGACGGCTGTGACGCTGGCGCTCGGGCTCATCGGCACGCTGGCCCTCTGGATGGGCCTGCTCCAGATCGCCGACAGGGCCGGGATGCTCTACAGCCTGGTACGCCTCACGCAGCCGGTCCTGCGCCCCCTCTTTCCCGGCATCCCGAAGGATCACCCGGCCCTTGCCATGATCGTGCTCAACCTGACGGCCAACATGCTGGGGCTGGGCAATGCGGCCACTCCGCTGGGCATCAAGGCGATGGAGGAACTGCAGAAGCTCAATCCGGAGCCGGACACGGCCACGAACGACATGGTGATGCTCCTGGCGATGAACACCGCCAGCGTGCAGATCGTGCCGCCGGTGCTGCTCGTGGCCATCATGGGCCTGCAGATCAACCAGCTCTTCTTCAGTATCCTCATCGTCACGCTCCTCTCCCTGATCGTGGCCATCGCGTCGGCGAAGGTACTCGGGCGGCTGAAAGCCTACCGCGACACCGACCCGCAGCGCGCCGCGGCCGGTACCGGCCGCGAGGACGCCGGCACCTGACGACTCCGCTCATCCCGTAACCCTGCTCCCGATATGGAAACCGTCCGTACCCTGCTCGACATCCTCTCCGTCTTCGTCCTCCCGACGATCATCGTCGGCTTCCCGCTCTACGGCCTGATCAAGAAGGTGCCCGTCTACGAGGAGTTCGTGGAGGGGGCAAAGGAGGGGTTCAACGTGGCCGTGATGATCATTCCGTACCTGGTGGCCATCCTGTTCGCCATCGGCATGTTCCGGGCCTCCGGGGCGCTCGACTTCCTGATCGACGGGCTGCGGCCCGTGCTCGGCTGGCTGGGTGTGCCGCCGGAGGTGCTGCCCATGATGATCATCCGCCCGCTCACCGGCAGCGGCTCGGCCGCCATCGTGCTGGACATGATCAACCAGTACGGGGAGGATTCGCTGCTGGTCAAGATGGCCGCCACCATGTTCGGCTCCACCGAGACGACGTTCTACGTCATCGCCGTCTACTTCGGCGCGGTGAACGTGAAGAAGACGCGGCATGCCGTCCCCGCCGGTCTCATCGCCGACGTCTTCGCCATGTTCCTGGCCATCTACGTGGTGCGGCTGCTCTTCGGCTGAGCCGGAGCAAAGAAAAAGGCCCCCCGCAAGGGGGGCCTCGTCCACATCGGATGACGTGCCGTCAGGTTGCGCAGGCCGGGAGCCGGCATCCGGAAAAGGGGATGCGGAGAGGGGCTTCGGGCTCCGTGCCGTGCCGGAGAGAGGGGGTGGCACGTGCGCGCTCAGAGCGAGAGCACGCTGTTCTGGCTGAAGTACTCGTTCGGTACGGCGCCGTCGGCCTCGTCGTCGTTGGCCCACTTCTCGCCGTCGATGAAGTAGCGGAACTGGTACGTCTGGCCTGCATCGAGCGAGACTTCCTTCTTCCACACGTTGCGGGTCTTGACGAAGGTCATCTCACCCTCTGCCGGGTTCCAGTCGTTGAAGTCGCCGACGACCGAGACCCGCTCGCTGGCCACCTCGCCCGGCAGCTCGAACGTGACGCGCACCTTTTTGCCTTTCGGGCTCACTTTCTTGTTTATCATAGCGACACCTTGCTGTGTGTTTGTTGGCAGGTTGAAGGTTGTCGAAATGCGCACGGCATTCGCGACGATATAAATTCCGCCACATATCCGAAAGATTCAATGGCGGGTTTCCGGCAAGCGCTTCCAAATTCTAAAGTTAACAGAAAGTAAACCGGTCCTCTACACCCTGTTCATCGAAGCGGGCCTGCAGGCCCAGGGTGAGGGCATGGAGTTGCAGGCGGATCTGGGTGGCCAGGTCGACCGGGGTGAGGGTGAAGGGGGCGAGCAGGTCGTCGTCGGGCTCGCCGGTCGTGAGGCGCCGGCGCCAGGCGGGGAGGCGTTCGCGGAAGGCCAGGTAGGCGGCGGGACGGCCCGGCTCGGGCGGAGCGGCCGGTGGGTCACGGAAGGCCACGACGAACAGTGGCAGCTCGGTGACCAGGCAGAGCGGGTCGCCGCCGAGGCGACGGGCAAACTCCATGGAGCTGTCGTGGAAAAGGGCGGCGGTGGCGTCGTCGCCCAGGGCGTGGAAGTAGTGGCGCATGGCCTCACCCTCGGGTGTCGTCGTGAAGCCGGGTTCGATGTAGAAGAAGCCCTTCTCGCCCTTGCGGTTGTGATCGTGCAGAAGGAGGCCGTGGGCGCGGGCGGCGGCGGCGAAGGCGTCACGCAGGGGTTGCGTGCGGAAGGTCCAGCGGCGCTCGATGAGCAGCAGGGCGCCCTCGGCGAAGCCCATGCCGTGCAGGCTCATGTGCAGGCCCACCGGCGCGTGGGCCTCCAGGAAGGCGGCCACCGCCCGGTTCTCGACGCGCAGGGCGGGGAAGCCGAACTCGAGGTCGCGGCCGGGCGGCTCGCGGAACGCGTGGCGCACGTAGGCGCGCACGTCCGGCCACCGTTCGATCCAGGGGCGGTTGCGGGCCTCGCCGTCCGGGTTGACGTGGGGCACGACGACGAAGCGGAAGCGCTCGAAGAGGGGGGCGAGGCGATCCCGCCGGCGCAGGGCTTCGAGGACGAAGGTGCGGAGCGTCTCCGGCCCGACCGGCTCGTCGGCGTGGGCGCCGGCGATGAGCGAGACGGTGTGCGGCCCGCGCCCGAGCACGACGCCGTAGAGCGGCCGGCCCTCCTCGCTCGTGCCCAGCTCGTGATACGCGGCGACGTCCGGGTGGGCTTCGCACGCCGCCCGGATGGAAGGGCGGACTTCCTCCTGGGTGCGAAATTCCGGGCGTACGCCTTCAAGTATCGTCTCCAGCATGTATCTTCCCCTGCATTGGACGTTGTGCTTCCGAGGGAACCGGTACAGTGAGACGCCGGTGCAGGGCCAACGTTCGATGGGTTCCCGTTTCACGTTCAACGCCGATGAGATGAAAGTCTGCTTTGCGACGAGCGAATGCGTTCCCTATGCCAAGACCGGTGGCCTGGCCGACGTGAGCGGGTCGCTCCCGAAAGCCCTGGCCGAGCTCGGCTGCGAGGTCAAGCTATTCATGCCGCTCTATGCGTCCATCCCCACCCTCGATCACGACCTGGTCTTCGCCACCGAACTGCAGGACATCCCGGTGACGGTCGGCGATCACACGCACACGTTCAACGTCTGGTACGGCCACCTGCCGGACTCTCCCGTCGAGGTCTATTTCATCGACTGCCCCCACTACTACCACCGCCCCGGCGTTTACACCAGCGACCCCGACGAGGACGAGCGCTACATCTTCCTCCAGCATGCCGTCTTCAAAATCCTCCAGCGCTATGCCTGGGCGCCCGACCTGATTCATTGCAACGACTGGCAGACCTCGCTCATGCCGGTCTATCTGCACAAGGTCTATCACTGGGACCGGCTCTTTCACCAGACGGCCACGCTCCTGACGATTCACAACATCAGCTATCAGGGACGTTTTCCCAGCGCCTCGATCTACAAGGCCGGGCTTCAGTACGACCTGTTCTATCCCGGCGGGCCGTATGAGTTGCACGGCGCCTTCTGCTTCATGAAGGCCGGGATCGTCTTCGCCGGCAGCATCTCCACCGTCAGCGAGACGTATGCACACGAGATCCAGACGCCGGCCTTCGGCGCTGACCTCGACGGTATCCTGCGGGCCCGCGGCGGCGACCTCTACGGCATCCTCAACGGGATCGACACCGACCTCTGGCACCCGGCCCGCGATCCCTACATCCCGCAGAACTACGACTTCGCCTCGCTCCGGAAGAAGCAGAAGAACAAGCGGGCGCTGCTCGAACGTTTCGGCCTCGAATACGACGAAAAAGTGCCTACCTTCGGCATCGTTTCCCGGCTGACGGGGCAGAAGGGCTTCGACCTGCTCCAGCCGATCCTGGGGGATCTGCTCGTCCATCACAAGATGCAACTCGTCGTGCTCGGCAGCGGCGAGCGGCGGTTCGAGGACTTTTTCAACTGGGCCGCGGCCACGTTCCCCGACCGCGTGGGCGTCTACATCGGCTACCACGAGGAACTGGCCCACTGGATCGAGGCCGGCGCCGACCTGTTCCTGATGCCCTCGCACTTCGAACCCTGCGGCCTCAACCAGATGTACAGCCTCCTCTACGGCACCGTGCCCATCGTGCATCGCACCGGCGGCCTGGCCGACACGGTGCACGACTTCCACGAGTTCGGCGGGCAGGGCAACGGCTTCTCCTTCTACGATGCCACGCCGGACGCCCTCTACGCGACGATCCTGCGGGCCATGGCCCTCTTTCACGAACCGGAGACCTGGCGGGAGATCCAGCGCCGAGGTATGATGAGCGACTTCTCCTGGAAACGCTCCGCCGAGAAATACCTCGATCTGTACTGGCACACCGTACACAAACGCCGGGGGCATTGAGGCGTAGTGCGTGGTGCGTAGTGCGTAGTGCGTGGTACGTAACGACCTTACGAAATACGCACTACGAAATACGGACTATAAACCCGGGCTCACTCCGGCGCCGTGTCCAGCGGGGGGTGCCGGGCCAGGAAGTCCCGGGCGAAGCGGGGCGCGTAGGCATGGAGCAGGGCCTCGACGCGGGCGTGCTCCGGCGCGGCGACCACGAGGCCGGCGTGGTGCTTCTTGTGCAGCCGCCAGACGATTTCGGGGTCGTCGTAGACGGAGAGGTCGGGCCAGGGCTGGCGGGAGAGGCAGACGATGAGGCCGGCATAGTCCCGGCGGAGGGGCGGCAGGCGGTAGGTTTCGCCGCGGGCGCGGGCCACCTCCACGTGCGCCCAGGCTTCCCAGGGGTTGAGGCCCGTGGCGGCCTCGATGAGGCGGTCGATGCCGGCCCCGCCGACGCGGGCGGCCACCTCCAGGAAGTAGAACCGGCCGTCGTTCCGGATGAACTCGGCGTGGATGACGCCGTGCCGCAGGCCGAAGGCGGCGACGAGGTCGCAGTTCAGGCGGAGCAGCTCGGCCGCCTCCGGGGTGTCGTATGGCACGGTGCGGGAGAGGAACACGCCGCCGCCCTGGTAGACGTCCAGCGGCGGCTCGCCGTACTGCTGGACCGCCGCGAAGACCACCTTGCCGTCCCACACGACCGCGTCGATGTGGAAGACCTCGCCGGGGAGGAACTGTTCGAGGAGGTGATAGGACTGGCGGTCGCCGAGTTCGTCGAGCAGGGGCCAGAGGGCGTCGGGGTGGGTGAGCTTGCGGATGCCCATGGCGCTGGCCTCGGCGCGGGGCTTGAGCACCCACGGGGGCGGCACGGCGTCCATGAAGGCCCGCAGGTCGTCGTGGTTGAGGACGGGGACGAAGGCGGGTTCGGGCAGGCCGGCGTCGCGGGCGGCCAGGCGCATGGTCAGCTTGTCGCGGAAGCGGCGGGCGGTGCTCTCGTCGGGGCCGGGCAGGCCCAGGTGGGCGCGGAGCGAGGCGGCCGTGGGGGTGTCGTACTCGTCCAGGGCCACGAGGCGGTCGAAGCGGCGGGTGCGGGCCAGGTAGCTGACGGCGTGCGTCACGTCCGGCTGCCGCCGCAGGTCGGGCAGGAGGAAGCGCTCGGCGACGTGGTCCATGGGCCAGGGCTCGCCGGCGAGCTTCTCGCGGGTCAGGAGCACCACGCGGGCCCCGGCGCGGTGGGCGGCTTCGAGGAAGCGCTCGCCTTTGAAGTAGCTGGCCAGGCAGAGGAGCGTGGGGCGTTCGGCAGGCATCGCGGCAGGGACGGGTCAGAAGGGCAAGGCCGGAAGATACGGAACGGTGCCGGGATTCCGGCGACACGCCGCCCCCGCCTCAGTTGACGAACAGGCGCGGGCGGTTCTCCTCGATGACCTCCATGTCCTGCACGGCGAACCACGACTCGTTCTCCTCGCCGGCGCTGTTGCGGTAGGGCACGTCCGGGTCGCCCGTCTCGATGTCGACCACGTAGGCCAGGTCTTTCTTCATGCCCGGGGCCACCTCCACGTCGGGCGCCACGTCGGCCACGCGGCCGGTGACGGTGCCCAGGGCGATTCCGTCGCGGTTGTAGAGGTGCACCCGCACCCGCTTGCCGATCAGGTCGTAGAGGCTCATCGTGCTCGAAGAGGATGGTGACACGGACCCATGATAACGAGGCAAACCGGTTCAGGCTCCCTCTTCGGCATTTCTTATCGCCCGGCCGGCGGCGGGTGGTGGGTATGCTCGTGGATGGGCAGGGCCTCGTTGTTATCGTGCGGGTGCTTCTCGCGGTATTGCCGGGCCAGCGCCTTGCTCGTCTCGTCTTCCTTGAAGCGGAGGTAGCGGCGTTCGTGCTCGGCGGCACGGTCCAGCTCGCCCAGGGCGCGGTAGACGAGCATCAGGTTGTAGTGGGCCATCAGGTCCTCGGGGTCGATGGCGAGCACCCGCTCGAAATACGGGATGGCCTGTTCGGGTTCGGCCCGGAGGTAGTGGACGCGCCCGATCTGGTTGAGCACGACGCGGTCGCGGGGGAAGGCCTCGGCGGCGGCCAGCAGGTGCTTGAGGGCCGCATCGTATTCGCCGCAGGCTTTGTGGTAGAGGCCCTTGAAGAAGTGGGTCTTGTGGAAGCCGGGGCGCACGGCCTCGGCCCGGTCGAGAACTTCGGCGGCCCGTTCCAGGTTGCCCTCCTGCAGGTAGACGCGGGCCAGGTTGACCCAGCCGTCGGCGTAGTCCGGTTCGATCTCGGTCACGCGGAGGAACGCCTGTTCGGCACCCTTGAGGTCGCCTTCGAGCAGGAGGCCGATGCCGTAGTCGTTCCACCGCTCGCGGAGGCCGGGGCGCACGCCGCGCTCGGACGGGCGGACGGCCACGGCGGGGGCCACGGCCAGTGTCACCGAGTCGGCGGCCATCGTCACGATGGGCAGGACGGGGACTTCCTTGAGTTTGCCCGAGACGTTGCGCGTGTCGCCGGTGAAGACCCAGCGGCCGTCGTCATAGTCGCGCGTGAAGCGCGGGTTCGGGTCGGCGGGGTCGCGCACACCGGCATAGGCGAAGTGGGTGTTCCACCAGTTGAACTTGCGATAGTGTACCTTCGCCGTGATGGTGACCGTGGGGCCGACGTCCTCGGGGATGTGGAGGCGGTAGTGGGCCACGTCCGCCGCGCCGGGCGGGATCAGGTTGACGTAGACGACGGCCCGGGTGGCGAAGGCGTTGCGCTTGTTGATCGGGTTGGCGTGGGCGTCCACCATCAGGTTGCGGTAGAAGTGGGCGCTCGGGTCGACGGGCCCGCGGCCCTCGTCCTCCACCCAGCCGCTCCAGAGGAGCACACGCCCGCGGGCGTCGACGGCCTTCACCTCCAGCCAGGCCTCCTGCGCGTCGACGGTGCCGCTCGGGAAGAAGTGGCCCAGGCCGAGCGTGCGCACGACGACGTCGAGGCGGACGGAGGTGCCGGGCTGGAGCACCGCGTCGCCGTCCTCCAGGGGGGCAAAGACCTTCACCGCCTCGCGGGTGAGGCTGCCCGTGCCCAGGCCCCGCAGTTGCTCCTCCCCGACGGCAAAGGTGCTGGCGAGGTTGGCCGGCATCTCCCCGGCGCGGCGGGCCTCGTCGGCCGAGAGGGCCGGGGCCATCGGCTCGCTGACGGCGAAGAGGTCCACGCGGAGCTGCCCGCTCCGGAGGAAGTCGATGGTCTGGCGGAGCTGGACACTATCCTGGTAGGCCGTCGGCAGGGCGGTGTTGGCGGCCAGGAAGCGGTGGCTGCGGATGAAGCCGTCCTTGTTGGCGGCATCGTCCGAGGGGACGCGCGGCATGTGGCACGTGAGGCAGTCCTTCGGGGCGGGGGGCTCGTAGAAGGAGCGGGCGCCCTGCCCCGAGACGCCGCTGGCCTGCCAGTTGTCGTACGTGTTGAAGCCGCGCACCCACCGGTAGTTGTTCACCGGCACGTCCAGGTGTACCTTGTGGCAGGCGGAGCAGAACTCGGCCGGCTGCGCGCGGTGGAACGGCTTGAGGAAGGCCCGGCGGTGCGGCTCCGGGTCGATGCGGACGACAAAGTCGTGCAGGGCCCGGACGAGCGGGTTCTCGCTCGTGGCCAGCTCGTGCATCTTCGGATACTCGATCACGAAGCCGCCGTTGCCCATCGTGTCCTTGACGCGGGTGATGCTGTGGCACGAGACGCAGGCCAGCCCGGCATGCGCCTCCGGCGTGTCGATGAATTCGGCCACGGGCCGGGCCATCTGCCCGGAGAAGAGCAGGGCGTGGTCGTGGCAGCCGGCGCACCACTGCGGCGCCTGCAGCCCCGCGACCTCCTGCATGTACTCGATGGACTTGCGGTACCACTGGTTGTTGAACGAAGAGAAGCGGTGGGCCGAGGCTTCCCACTGCGCCGTCACGTCCGGGTGGCAGCCGCCGCGACCGCAGCTCTGTGACTCGAGGAAGAAGTCGCCGGGGATGAGGCCGCCGTGGGCCGTTTCGGCGGCACTGGGAAAGAAGGGCCCTTCGGCGCCGCCCATGGCCTCGCCCGCCATGTCGGCCGGGGGCATCGTGGGGTTGGTGATGACGTGGTCGGCCGGCGGGGGCCAGAACGGGCGGCTCAGCGGCACCGCCACGGCAAGGATCACGAGCGCCGTTGCCGTGCGGAGCAGCCAGGGACGCCCGGCGAAGAAGCCCTTTGCCCGGAACCACCACAGCGTTCCGAGCACTCCGCCGAAGCTGGAGGCGATGTGGGCCACGAGCAGGGGCCGCTGCGGGCGCAGGTTACCGAAGACGAGCAGGGCTATCCCCGTCCCGGCAGCGGTCAGCATCAGCGAGAGGAGCACCACCGAGAACGCCGGTTGCCGTGCCGCATCGTGCCGTATCACCGCCAGGCCGATCCCGGCCCACACCGCCAGCAGCACGAGTCCCAGCAGTACGTGTGCCAGCACGTTGGCCACGTAAAACAGGGTCGGCGACCCGGCGGCCCAGAGATAGCCGCCGTTGACGAGCACGAGCAGCGTCAACCAGGGGCCGGCACGCAGCAGCCGGCGTTTCTCGAAAAGGCGGGACATAGGGGCAGGGGAGGAAAGGGCGGGTAAGAGTGCGTTGACATACTCCCACGGCTGAAGCACGTGGGATTCTGGGATCAGGCAGCGACAGCCGTCCCACCCCACCGAGGTGGGGTGGTAGACGGTCTTACGTCGCCTACCCCAAGGGAAGATGCCCCTTCCCTGTAGATGTTTACCGCCGCGTTTTCATCGCGATCATGCAGGCTACCACACGAAGCACATACCCATTCCCGATCCGAGAGGCTGAGGGTCTGATTCAAGGCCCCGCAGTCCGAGCAGGTCTTGCTACTGGCGAAGAAGCGGTCCACCTGCACCACGGTCTTGCCACGCTTCTGTGCGACATGCCGAAGGATCGACACGAACTGTCCATAGCCGAGATCATCAACGCGGCGTGTACGCGCCGCCTTCCTGCCCCACATGGCCTGCATCCCTTTCAGGCAGAGGTCTTCGAGGCAGATCACATCGGCGCCGTCGCAGATCTTGTGGGCCAACTTGAAATGCCAGTCCCGCCGCTGATCTGCGATGCGGCGATGCAGCCTGGCCACGCGGATACGGGCCTTGCGGCGGTTGTTCGAGCCTCGGAGCTTACGGGAGAGACTGCGCTGACGCTTTGCCATCTCCTTAAGGCTCTGCTTGAGAGGCTGTGGGGCTTCGTACCTGTCTCCATCCGAGGTCGTCAGGAACGTCTTGAGTCCGAAATCGAGTCCAACGGCGTGGCCGTCACAGCCTACTGCCGAAGGCGTGACATCGGCAACGACGACGGAGAAGCAAACCCACAGATCCCCGCAGCGGTCACGCTTGATCGTCAGCGTCTTGATCTCGCCCTCAAGCGGACGAGAGAGGACAAACTTGAAATTGTGGCGGCCTACGCGGAGCCGGTTACCTCCGAGGTACTTCCACCCAGCCTGTTTCAAGGTGAACGAGGAGTACCGGTGTCGGCTCTTGAAACCGGGCCGCCCGGCTTTGCGCCCGCGCGTGGACGCGGCGCGATCGGAGCGGCGCCGGACGTGCACACGTCCGGTACGCGCCGCGAAGAAGCGCTGGTAGGCCCTGTCGAGTCGCTGGATTACGTCCTGTACGGCCTGCGATCCGAGCTTCTGCCAGTACGGATTGCGACGGCGAAGTTTAGCGATGTGCTTCATCAGTCGGTTCGCGCCGAGAGGCTTTCCGTACATTCGGTAGTATCGGCGGGTCAGCGCCACGGAGTGATTCCAGATCGAAGCAGCAACCTCAATCTGCTCGATCAGGTGCTTATCCTTCTTGGACGTGTAGAGGCGGTATTTGAGCGTCTTCCTGCACATCGCTTAGCGAGTATCTACATACCTATGCGGCGCGTACACGCCGCTATGTATCTAAAGCTAACACAAGCCAACGACATTGGACGCGTTCCGCGTCCTAGTGTGTCATACTCTGCTGGCGATTTCATCCCACATGGGCTATCTCATGGGGCCGTCCGGCCGCAAGGGCCGTGTAACACGGCCAACGCGGCCCTACACGGCCAACATAGCCCTGAAGCCGTGGGCTTTCATCGCTCCCCACCTTACCCTTAAATCGTAAGCGAAAAGTTCGTCAAGGTTTCCGGGTTTATCAAGGGGAATGGGCGGCCGTCGCGAATTCTCTGGCACGGCGACGGGCGGCCGTCTCGGAGGGACTTGAGGAAAGACGGCCGCGGATCCGAAATTGGATGCCGGAAAACGGGCGGCCGGGGCCGAGAACCTGTTTCGTTATCTCGGGCATGTAGGTTATCTTGATGAGCATGAGACGACTTGTTTCAGGAACGTTACTGCTGGTGGGGGTGCTGGGCCTTGCGGCGTGCGGCCGGGAGGGCGGCACCGGTGAGGAGACGTACCGGGAGGCGGTGTCGGCTTTCTACACCGGTGTGATCGCGATGCAGGTGGGCGAGGATCAGCGCGCCGATGCCCGGCTGACGCGGGTGACCGAGCTGGTTCCGGAGGAGCCGGCGGCCTGGGCCAACCTGGGCCTGCTGGCCCTGCGGCGCGGCGCCTTCGACGTGGCGTTCGAACGGCTGGAGCGGGCCCGCAGCCTGGCACCGGACAACGCCCGGATCCACCTGCTCATCGGCCTGGGCCGGCGCATCCAGGGGGACGAACAGGGGGCCGTCGCCGCGCTGCGGCAGGCCGCCGCCCTGGACTCGACCGATGCGAAGGTGCTCTATGCGCTGGCGCAGGTGCTGGCCGAAACCGGCGGCGACGCCCGGGCACACCACGACGAGATCCAGCACCTGCTCGACCGGATCCTCGCACGGCAACCCGGCAACCTGGCGGTGCTGCTCGAGAAGGCGCGCCTGGCTGCCCAGGCCGGCGACGCCGCCACGCTGGCCACCGTCGTCGAACGCCTCGACGCCCTGGCGCCGGAGGGCGCCTGGCCCGACGAGGCACACCGGCAGCTGGCGGCGTTGCGGGACGCCGCGCCCGGGGAGACCGTGGCGGCCGTCGCCATGCTGCGCAACGTGCTGCTGCGCACCACGGCCTACCAGGACGACCTGGCCGCCGTCCAGACGCCCTTCGAACGGGTCGGGGACGTCTTCGAGCGGTTCCTGCACCTGCCTGCCCCGCGTCCCACCCCCGCCCCGCCGGACGACAGCCTGACCTTCGCCCCGCAACCCCTCGACGCGCCGGACGGGCCCTGGCAGAGCCTCCACGTGCTCCTGCTCGATCCCAACGGTAACCCTTCCGTGCTGGCCAGCGACGGCCACACCGTCCGGTGGCTCGGTGAAGACCGCACCACCCCCTTTCCGGGCGACGGCACCACCCCCCCCGCCGGGATCGTGGCCGTGGACTACGACAACGACTTCTGGATCGACCTCGCCCTCGCCGGGCCGGGTGGCTTCCGACTCCTCCGGCAGGACAGCACCGCCGCCTTCGTCGACGTGACCGCCGGCACGGGGCTTCCCGCCGCCGTCACGCGCGGGGCCTATACGGGCGTCTGGACCGCCGACCTCGACCTGGAGGGAGACCTCGACCTCGTCCTGGGCCGGGCGGAAGGCCCGCCGCTCGTCCTCCGCAACGACGGCGACGGCACCTTCTCTCCCTGGCAACCCTTCGACGCCCTGAACGGCCTGCGCGACTTCACCTGGGCCGACCTCGACGCCGACGGCGATCCCGACGCCGCGCTGATCGACGGTGCCGGCACCGTGCACGTTTTCACCAACCAGCGCGGCGGGCGCTTTACCCCGCGACCCCTGCCCCCCTCACTTGGCCCGGCCCATGCCCTCGACGCCGCCGACCTCGACGCCGACGCCCTCATCGACCTGGTCGTCCTGCAGGCCGACGGTACCCTCCGGCGGCTCTCCGACGTGCGCGGCGGACAGGCCTGGAACGTCGCCGACCTTGCCGGACCGCTCGCACCGCCCGGCGACGAGGCCGGGGCCGCCCGCCTCACCATCGTCGACCTCGACAACAGCGGCGGGTTCGATCTGCTCGTCGCCGCACCGGGTGAAGCCCTGGTCCGGCTCATGCAGGCCGACTTCACCTTCGGCCCGCCCCTGCGCCTTCCCGGCGTCCATGTCTTCGGTTTCGCCGACTTCACCGGCGACGGCCGCCTCGACCTCGCCGGCCTCGACGCGCAGGGAAGGCCCGTGCACCTGGTCAACCGGGGCACCAGGCCCTATCACTGGCGGCAGATCCGCCCGCAGGCCGCCTCCACCCGCGGCGACCGGCGCATCAACTCGTACGGCATCGGCGGCGAGATCGAACTGCGCGCCGGCCTCCTCTTCCAGAAACAGCCCATCAAAGAGCCCGTCGTCTACTTCGGCCTGGGCGACCAGCTGGTGGCCGACGTGGCCCGCATCATCTGGCCCAACGGCGACGTGCAGGCCGAGTTCGACCTGCTCTCGGACGAGGTCCTCTCCGCCCAGCAACGCCTCAAGGGGTCGTGCCCCTGGCTCTTCACCTTCGACGGCGAGCGGATGGCCTTCGTCACCGACTTCATCTGGCGCTCGCCCCTGGGGCTGAAGATCAACGCCGTCGAGACGGCCGGCATCATGACCACCGAGGACTGGGTCAAGATTCCCGGTGAGATGATGGCGCCGCGCGACGGGTTCTACGACGTGCGCATCACCGCCGAGCTGTGGGAGACCCACTTCTTCGACCACGTCAGCCTGCTGGTGGTGGACCACCCGGCGGACACGGAGGTGTGGGTGGACGAGCGCTTCGCCATCCCGCCGCCCGCCCTCACGGTGCACCCGACGGGGCCGCTGCACCCCGTCGCCGGCGTGTGGGCCGACACCGGCGAGGACCTCACCGACCGCGCCCGCGCCCGCGACCGCCGCTACCTCGACTACTTCGGACGGGGGCTCTACCAGGGCATCACGCGCGACCATTTCGTCGAGATCGATCTCGGAGACGTCCCGGTGGAGCGGCCCCTGTGGCTCGTGGCCGCCGGATGGATCCGCCCCACCGACAGCTCCATCAACGTCGCCATCGGGCAGGGGCGGCATCCCGGCCCGAAGGGGGTGCGCGTGGAGGTGCCGGACGGGCAGGGCGGCTGGCGTACCCTCCACCCGGACCTGGGCTTCCCCTCGGGCAAGGAGAAGACGATCCTGATCGACCTCGACGGCGCCTTTGCCCCCGGCGTGCCGCGCCGCGTGCGCCTGCACACCAACCTGGAGGTCTACTGGGACGCCTTCTTCTGGGCCGAGCAACGTCCGGACACGCCGCTCCGCACCACCCGCCTGGCCCCGGACACCGCCGACCTCCGGTACCGCGGCTTCTCCGTCGTCACCGAGGCGGACCGCTCCTCGCCCGAGCTGCCGGACTACGAGCGCCTCAAAGGCACCGTCCCCGTCTGGCGCGACCTCGAAGGGTACTACACCCGCTTCGGCGACGTGCGCGAGCTGCTCGCAACGGTGGACGACCGCTACGTCATCATGAACGCCGGCGACGAGCTCGTCTTCCGCTTCGCCGCGCCGCCGCCCCCGCCCGAAGGCTGGCGCCGCGACTTCGTGCTCATCGGCGACGGCTGGGTCAAGGACGGCGACTACAACACGGCGTTCTCGAAGACGGTCCTGCCGTTGCCCTCGCACGACAACCCCGACTACACCTCCCCGCCGACGACGCTCGAGGAGGACCCCGTCTACCGGCGCCACGCGGCGGACTGGCAGACGTACCACACGCGCTACGTCACCCCCCGCGCGTTCCATCATGCCCTGCGCGCCGGGCGGTAAGCGTCAGGAGCTCGCGCCGAACGGCCCTCTTCCATCTTCCCGTTTGCAATCTTCCAACCTTCCCATCGAAGCATGCCAACCCCGCATTACCAGCGTGTACGCGAATTCATGCAGAAGGCCGGGCAGGAGACGCCCGACGTGCCCACCGTCCCCGACGCCGAGACGCGGCTGCTCCGCGCCAAGCTGATCCTCGAAGAGGCCCTCGAAACCGTGAAGGCCCTCGGCGTGGGCGTGCGTGTCACCACCGACGACGGCACCGAGGTGGACTTCAACCACGTCGACCATCTGGACTTCGTCGCGCAGGGCGAGGCCGACCTCGAGGGCGTCGTCGATGGCTGTGCGGACATCTCGGTGGTCACCATCGGCACGCTCATCGCCTTCGGCATCGACGACGAGCCCGTCCTGGAGGAGGTGGACCGGGCCAACCTGCGCAAGTTCGCCCCCGGCTCGTACCGCCGCGAGGACGGCAAGTGGATGAAGCCGCCCGGCTGGACCCCGCCCGACATCCTCGGCGTCATCGAGCGGCAGAAGGTGGCCGGATGAGGGGCGTCCGGGGTGTGCGGTCGGGACGGCTCTTACGGCGTAAGTCGCAGAAACATCTGGCGTTTGCCGGGATTGATCCTTCTCGGATGTGGCGTCGTTCAAATCACGTGTGCCATGAAAACGTTCACGGCGGTTGTCGAAAAAGACCGGGATACGGGGCTCTATGTCGGCTACGTTCCTGGCTTTCCCGGGGCGCACTCGCAGGGTGAGACGCTCGATGAGTTGCGACGGAACCTGCAGGAAGTGATCGAAATGCTGCTGGAGGACGAAGAGCCGGTCGTAGATACCGAATTCGTGGGTATCCAGCAGATTCATGTGGCGTAGCGATGGGATCGGTGCCGGTACTCAAGCCCCAAGAAGTGATCAAGCTCCTCGAAGGATTGGGCTTCGTAGAGGTACGGCAACGGGGTTCGCACAAGCAGTTCCGGCACGCGGATGGACGCATGACGACGGTGCCGTTCCACAAGGGGCGGGACATTGCGCCGGTATTGCTCCGGAAGATTGCTCGCGATATTGGATTGACCGTGGAGGAACTGTTGCGGCAGCGTTGAGTGCGGCGCTCGTTCGGGATGTGCGGTCGAACGGGCTTCCATGCCGTGTGTTGCGGAAGCCCTTCCGCCTCCATTCTTCGACGGAAACTCAAGCGAGGGGCCTGACGTGCGGGCGTTCGGGGTGTAGATTGTGCGCCTGCCTGCCGGGGCGTACCCGCCGGAGGCAGGCGCCCTGCCGTGTTCACGCAAACCCGTCACGTGCATGGAACACATCGACGCCCTGGCGGCCAACCTGCTCTCGCCCATCATCCTCTCGTTCGTGCTCGGGGTCATCGCCTCGCTGGTGCGGAGCGACCTGCGGCTGCCGGATGCCCTCTACCAGGCCCTCTCGATCTACCTGCTGCTGGCCATCGGTCTCAAGGGCGGGGTGGAGTTGCACAAGACCCCGCTCCTGGAGTTTCTGGGGCCGGCCCTGCTCACCCTGTTCCTCGGCCTGCTCACGCCGGTGATCGCGTACAACGTGCTGCGCCGCCTGGGCCGGTTCGACCGGGTCAATGCCGCGGCCATTGCGGCCCACTACGGTTCCGTCTCGGCCGTCACGTTCATTGTGGCCATCTCGTTCGGGACGATGATCGGCCACACGCCGGAGGGTTTCATGCCCGCGCTGGTGGCCATCCTGGAGGTGCCCGCCATCGTGGTGGCGCTGATGATCGCCTTCACGCGGGAGAAGCGGGCCGGTTCGTGGCGGGATGCCCTGCATGAGGTGCTGGCCGGGCGCAGCGTCGTGCTGCTGGCCGGGGGCCTGCTCATCGGGCTGGCCGTCGGGCCGGAGAAGTTCGAGCCGGTGTCGCCCTTCTTCGTTTCCGGCTTCCAGGGGGCGCTGGCCCTGTTCCTGCTGGAGATGGGCATCCTGGCGGCACGGCGCCTGCAGGACCTGCGCGAGGTGGGCCTCTTTCTGGTCGGGTTCGGTATCCTCATCCCGATCGTGCATGGGCTGCTGGCGGCCTGGCTCGGCGGGTACGCCGGGCTCTCGCTGGCCGGCCGGGCCGTGCTGGCGGCGATGGTCTCGAGCGCATCGTACATTGCCGCTCCGGCCGCCGTGCGCATCGCTCTGCCCGAGGCGAACCCGACGTTCTACCTGACGGCCTCGCTGGGGATCACGTTTCCCTTCAACGTGATGTTCGGCATTCCCCTCTACTATACTTTCGCCACCTGGCTGGCCGGATGAACCGCGTCAACGCCCTTTCTGATCGCCCGGACCCATGCATACCACGAAGCTCAAGCTCGTCACCATCGTCACGGAGCGGATCCTGGAGGACCGGCTCCTGCGCAAGCTGGTCGAACTCGGTGCCAAGGGATACACGCTCACACAGGCCACCGGCAAAGGCTCGCGCGGCGTGCGGGCCAGCGAGTGGGAGGGCCCCGACACGCGCATCGAGACGCTGGTGAGCCCGCCGGTGGCGGACGCCATCGTCGAGTACATCGCCGAGCACTACTTCGAGCATTACGCGGTGATCGTCTACGTGCAGGATGCCGAGGTGGTGCGCGGAGAAAAGTACATCTGACGCGAGGAGCCGCGCCCGGGAATCCCGGCCGGGACCGCGGCGTTGACGTGGTGGTTTCGCTGCCAACGGAGGACGGCCATGTTGTGGGATGAGATCCGCGGGATCGAGGCGGGCGACCGGCAGGTGCGCGCGTTCGGGTGGCTCGTCGGCGGCGTGCTCGTGGCGCTGGCGCTGGGGCTGGCCTGGCGCCGGGGATGGACGCCGGGGGCGCTGCCCGTGGGGCTGGGCGTGGCCGGCGCGGTGCTGGCCCTGGGCGGCTGGCTGGCGCCCCGCCTCTTCCGCCCCCTCTACCGCGCCTGGATGGGGCTGGCCCTGGTGCTGGGCTTCGTCATGACGCGGGTGGTCCTGACCCTCGTCTTTTACCTCGTGGTAACCCCCATCGGCCTGCTGCTCCGGTTGTTCGGCAGGGATCCGCTTCAGCGCCGGCGCGATCCCGCCGCCTCTTCCTACTGGATCGAAAAGACCTACCGCGACGACACGCCACGGCGGCTGGAGAAATACTTTTAGGTTCAGCCGTCCTGCTGCGTCTCGGCGCGGCGCTGGCGCATGCGTTGCCGGTAGGCTTCGGCGGCGCGGTTGTGCTCGCGGATGGTGCGGCTGAAGGTGTGGGTGCCGTCGCCGTTGGCCACGAAGAAGTAGTAGTTGTGTCGTTCGGCGTTGAGCACGGCGCGGATGGAGGAGGGGGAGGGGTTCGTGATGGGGCCGGGCGGAAGGCCCCGGAAGCCGTACGTGTTGTAGGGGTGGTCGATCGCGTAGTCGCGGAAGAAGAGGCGGCGTTTCTGGCCTTCGGCGGCGAGGACGGCATACTGCACGGTCGGGTCGGCCTGGAGCGGCCAGCCGTCGCGCAGGCGGTTGAGGTAGACCCCGGCGATGCGCGGCTTCTCCGCCTCGTGGTCCGTCTCCCACTCGACGATGGCGGCCAGGTTCACCACCTCCTCGGGAGACAGGTCGGGCGGGTGCGGGGCTCGCTCGCGTTCCCGGGCGTAGAAGGCATCGAACGTTTCCTTGATCTCGCGCACGACCGTGTGGGCATCGGTGAGCCAGTAGAAGAAGTACGTCTCCGGCAACATGAAGGCGAAGAGGTGGGTCGTATCCGTGCCGAGCGTGGCGGCCAGTTCCGGATCGTACAGGGCGTTGAGGAAGTCGTCGGAGGTGAAGGCCATGTGGCGGCCGGCCACGGCGGCGACGACTTCCGGCCGCGAGCCGGGCGGGATCGTCAGCCGCACCGGTGTCTGGAGCCCGCGCCGGAGCTTGTCGAGCAGCCCGTAGTTCGAGGTGCCGGCCGTGAAGGTGTAGTGCCCGGCTTTGATCTGGCTGCCCCAGCCCGTGAGACGGGCCATCCAGGTAAACGAGGTGCGGGAGGCCAGCACCCCGGCCGCCTCCAGCGAGTCGACGGCCTGCTCGAAACCAGCGTCGCGCGGGATCTTGACGCTGCGCTCGCCTTCGAAGGCCGGGGTGTTCGGGGCGAAGGCCAGCCAGTACCCGGCGCCGGCACCGGCCAGGGCCAGCACGGCCGGCACGAGCAGCACGATCAGCAGGCGGGGTCTCATGGTTGCGGTTGCGTGCGGTGTCGGGCGCAGCGGGCTGCGGGATTCAACGGAGGGTATCGTGCCTGGGTTCGTCCTGGTAGGTCTGTCGTTCCAGGGCGCGCGTCTCGTCGATGATTCGTTCGAAGATGCGGCGGACGGCCGCGGCGGGCAGGGGCCCCGGGTTGGCGTTGAAGACGTTCTGCAGCACCTCTTCTTCCCGGCTTGGCACATAGACCGGCATGCCCAGCTTTTTCTTGATGTGCCCGATCACGTTGGCGCAGCGGGAGCGCTCGTTGAGCAGGTAGAGGATGGCCCGGTCGAGGGCGTCGATGCGGTCGCGCCACGGCCGGAGGTCCTCCGGTGCGGGGCTGTCAGGCAGCGGGGGGTCTCCCGCTTCGAGCGGCACCAGGTCATCGAGGGCGGTCTTGAGCATGGAACGCGGTGGGTGGGATTACCGGAGGGCGAGGGCCGGTTCGGCCGTGAGGGTCAGCGGGCTGGTGTGGCCGGCGGCCAGCTTGAAGTGGGCGGTGACGGCGATCATGGCGGCATTGTCCATGCAGTAGGCCGGGTCGGGGGTGTAGAGCGTGAAACCCGCCTCCCGGCTCAGGGCCCCGGCGGCGGCCCGCAGGCCCGTGTTGGCCGAGACGCCGCCCACCACCGCCACGTGCCGGACCCCGGTCGCCTGTACGGCCCGTCGCAGCGGGTCGATGAGCATGTCGACGACGGCCTGCTGGAAGGCGGCGCACAGGTCGGGCAGGTGCTTTTCGAGCAGGCGGGCACGTTCCGTCTCCGGGAACCGGTTCAGGTAGTAGAGCACAGCGGTCTTGATCCCGCTGAAGGAGAAGTCGAAGCCGTCGAGGCGGGTTCGGGGAAAGGGGTGAAAGGAGGGGTCGCCGGTGGCGGCCAGGCGGTCGATGGCGGGGCCGCCGGGGTAGCCGAGGCCCAGGAGCTTCGCCACCTTGTCGAAAGCCTCACCGGCGGCGTCGTCGCGGGTGCGTCCCAGCAGGGTGTGGCGGAAGCCCGCCTCCACCAGGATGAGCTCGGTGTGCCCGCCGGAGACGACCAGGCAGAGGTAGGGGAACGACGGCTTGGCCACGGGCGTGCCCCCCGCCGCTTCGATGAAGACCGAGTAGATATGCCCTTCCAGGTGGTTCACGCCCACCAGCGGCCGGTCCAGCGCAAGCGCGAACGCCTTGGCGAAGCTGAGGCCCACCAGCAGCGAGCCGGCCAGTCCCGGCCCATACGTGACCGCGACGGCATCGAGGTCGGCCCGCTCGACGCCGGCCTCGTCGAGGGCCGCCGTCACCACCGGTACGATCAGGCGCTGGTGCGCCCGCGAGGCCAGCTCCGGCACCACCCCGCCGAAACCGGCATGCACCCGCTGGGACGAGACGACGTTCGAACGGAGCACCCCACCGGCCACGACGGCCGCCGCCGTGTCGTCACACGAACTCTCGATGCCGAGCAGGATCGGGGCAGGCAGGGACGCATTCATGGGCAATAAACCGCTGGCATGCGGCGTTCAGGATGCTGCAGGGTTCGGGTGAATGCCGGGGAGGCGGAGAAGGTTTCTCGACGGCGCCTCCGTCCGGGCGAACGGGGATTCGGAATTGCCCTGCCGGCGGGGGCGGCCGGTAGAACAAAGCGGCGCCGTCGTCGTTCTTGACAAAGAAAGCGCCCGACGCTTAACTTCGCGCGTAACCGACTATCGAAAAAGGAGTTTATCCATGCGCAAGGCGATATCTGCCGGATGCCTGCTGCTCGTGCTGGGGTTGGCCGTGCCGGCGCAGGCACAGCTCCGGGAAGCCGTCCAGGAGATGACGGCCCCGGCGAAGCTCTACGATCAGGGAGGCTTTTCCCTGAACAAGTTCTTCAGCCCGGCGCATTTTCGCATGAGCCATTCGTTCGAGTTGTCGGCCGGAAGCTTCGGCGGGCAGACTGCGTCGCTGGCCATGTACACGAACACGATGGCCTGGCAGTTCAGCTCGAAACTGGCCGCCCGGGTCGATGTCGCCTTCGCCTTCTCGCCGCTGGCCGGTACGGATTTCGACGGCCTCTCGCAGGGCAACCAGGGACGCATTTTCCTGCGCAACGCGGAGATCGCCTGGCGTCCCGCCGAGAACATGATGCTGAACGTGTCGGTGCGCCAGAGCCCCTACGGCCTCTACGCCGGCCCGTACGGATATGCCCCCTATTACGGCGGATATCGCTCGTTCGAGGCCGGTCTCTACGGCGGCTCGCGGGACCTCTTCTGGAACGACCGGCTGCGATAAGTGCGGCACACGGCCTGAGTCATACGTTTTGCGGCGCGGCACGTCCTGAAGGGGCGTGTCGCGTTTTTTTCGCTCGCCCGCTCCCATCGTGTGGATCAACATGAGCAAGGCATCGACGACCCGGGGGGGAGCCTGGCTCAACGTGGCACTCGTTGTGGCCGGGGCGGCGCTGTTGTTGCTGCTCTACGCCCTCGTCGCACGGTTCCTGTTTCCCCGTACGGATCCGGTCCGGGAAGCCAACCCGGCGGGGCTCGTCGGCGAGATCATCCAGGTGGAGGTGCGCAACGGCTGCGGTGTGAGCGGGCTGGCGGCCCAGGCCATGCACTACCTGCGCGATCACGGCTTCGACGTCGTCGAAGTGGGGGACCATACCAGCTTCGACGAAGCCCACTCGTTCGTGGTCGACCGGGTCGGTGACCTGGAGGCGGCCCGCAAGGTGGCCCATGCCCTGGGAATCCCGGAAAGCCGCGTCCGGCAGGAAATCCGCCCCGACTATTACCTCGACGCCTCGGTCGTCATCGGTAAGGATTATGCCACGCTGAAGCCTTTTCGCGCCGATTGAACGCACGTCGCGTGGGCGCCGGTTGAACCCCCGGCAGGGTCGCGCGTCTCAAGCGTGTCCGGCGGTGCCTGACCCCGGCCGTTTCAAGGTTTTCAACGTTCCAATCTGACCTGTGCCTATGACTGCTTCCGGCAAGACCTTCACCCCTTCTCGTACCGACAAAAAGCGTAAACGAACGGCGCATACGCCCGTCCGGCTCCTGGCCCGGCAGGCCGTCGAGGCCGTGCTCTCCAAGAAAGCGCATGACGTTGTGGTCATGGACATGCGCAAGGTGAGTGGCGTGGCGGATTACTTCGTGCTCTGCACCGGGGACTCGGACCTGCAGATCAAGGCCATCGCCGACGCGGTGGAGGAGCGTATCCGGGAAGCCTGCCGCGAACGTCCCTGGCACAGGGAAGGGTATGAGCATCGCCAGTGGGTGCTGATCGACTACGTGGACCTGGTGGTGCACATCTTCAATCCGGAGAAGCGCCTCTTCTACGACCTGGAGCGGCTCTGGGGCGATGCCCCGGCGGAGCGCGTCCCGGACGACGGCGATGCCGCCGACGTGCAGCTCCTCCGGGAACCCGCCGAAGGGTGAAGACCATGCGCCGCCCTGCCCGTCTCGCCCGGCCGATCCGGGGCGGCCTGCTCGTGATGCTGCCCCTGCTGTGGGCCGCCTGCCTGGGCGGGCGGCCGTCCGAGCCGCCTCCCGACGAGCGCTTCGGCCATCGCTATGAGGAACGCGGGCCGGAGGGACGACGCACCGTCGTCATCACCCCGCCGGATTCGGGGCGGGTCTACACCTATTATCCCATCGTCTACGACACGCTGCACGTCCGGCCAGCCCGGCCCGGTGGACCCGACGACGCGGTGCCCGTCGAGGTGCTCGTCAAAGGGGCTTTCCCGGATGCCTGCATGGAGTTGCACGACGTCCGCCAGACCCGCTACGACCACCTGATCGAGGTCGAGATCGAGATGCGCAAGCCCCGCGGCGCCATCTGTGCCATGGTGCTGCGGCCCTACCGGTTCTATTTCCTCCTCGAAGGGCGATACGCACCCGGCAACTACACGCTCAAGCTCAACGGCAACGTGCACCCGTTCACCGTCCGCGCCCCGGAACCCCGGTCCTGACCGGCGCCCGTCATCCGGGCGCTGAGGAGAGGAGGCGTTCCAGGATCTGGTACAGTTGCTGCCGGGTGAAGGGTTTGGGCAGGTAGGCATCGAACCCTTCCTGCAGGAAACGCTCGCTGTCGCCCGGCAGGGCGTAGGCCGTGCAGGCGATGACCGGCGTTCGGGCATGGTGGGGCATCTCGCGGAGCAGGTGCAGCAGATCCTCTCCGGAAAGCCGGGCTCCCAGGTTGATGTCCATCAGGACGGCATCGTAGGGGTGCGCCTTCAGCTTTTCCAGCGCTTCGTCCGGTTTCATGGCCTGGGTTATCTCATAGCCCGGTTCGAGGAGGCGGGCAAAGAGTTCCTGGGTCTCCGGGTTGTCCTCCACCACCAGCAGGCGGGCCTTCGGGGTGTCGGGGGCGCGAGGCGGCACCGGTGCCGGCTGCGTGGAAACGGTCTCCGCCGGCGTCGCCTCGGCCAGCGGCAGGTGGACCGTGAACGTGCTGCCCCGGTGTTTCTCGCTCTCGACGTCGATGCGCCCCCGCATCAGCGTCACGAGGCGGTGCGTGATGGTCAGGCCCAGCCCGGTCCCCTCGAAGTTGCGATCCAGGCCGGCCGACTCCTGTTTGAAGGCTTCGAAGATGTGGGGCAGGAACGCCTCGCTGATGCCCACGCCGGTATCGGTGATGCGGACGTAGCTCTCGTCGCCTTCACAGGCCACCGTGATCTCGATGTGCCCTGCCGGGGTGAACTTGACGGCATTGGAGATCAGGTTGAGCAGAATGCGGCCGAGCCCGCCGGGATCGGCCCAGACGAGCACGGCCTCATCGGGCAGGTGGAGCCGCACTTCGAGGCCCGAGCGCTTGATCTGCGGCAGGAGGATGTGCAGCGCTTCCTGCACCTGCTCGGTCAGGTTCACCGGCTGAAGGTGCAGGGGCATCGAGCCGGATTCCAGTTGCGCCAGGTCGAGCACCGAGTTGAGCGTGGTCATCAGGCGACGGGCGCTGAGCTGGATCATGTCGGCCATCTTCCGGGCTTCGCCGGAGACCAGGTCCTGCAGGATCTCGGCAAAGCCGAGGATGCCCGTCAGCGGGGTACGGATCTCGTGGCTCATGTTCGTCAGCAGGGCGCTCTTGAGCCGGCTCATCTCTTCGGCCCGCTCCCTGGCCTCGATCAACCCGGCCTCGTAACGTTTTTGATCCGTGATGTCCCGCACCAGGACTTGCAGGAGCACCTCGTCGTCGAGCTGGAAGGCCCCGATGGAGAGCTCTGCATCGAACGTGGTGCCGTCACGGCGCCGGAAGACCCATTCGCACGAGCGGGGCTTGCCGGCCGGCGCGGCCTCCAGGTGCCGGTCCAGCACGCTGCGGGGGTCTTCGCCGGCGGGGAAGCCGGGCGGGGAGAAGTCGGCGGGATGGCGGCCCAGCACTGCTTCGCGGGGCTGCTGGAGCAGGGTGAGGAAGCGCCGGTTGCAATCGATGATGTGCTTTTCCCGGAGGATGACGATGGCGTCGTGGGCGGCTTCGAACAGGGTGCGGTAGCGCACCTCACTCTGCCGGAGGGCCTGCTCGGCCCGTTTCTTTTCGGTCAGGTCGATGAGCAACCCGTTCCAGAGGGTGGTGCCGTCCGGGTTGGCGGTCGGGCGGGCCACCCCGCGCACCCAGAGGATGCGGTCTTCGGCCTGCATGCGGCCTTCCCACTGCCAGGGGGTACCGGTGGCTCCGGCCTGGTGGAGCGTCTCGAAGAAGCCCGGCCGGTCTTCCGGGTGGATCCGGTCGAGCAGCAGATCGGCCTGTTCGCGGAGCGTCTCCGGGGCAAGGCCGAAGGTGCGCTGCACCCAGGGACTGGCGTAGAGGAAAGCCGGGGCGCCGTCGGGGCGGGTCAGCAGCTGGAAGATCAGCCCCGGCATGTGTTCGGCCAGGGCCGTGAACCGGGCATTACTCTCCTGCAGGGCCGTCAGGATCGCCCGGTTGGTGCGTTGCAGCCGGTGCTTCTCGATGGCGTGTTCCACGGCCGCGCCCAGCCGGGTGATCCGGTCCTTCAACAGGTAGTCGTCCGCGCCCAGACGCAGGGCTTCCAGCGCCGTTTCCTCGTCGATGACGCCGCTGATGATGATGAAGGGCAGGTCCAGCCCCTTCTCCTGCACCAGGCGTAAGGCTTCGATCGCGTTGAAGCGGGGCAGGGCATGGTCGGAGAGGATGACGTCCACCCGCTCGTCCAGCACGGCCAGGTATTCCTCCCGGGTGTTCACCTGCAAGGTCTGGGGGTGATAGCCCGACTGCTCCAGGGCCAGCCGGATCAGGAGGGCATCGTCCGGATTGTCCTCGATGAGGAGAACGCGGAGGTTTTTTTCCGGGGAATACGACTCGGTCATAGCGGGAAGGGGGTGTGTTCCGAAAAGGGCCGGAACGGAGGTCACGGCAAGAGAAAGAACTCCGCGGGCCGAGGGCCGGTTGTGTCAGAATCAAGAAGCAAGGGTTCCGGTTTCTTGCTTCCATCCGGCCGGCACCGACGCCCTGACGGCGGGGTGTGCCCGCGCAGTGAAAGGCGTTGTTGGTTTCATCGGTTCAGGAGGGGGGGAAACTTAAACGCCCCGCCCAGGCGGGGACAGATCGCCCGGGCACTCGTTCAGCAGGAGCCAGTAGTAGCCGATCGTACGCATGGCCTCTTTGAACTGGTCGAAGTCGACCGGCTTGACGATGTAGCTGTTGACGCCCAGTTCATAGCTCCTGACCAGGTCGGTTTCCTGCTTGGAGGAGGTCAGGACGACGACGGGGATCTGGCGTGTGGTCGGGTTTTGTTTGAGGGTTTTGAGCACTTCCAGCCCGTCGACGAGCGGGAGCTTGAGATCGAGCAGGACGACGCGGGGCTTGTTGGCGAAGTCCCGGTCGGCGTACCGGTTGCGGCAGAAGATGAAGTCGAGGGCTTCGGCGCCGTCGCGTACGACGTGGACCCGGTTGAGGACATGGTATTCCTCCAGGGCCAGCAGCGTCAGTTCGATGTCGTCCGGGTTGTCCTCGACGAGGAGGATCTCGATAGCCTTATCCGTCATGGGCGTTCCGGGCTGTGTGATCGGGCAAGGTGAAGTAGAAGGTGGCGCCCTGGTCCGGGGCGGCCTCGGCCCAGACGTGGCCGCCGTGCCGGTGCACGATGCGCTGCACGATGGCCAGGCCCACCCCCGTGCCCTCGTACTCTTCCTGGCGGTGCAGCCGCTGGAAGACGCCGAAGAGCTTGGAGGCGTAGGTCATGTCGAAGCCGGCGCCATTGTCCCGGACGTAGTAGACCGGCGTGCCGTCCCGGAGGCCGGCGCCGACCTCGATGTGGGCCGCCTCCCGGTTGCGGGTGAACTTGAGGGCGTTCTCGAGCAGGTTGGCGAAGACCTGGCGAAGCAGGCGGGGGTCGGCCTGGCAAGGGGGCAGGTGGCCGACCCGGAACACGACGTTGCGGTCCCCGGCGAGGGGGCGCAGTTCGTGCCAGACGTCGCGGACCAGCGACGCGGGGTCGACGCGGCGCCGTTCGAGCGGCTGGCGGCCGAGGCGGGAGAAGCGGAGCAGGTCGTCGATGAGCTGGCCCATGCGGGTGGCGTTGGCGCGGATGCGCTCCAGGTAGCGCCGGGCTTCCTCGGGCAGGGCTTCCCGGTAGCGTTCGAGCAGCACCCGCGAGAAGCCGTCCATCGAGCGCAGAGGGGCCCGCAGGTCGTGCGAGACGGAATAGGTGAAGGACTCCAGCTCGCGGTTGGTAGCCTCCAGCTGGGCCGTTCGCTCGCGCACCCGTTGCTCCAGCAGCCCGGTGTAACGGTCTCGCTGTATCGCCTCCCTCAGCAGGTTGGCCACGGCCTGCACGAAGTGGACGTCGTCGGTGCCGAAGGACCGGTGCCGGCGGGTATAGACCCCCAGCACGCCATAGGGCCCTCCTTCGCCCTGGATGACGGCGCTGATGCCGCTGACGACGCCGTGATCGAGGAGCAGGGGCGGTGCCTGGAAACGGGTCTCGGCCCGCAGGTCCTCGATCAGAACCGGCTCACCACGTTCCAGCGCATACCCGGCGGGGGAGCCGGTCCCCGCCGCTTCCATGGCGTTGCCCACGAGCCCTTCTTTCCAGCCGGCACCGGCCACCAGGCGCAGGGCCTCCCGGTCCGGCATCCGCTCCAGCACCTTGCACAGGTCGGCTTCGAGCACCTCGACCAGGGTGTGGACGACGCGGTCGAAGAGGGCGCTCAGGTTTCCCCGGAGCGACCAGGCCGCCAGGCCCAGCCGGGCGACGGCCTCCTGCTGCCGGGCCCGCTTGCGGAGCTCCGCCTCGACGGCCACCCGTTCGCTCAGGTCGTGGACGATCCCGGTGAAGAGGCGCTCTTCCCCCAGCCGCACCTCGCTCACGGAGAGGTACATCGGGAAAACGGATCCGTCCTTGCGCTGCCCCTCGACGTCGCGGCCCCGGCCAATGATGTGGGGCTGGTTCGTGGTCAGATAGCGGTTCAGGTAGCCGTCATGCTCTTCCCGGTAGGGCGAGGGCATCAGGAGGTTGATCTTCCGGCCGATGACTTCGCCGGCCCGGTATCCGAAGAGGCGTTCGGCCGCCCGGTTGAACGACCGGATGATGCCCTGCTCGTCGATCGTGATGATGCCGTCGGCCGTGGTGTCGAGCACCGCCCGGGCCTTGCTTTCGCTCTCGCGCAGGGCCTGCTCGGCGGCCTTGCGGGCCGTGATGTCTTCCACCACGGCGATGAAGTAGTCGGGGGCGCCGGTCTCCGTGCGCACCAGCGACACGGTCAGCCGGACCCACACGGGATGGCCCTGGCGGTGAATGTAGCGTTTTTCCAGGCTGTAGCGGGGAATCTCACCTGCCAGCAACTGCCGGACGAGGGCCAGGTCGGCTTCCAGGTCGTCCGGGTGCGTGATTTCCTGAAAAGTCAGGTGTTGCATCTCGTCGACGCGGTAGCCGACGATCTCGCCGTAGCGCCGGTTGATGCGCAGGAAGCGCCCGTCGAGGTCCACATGGGCGATGCCGACGGCCGCCTGCTCGAAGGTGTTGCGGAAGCGGGCCTCGCTCTCGCGGAGGCGCCGGGCCAGGCTCACCTGCCCGGTGACGTCGCGGGCCACTACGAGGGCCGCCGGGCGCCCCCGGTACTCGATCAGGTGGGAGGTGATGTCCACTTCGATGAGCGAGCCGTCGTGCAGGCGATGCCGCCAGGGGCCGCTCTGCTCCAGGGCCGGCCGCGACTGGGCCAGGTTCTCCATCAGCGCCGGCACGTCCTCCTCCGGGCGGATGTCGGGCAGGCGCAGGCGGAGGAATTCTTCCCGGGTGTAGCCGTATTGCAGCCGGGCTGCGTGGTTGACCTCGAGGAAAGCCAGCGTCTCGAGGTCGTAGATCCACATCGGAAGCGGGTTGTTCTCGAAGAAAAGGTCGTAGGCTTCGACCGGGGCGGGGGCCTCGGGGGCCAGCCGGACGAGCACGCGCCGGTCCGATGCGGACGCGCCGGAGAGCACGTGCAGCCATACCGTGACGCTTTGCCACGTTGCCGCTCCGTGGTGGAGACGGCCGGTGAGGGAAGCAGGCGCCTCCGCCCGGTCGAGTGCCTGCCGTAACGCCGTCCGGATAGCTTCCCGGTCGTCCGGGTGAAACAGATCCTCCAGAGGCAGGCCGTGCCACCTTGCCGGATCCGATAGTCCCGCAATCGCCGGGTCCGCATGGCACACCCGGCCGGCCTGGTCGAGCAACAGGCACCAGACGGGACCATCGACGGAAGAGGCGGGAACGGCACACATCGGATCAACGGGACAATCCTTCCGGAACAGGCGGCATGGCCGGTCCGGGAACGGTTTGCCTTCAGCGAAGGGAGACAGAAACCTGAACGATGGCCGGGGCATGACGGCCCGTCACGGCGGAGCACCGGAAGCCGGGGGGGCGACACCGATCTTTTGGACGGCGGAAGCGCCCTTTCTCGTGAGAAAAGCCGGCCAGGGTTTTTCCACCGGGAGGCAAAGGCGCCACCGTTTTGCGGGGCCTCGTACCAGTCCGGCCACAGGTACAGGGCCGGGCGGGTACACACGCGCATCCCGCCGGCCCGGACTGTACACAGGTCGCAGAGGGTCGGTTGTTGCTAACTCACTTCAGAAACAAAGGCCCTTGCGCGCGATGAAGAGAAGGGGTTTCGAATCGTTCCGTGGAATATACACGAACGGCTTGATGGACGCAAAGTCCAAAAATCGGCTCCGCTGAACGGCGGGGGATCGAGGGGCCCATCCCTCAGGTGCTCACCTTCCGGTACTGGCGCACGGCCAGCGTCACGCTGGTGACGGCGAAGGCCACCAGCGCCCAGAACTGCGGCTGCACGTCGGCGAAGCCCGCCCCCTTGAGCAGCACCCGCCGCATGATCTCGATGAAGTAGGCGATGGGGTTGAGCAGGGTCAGCTTCTGGGCCCAGCCCGGCATGCTCTCGATGGGGGTGAAGAGGCCGCTCATCAGGATGAAGACGACCATCAGGAACCACGCGAGGAACATGGCCTGCTGCTGCGTCTCGGTGAACGTCGAGATCCACAGGCCCAGGCCCAGCATGCCCACCAGGTAGACGCCCGTCAGCGCGTAGACGAGCGCCAGGTTGCCGAGCATGGGCACGTGGAAGACGAGGCGGGCCACCACCAGCCCGGCGCTCAGCTCTACGAGCGCCAGGATCCAGAACGGCAGCAGCTTGCCGACGATGAAGTCGCGCTTGCGCAGGGGCGTCACGTTGAGCTGCTCGATGGTGCCGAGCTCTTTCTCCCGCACCACGTTCATGGCGGAGAGGAACGTGCCGATCATGGTCACGAGCAGCACCAGGATGCCGGGGACCATGAAGTAGTGGTAGTTCAGCTCGGGGTTGTACCAGTGGGAGAAGACCACGTCGAGCACGGGGTGGGCCCGGGGGTCGGGAGGCGTCGCGGCGAAAGTCACCTGCAGGTCGCGCGTGTAGTCGCCGAGGATACGGTTGGCGTAGGCCTGCACGACGCCCGCCGTGGCGCCGTCCTGCGCGTCGAGGATGAGCTGCACGGGGGCGGCGCCGTCGCGGCGGAGGTCGCGTTCGAAACCGGCGGGGATCTGAAGGATCATGCGCACGTCGCCGCGCTGCATGGCCTCGTCAGCCGCGGCCGGGTCGTACGTGCGGTGCACCACGGTGAAGTAGCCGCTGGCCTCGAAGCGGGCCACCAGCCGCCGCGCCGTCGGGCTGCCGTCCAGGTCGATCAGGCTCACCGGCGTGTTCTTCACCTCGAACGTGGCCGCGAGCGACAGCACCAGCAGCTGGATGATCGGCATCACGAACAGGATCGGCAGCATCGCCCGGTTGCGGAAGATCTGCAGGAACTCCTTCTGCAAGATGAACAGGATGGTGCGCATGGGATCAGTCCAGGCGGACGCTGAAGTTGCGGACGCTGGCGACGAGGAAGAAGGCGGTCATGCCGGCCAGGATGAGGGTCTCCTGCCAGAGCTCGGCCATCCCCACCCCCTTGATCATGATGCCCCGGACGATGAGGAGGAACCACTTGGCCGGGACGAGGTGGCTGACGCCCTGGAGCAGGGGGGGCATGCTGTCGAGGGGGAAGATGAAGCCGGAGAGGATCACGGTGGGCAGGAGCAACCCGGCCAGCGAGATCATCATGGCCGTCTGCTGGGTGCGGGTGCGGGTGGAGATCAGGATGCCGAGCGAGAGGGCGCAGGCGATGAAGAGGAGGCATTCGAGCACGAGGAGCACCGCGCTCCCGCGCAGGGGCACGCCGAAGACCGTCCGGGCCAGCACCAGGATGACGCTCACGATGGCCAGCGAGAGGAACAGGTAGGGGAGCACCTTGCCCACGATGATCTGCCCCGGCCGCAGCGGCGAGACGAGCAGCACCTCCATCGTCCCGGTCTCCTTCTCACGCGTGATGGTGATGGACGTCATGAGGGCGCAGACGAGCATCAGGATGAGCGCCACGAGGCCGGGGACGAACAGGTAGACGCTCTTCAGCGTCGGGTTGTACCGCATCCGCACCTCGGGCACGATGCGGAGGCCGGGGGGCGGGGCCGCGGCCAGGGATTGGCCTGCCGCCTGCAGGAGGGCGGTGGTGTAGGCCAGGATGGTGTTGGCCGTGTTGGGGTCGGTGGCATCGGTGAGTACCTGCACACGCGCCACGCCGTCGTGCGCCAGCCGGTGCGCGAAGCGGGGCTCGAACAGGATCACCTCTTTGGCCTGCCCCTGCTGGAACACCCGTTCGAGGCCCTCGGCGTGTGTCCGGTACTCCACGCCCTCGAAGTAGGGGGAGGCCAGGAGCCGGCTCGTGAGGGCCTGCGTGACGTGGTCCCCGGCCGGGTCCACGATCACCACACGCACGTCGTTGACCTCGTTCCGGATGGCGAAGCCGAAGAGCACGAGCTGGATCACCGGCATGCCGAAGAGGATCAGCAGCGTCCGCCGGTCGCGGAGGATGTGGTAGAACTCTTTGACGACGAACCCCCGGAACGCGCTCATGGTGTCCCTCCCGTGGTTTCGTGGCCAGCCGGCACGCCACGCGCCAGCTTCAGGAAGACGTCGTTCATCGTCGCGGCGCCGTAGCGGCGTTTGAGCTCGGCCGGCGGCCCCAGCGCCTCGAGGCGGCCGTCGACCATGATGCTCACCCGGTCGCAGTACTCGGCCTCGTCCATGTAGTGGGTGGTGACGAAGACGGTCACGCCCCGGTCGGCGGCCTCGTAGATCAGGTCCCAGAACTGCCGGCGGGTGACGGGGTCCACCCCCCCGGTGGGCTCGTCGAGGAAGACGATGCGGGGGGCGTGGAGGATGGCGACGGAGAAGGCCAGCTTCTGCCGCCACCCGAGCGGGAGGGCGCCGATGCGCTCGTCGCGGACGTGGGTGAGGCCAAGCCGCTCGATGAGGGCCGCCGTCTTCTCCCGGAGGACGCGCGGGGGGAGGCCGTAGATGCCGCCGTAGAAGCGGATATTCTCGCGGACGGTGAGGTCCTCGTAGAGGGAGAAGCGCTGGCTCATGTAGCCGATGTGGCGCTTGATCTGCTCGGCCTGCGTGTACACGTCGAACCCGGCGACGCGGGCCTCGCCGGAGGTGGGCGCCAGCAGGCCGGTGAGCATGCGGATGCACGTCGTCTTGCCGGCGCCGTTGGCCCCCAGGAAGCCGAAGATCTCGCCGCGCTCGACGGTGAAGGTAACCTCTTTCACCGCCACGAAGTCGCCGAAGGCGCGGGTGAGCCGGTGGACCTCAATGATCGCCATGGGCCTCCTCCGTCTGCATGAGTGCCATGAACACGTCTTCGATGGTGGCCCGGATGGGGGTCACCTCGGCGTCGGGGAAGCCGGCGGCGGCGAGGTCGCGGCGGAGCGCCTCGGGGTCGGCCGTGGGGCGGGCGTCGGTGTAGTGGAGGACGTCTCCGAAGGCATAGGCGGTGTGCACGTGGGGGTAGGCGCGGAGAGCCTGCAGGAGGCGGTACCGGTTCTTCCCGCGCACGGCGAAGAGGGGACGGTCATACATCGCCTCGATGCGGGTGGGGGTCTCGACGGTAAGCAGCCGGCCGGCCTGCATCAGCGCCACGCGGTCGCACCGGCGGGCCTCGTCCATGTAGGGGGTGGAGACGACGATGGTGAGGCCCGAGGCCTTCAGGCGGGCGAGCATCTCCCAGAACTCCTGCCGCGAGACGGCGTCGACGCCGGTGGTGGGCTCGTCGAGGAAGAGCACGCGGGGCCGGTGGATGAGGGCGCACGAAAGGGCGAGCTTCTGCTTCATCCCGCCCGAGAGCTTGCCGGCGGGTCGGTCCCGGAACGGCTCGAGCGCCCCGTAGATGCCCTTCACGAGGTCGTAGTTGGCCTCGACGGTGGTGCCGAAGACGGAGGCGAAGAAGCGGAGGTTCTCCTCTACGCTGAGGTCCGGGTAGAGGGAGAAGCGCCCGGGCATGTAGCCGAGGCGGGGCCGCAGCCGCCGGTAGTCTCGCACCACATGGAGGCCGTCGACGTAGGCTTCGCCGGCGTCGGGGAGGAGGAGCGTCACCAGGAGGCGGAAGAGGGTAGTCTTACCCGCCCCGTCAGGGCCGATGAGGCCGAACAGCTCGCCCTCCCGCACGGAGAACGACACGCCGTCAACGGCCTTTACGGCGCCGAAGCTCCGGGCGATCTCCTTGACGACGACGGCATCCATGGGCGTCAGGGCGTGGGGGCGGTGAAACGGACCTCGCCGGGCATGCCGATCTTGAGGGCGCCGTCGGGGTTGGGCACGCGCACGAGGAAGGCGTAGACCAGGTTCACCCGCTCCTCTTTGGTCTGGATGAGCTTGGGGGTGAACTCGGCCTCAGAGGCGATCCACGTCACCTCGCCTTCGAGGGCCCGGTTGGCGGTGGGGCCGTCGTCGATGAGCACGGTGACGCGCTGGCCCAGCCGCAGGTGGGGGAGCTGTGCCCCGCTGACGTAGGCCCGCAGCTCCATCGTGTCGAGGTCGGCAACCTTGTAGAGGGGCCGGCCGGCAGCCGCCAGCTCGTGGGCTTCGGCGTAGGCGACCAGCACGGTTCCGGCGACGGGGTTGACGATGCGGCTCCGCGCCAGCCGGTCGGCCACCTGGTCGAGCTGCACGTCGAGCGCGGCGACCTCGGCCTCGATGGTGGCCGTCTGGGTGCGGACGGACGCGATCTGGGCTTCGAGCACGTCGAGCTGCCCGAGCACGTCGTCGTACTGCTTGCGGGGGGCGGCGTCGCGGGCCAGGAGCCGTTCGAGGCGGGCCTTCTCGGTGAGGGCCACCCGCTGCTGGGCTTCGAGCACGTCGATCTGGGCGCGGACGCCCCGCAGGCGGCTCCGGACGGCCTCGCGCTGGGCCCGGAGCTGCGCCCGCTGCAGGGCCAGCTGGGTGGTGTCCACCAGCCCCACCACGGCGCCGGCGGCCAGGCGCTGCCCCTCTGCCACGTCGAAGCGCATGAGCCGCCCCGACACCTCGGCCGAGACGACGACCTCGGGGGCTTCGAAGTTGCCGTAGGCGTCGGACAGGTGGTCGTTGCCGTTGCAGGCGGCGAGCCCGCCGACGAGGGTGAGCAGGAGCAGGGCCGCACGGGCGGCAGCAAGACGAGGACGTTTCATAGGGCACCGAGGATGGTCAGGTACTGGACGCGGGCCTGCAGGAGCTGGAGCGCGTGGAGGTCGCGGGTGAGGCGGGCCCGGTGTTCGGCGTTGCGTTCGATGAGGAAGTCGGTGGCGGTGATGACGCCGTTCTCCAGGCGCGAGGCCGCCTCGGCGGTGATACGGGCCCGGAGGGCGATGATCTCGTCGTCGCGGGCGAGCAGCTCTTCGAGGCGGGCGACCTCGTGCCGCTGCTCCGTGGCGGCGACGTCGAGCTGGCGGGTGAAGGCAGCCTCCTGCGCGGCGACGAGCTGCTGCTGGAGCGACAGCGCCTCGCGCTCACGGTGGCTGCGGCGCCAGTCCCAGAAGCCCCACTGCATCCGCACGCCCAGCGAATAGAAGGGCTGGAAGGTGTTCTCGAAGAGGTCGTTGCCCGGGGGCCGCCCGTAGGCCGCCTCGGCGAAGGCCGACACGCGGGGGCGGGTCTGCCGCCCGGCCAGCCGCGCCTGCTCCGCCAGGAGGGTGCGCCGCAGGTCGAAGGCGCGGTACTCGGGGCGCCTGCGCGCTTCCGGCACGAGGGCGGCTTCCGGCAGCGACGGCGGCGTGAGAACCACGTCGTCGGGGAGCGGGCGGCCGAGCAGGGTGCCGAGCACGTCCAGCGCCGCTCGCCGCCGGGCCGCCGCCTCGGCCCGCTGCTGTTCGACCCGCAGGAGCTCGACGGTCAGCACGTCCACGTTGGCCGGCGTGCCCACCCCGGCCTCCACCTGCGCGGCCAGCCGGTCGCGCCGCGCCCGCAGGTCCTCGGCCAGCACGGCCAGCGAGGCCGCGTGCGCCTCCTGCACCAGCACGCCGAAGAAGGCGGCGTTGACCTGGTCGCGGAGGCGGTATACGTCCACAACCACCTCCTGCCGGGCCAGGTCCCGCTGAACGTATTCGAGCGCCCGCTGCACAGCCGTCAGCCCGCCGTCGTAGACGAGCTGTTCGACGCCGAGGGCGACGCGGTACTGGTCCTTGCTGACCTCCGGCGGGGCGAAGCCGGGCGCGGCGAGGGGGATGGAGGGGACGTCCGACTGGTAGGTAGCCTGCCCCCGGAGCGCCAGGTCGGGGAGGAAGCGGGTGTTCAGGTTGTGCACGCGCAGGTCGGCCAGGGCCGCATGGAGGGGCAGTTCGGCCTGCCGCGGGTGGTGCGCCGCCGCCTCGCGGTAGGCGTCCTCGAGCCGCAGCGTGTCTGGCGGCGCGGCGATGAGCACGAGGAGAAGGAGGAGCGTCATGGAGCCAGGGCCTGGTGGAGGAAACGAAGCACGTCGTCTTTGCGCCCGGCCAGGAAGGCGCGGTAGGCGTCGTCGTCGAAGCCGGTGACGGCCTGAAGCATGGGCCGGGCGATGAACGGGAAGGCGCACAGGGCGAGCATGTCGGCGAGCAGGTGCGCCGGGGCGACGGGGCGGATCTCCCCCCGGGCCACGGCCGCCTCCACGTCGGCGGCCCAGCGCTCGAACAGCCCCGTCCCCAACCGCGCGGCGAAGGCCTTCAGCCGGTCCGGGTGGTGGTTCAGCTCCTGAAGGATGAACGCCGGGGCATGCGGGTGCGCGGCGATCTGCCGGAGGTACGTCTCCACGAACCGGTCGAGCTTCTCCGGGAAGGGGAGGTCCTCCCGGAGCACGGCCATCACGGGCCCCAGCACCTCTCTGGCCGTGGCCTGGAATACGGCTTCGAAGAGGCTGTCCTTGGTGCGGAAATAATAGTGCAGCATCGACTGGTTGATGCCGGCCCGCCGCGCGATCTCCTGCATGCGCGCCCCGTGATAGCCGCGCTCGTGAAAGATGGCCCGCGCCGCTTCGAAGATCTTCTGTTCGGTGTCCTGTGCCATGCGAGGGCTGGGTTCGTGAGAAGGCATCGACAAGATAATTAAATTGATCAGTTGGTTCAACTGTTTGGTTGATTTTTTTTTCGTGGGGTCTGAGCATGCTATTGTCTTCGGTTACGGGAAGCACCAAACTACCATGACCACACCCTTCACGGCTTCGCCCTTGCCAGCGGGTGGATGGTCCATGGACCCGGCCTGAAGCCCGCGGCTACATGGTCCTCGTAGCCGCACCCTTTACGGGTGCGCTCCTGCCGACGATGGGAGAGGCCCGGGCTAAAGCCCGCGGCTACTGTAGCCGCACCCTTCACGGGTGCGCCTCTGCCGACGATGGGAGAGGCCCGGGCTAAAGCCCGCGGCTACATGGTCCTCGTAGCCGCACCCTTTACGGGTGCGCGCTTTCTGCCCGCCGGATGTCGATCAGGGCTGGAGGGCCTCGTGGAGCGCCTTCAGCAGGCGCCCATCGGCGTCGCCGTGGTGCTCCCAGTACATGACGCCGCCCAGCCCGTGGGCGTGCACGTACGCGGCTTTCTCGCGGAGGGAGGCCTCGTCCTCGTACGAGATGAACACGAGCGAGTCCGGGTGCCAGAGGTAGGGGGCGCGGGCGGCCTCGTCCCAGTGGCGGACGAACCCGTTCCGGTCGATGTACCCGGCGGCGAGGACGTGATACGGGTAGCTCTCGGACGGCCCGTCGTAGGGCTGGTGCAGGCCGTTGCGTTCGGGACGGACGCCCCGCCAACCGCGCCCGTAGAAGGCCGCCCCGAGCACGATCTTGTCGGCGGGGACACCGGCCCGGATCATGGCCTCCACCGCGGCCGCCCCGGACGGCGCCTCGGTGTCTGCGGGCGGGTACAGGTTCGTGTGGTGGCCCGTGCGGGCCGTCCAGGGGCCGTGGAAGTCGTACGTCATCAGGTTGACGAAGTCGAGGTAGGCGGCGGCCGCCCGCATGTCGGTGTGTTCGAGGTAGGTCTCCCCGGCGGCCGCGGCGATGGTCAGCTCGTACGGCCGGTCGGCGGGGCGGCCGTCCTGCCGGGCCTGCGCGTCGAGGTGCTCGCGGAGGGTCTGGAGCAGCAGGGTGAAGTTTTCCCGGTCTTCGGGGCGGTACACGTTGTCCTCGCCGGGCTGCCCCGGGTATTCCCAGTCGATGTCGAGCCCGTCGAGGCGGTGCCGGGTCACGAGGGCCACGGCGCTTCGGGCGAACGTCTGGCGGGATTCCTCGGTGAGGGCGGCGTCGGAGAAGTGTTCGGACCACGTCCATCCGCCCACGGAGAGGAGGATCCGGAGGTGGGGATGGCGGTCGCGGAGGGCCGTCAGGGCGGCGAGGCGGGCCGGGTCCTCGGGGTGTTCGAGCACCACCGCGTCGTCACGCACGTTGGCGAAGGCGTAGTTGACGTGGGTGAGGCGGGCCGCGGCCTCGTCGTCGAGCTGCACGCCGCGGGGGCCGTGGAGGTAGCCCCCGAGCCGGTACGCCGGGGCGGCGGGTTCGGGCGGCGGGGCCTCCTCGCACGCCGCCAGCGGCAGGAGGAGCAGGAGCGGGAGCAGGGAGCGGATCGGTCGCATCGGCGTCACAGCTTGATGAAGAGCCGCCGCCGGTAGAGGAGCCAGCCCAGGAGCATGAAGACGGCCACGTGCGCGAGGGCGAACAGGAGGGAGCCGTTCAGCGGGCCGGCCAGGGGGGCGAACACCTTCTGGTAGAGCCAGGCATAGCCGTTCATCGTCGTGCCGTCGCCGGCGGGCAGGCGCACCCAGCGGATGAGTGCCAGCACCCAGAGGCCCGAGAGGACGTAGAGGAACAGCGGGTTGAGCCCCATCCACCGGAACGGCTCGGCCCACCGGCGCCACCCCTTCACGTCGATCAGCCAGACCGCCCATGCCAGGCCGATCATGGCGATGCCGCCGGTGTAGAGCACGTACGAGCTGGTCCACAGCGGCTTGTTGATGGGAAAGAGCGGGTTCCACACGACCCCCGCCAGCAGGAGGGCCGTCCCGGCCAGGAACAGGTGGAGGAGCGCCTTTTCGAGGGGGGCCGTGGCGCGGAGCGTGCGGCCGGCCAGGTAGCCCAGGACCACCGTCACCGCGGCCGGGATCGTGGCGAGCAGCCCTTCCGGGTCGAAGGGCACGCCGAAGCCCTGGTACAGGTGGTCCGCCCCGAAGATGAACAGGTCGATCTGCCGGGCCAGGTTGGTTTCGAGGGCGTAGGGGTCGGGGCCGCCGCCGGCCCACAGCAGGGCCCAGTAGCCGAGCAGCAGGCCCGCCGAGGTGGCCAGCAGCGCCTTCGGGCGGAGGTAGAGGCAGAGGAGCGACGCCAGTCCGTAGGCCAGGGCGATGCGCTGGAGGACCCCCATGATGCGGAGGGTGCCGTAGTCGCGCACGTAGGGGTGGGCGTTGAGGATCAGCAGCCCCACGGCGAAGATGAGCACCACCCGCCGCGCGATCTTCTTCAGCACGGCCGGCGAGGGGCGATGCTCGAACTTCGAGAACGAGAACCACATCGCCACCCCGACGATGAACAGGAAGAAGGGGAAGATGAGATCGGTGGGCGTGGCGCCGTGCCAGGCGGCATGGCGCAGCGGCGCGTAGACGTGCGCCCAGCTGCCGGGGGTGTTGACCAGGATCATCCCGGCGATGGTCAGCCCGCGGAAGACGTCGAGGGCGTCGTAGCGGCGGGCGAGGAGGGGGGCGGCGTCGGGCGAGGCCACGGGGGTGGCCGGTGCGGTGGCGGTGGGCGAGGTCATGACGCGAGGACGGGGGCCAGTTGCTGCCAGTGGGCTTCGGTGGGGTGTTGCGCTTCGAACAGGGTGATGCCGTCGGCGCCGCCGGCCAGCGCCCCGCGGGCCGCCTCGGCCAGCTCGGCGGGGGAGAGCTCCGGCACGTAGAGGCCGGCATAGAGCGGGATGCGGCCGCCCAGCGCCGCGACACCCTCGCGGGTGGCCTGCTCGATCCACGACACCGGCTCGTTGTAGAAGCTGTGGTAGATCATCGGGTGGACGGCGTCGAGCGGCCAGCGAGGCCAGTCCTGCCGCACCAGCCGCCGGGCAATGGCCGGGGTGGGGAAGACGGCCGCCGAGAGGGCCCGGTCTTTCGCGTGCGCCACGTCCGCCAGCATCGTGACGACCTCGGTGATGCTGTCGTACCGGAAGCGGACCCAGGCCTCGTTCGACGGCGGGTCGTCGAGGTCGAGCGGGTCGAGGCCCGTCTGCGCCTTGAACTTCGCCCGGCAGACGTCGCAGTAGCAGTAGTCGAAGGCCGGATACTCTTTGTCCTGCACCAGCCCGTATGTGTCCCAGAGTGCCACGGGGAGGATGACGTCGGGGAAGCGGATGTAGTCGAGGTGGAGGCTGGCGACGCCGGGCACCTCGCCCATGCGGCCGTAGTGGTCGGCCAGGTGGGCGCGCACGGGCTCCCGGTTCGGGCAGAGGAACTTGTAGTAGGGGACGTACGGCGGATCGGTGGCGGTGGACTGCCCCAGCCGGTTGACGGCGTACCACTCGGGGTGCGCCTCCTCCATGCCGCCCCGCATCATCGTCACGATCCAGGCGTGCGTCTCCAGCCCCTCGGCGGCGGCGGCCTCGGCCACGCGGGCCAGCACGTCGGGCTCGCTCACGTTGGGGAGGAGGGCGTCGATGCCGGCCGCCTTCCACCGGGCGAACTTCGGCTTCCACGGCTCCATCGTCGAGAAGTCGCCGCGGAGCCAGGCGAAGTGCTTGCGCTCGGCGCGAGGGCGCGGTCCCGGCGCGGGCACGCGGCCCGCCGCCAGGCTCATCGCGCCGGCGGCCATCAGGCGGAGGAAGTCCTTGCGGTTCATGAGAGGGTTTCGGGTTGCAGATTGCAAATTGAAGATGGGGCCCGGGGCGTCAGGCACGATGGGTGTGCCGGGGCGGGGAACGGTCAGGGCTTTTCCACCCACACCCGCCCGTCGTGGCGGATGTGGACGGTGGCGCCGTCGAAGCCGGGGGCGGTGATCTCGTACAGGGTCGGGGTGACGTACAGGGTGGGGGTGAAGGTGACGCCTTCGACGCGCAGGGTGTCCGCGCCGAGGGCGGCCAGGTCGTCGGCATAGCGCCCGTGCGTGCGGAAGTGCGCGCGCTGGGCCTCGTGCAGGTGCCGCAGGGCGTCCTTGACCCGCTCGTTGGGGTCGGGGACGAACGGCGTGGTGCCCGTGCCGGCGACGCGGTCAGAGAACAGCACGAAGCCCCAGCGCTCGGGCCGGTGCATGTCGATGACGCCCTGCGGGCTCCACACCCAGTTGTCCTCCGGGAGCGGCCGTCCCGTGGCCGGGTCGGTGCGTTTGACATACTGCCCGTCGACCACGTCGGTGTGCCACTGCACGCGGGAGAAGTTGACGCGCCACGTCTCGCCCGGCTGCGGGGGCCGGTCGCCAGGGGCGGCCTCGCGGAGGGCCTCCCACGGGAGGGCCAGCTCCACGGTCCAGCCCCGGTCGGTGTCGGACGGGTCGTTGAGGGTGCCGTCGAGGTGCAGGCCGAGGCCGAGGCCGCGCACGTCCCAGGCGTCGATGGGCGGGCCGCCGTCGCGGTAGGGGCGCACGAGCAGCAGGTCCCAGACGGTGCCCAGCGCGTTCAGCTCGACCTCATAGTACAGGTGCGTGTCGCCGTCGGGGTCGATGAAGACCTCGAAGTCGTTGTCGTGGAAGATGACGGCGTCGCGTTCGGTGAGGGTGGCCCACAGGTGCGGCTCTTCCAGGGTGGCGGCCACGTAGAAGTAGGCATCGTCCCAGAGCATTTTGGCCCGCGTGCGGAAGCGGGGCGGTGGGCGGCGTTCCCCCTCGATGTCGGTGAAGGCGTCGGTCCACGGGGCGGCCTGCCAGGCGGGTTCGTCGAGGTGGCCGTCGAGGGTGAGGGGGGCGGCGGTGCGGTAGGCGACGTAGTGGCGGGGGACGGGCTGGGCGGCTGCGGGGATGGGGAGCAGGAGCAGGAGGATGAGGAGGGCGGTGGTCCCCGGTGGGCCGCAGGGTTCGGGTGGGCGCATGGTGATGGTTTGCCTGGCGGGGTGTTTCAGGGGTCGATTCCGGCGGTGTCCGGGGTGGCTGCGGCAACGTGGCGGGCGGCGAGGAGGAGGGCGCCGATCAGGGGGGCGTCGCCTTCGAGTTCCGAGTGGGCGATGGGAAGCGGGAAGGGGAGGGTGGCGTCGACCACCTCGCGGATGCGCCCGGCGATCCATTCCTCGTTTCGGGCGATGCTGCCGCCGAGCACCAGGATGTCCGGGTTGAGGAGGGCCCCGATGGCGACGATGGCCTGGGCCAGGTAGTCGGCGGCCCGGCGGACGAGCGTCACCGCCTCCGGGTGGCCTTCCCGGGCCCGGTTGAACACTTCGACGGCCTCGCCGGGGGTGCCGTTGCCGCCGTGCCGGGCGGCCCAGGCGCGTGCCAGTCCCACCCCGCCGGCCGTCAGTTCAAGGCAACCGTTGGGTCGCCAGTCCTTGCCGATGTGGGCCGGTTCGGGCAGGAAAAGGCCGATCTCACCCGCGGCGTACCCGCCTCCCCGCCACAGCCGGCCGTCGAGCACGATGCCGGCCGCCACGCCGGTGCTCACGGTCAGGTAGACGAGCGACCCGGCTTCCCGGCCGGCCCCGTAGGTGTATTCCGCCATGGCCGCCGCGTTGACGTCGTTTTCGATGACGGCCGGCACGCCGAGCCGGTTCTCCAGCAACTGCACCAGCGGCACGTTTTCCCAGCCGAGGTTGGTGGCCTGGCGGACGACCCCTTTTTCGACGTCCGTGATCCCCGGCGCCACACAGCCGATTCCCGCCAGTGTTTCGGGTGAGGCGTTCAGCGCCTTGAGCCCCCGGCCCACCTCGGCCTCGATGAAGGCCACGAACTGCTCGGGGGTGAGTCCCGGCGGGGTTTCCACGCTGTGCCACACCAGCAGCGCCTGTGGCCGGTCCGGGGCGGCGAGTGCATAGCGGATGTTGGTTCCTCCGATGTCGATACCGGCGAGCAGGCGGGCAGGAACGGGAGAAGACATGTGGCTGTGTTCGGAAAGCGGTATGGCGTGGACGGGTGGAGGCTATGGCATCTCGTAGGTGGTGACGAAGGCCTCGGCGGCGTAGAATTCGGGCAGGCCGAGCCGGTTCAGGGCGGCGGCCGTCTCCCGGTTGCGGTCCTTGGCGCGTTCCCAGAACTCGCGTTCGTCGTAGGCACCGGGAAACATGGCGCGGTCCTTCTGGCTTTCGTGCTTGAAGATGGCCTCGATCTTGCGGTCGAGATCGGCCTTCGAGAGCGGGATGAAGATGTCCGTCTTGTCAATCTCCCACTCCTGCCAGGCGCCGCGGTAGAGCCACACGAGCGGGCGTTCCGCCGCCGGCCTGGAGGGACCGGCCTTTTCTTTTTTCTTTCCCTTGCTCGCGGTGCCGTTTTGCGGGGCGTCCTTCGCCTCACCGTCCGGGAGGTCCGCCGGCTGGTTGTAGCGTTCGAGCGCGAGCTGGATGGCGCGGTAGCACATGCGGTGGGTGCCGTGGGGATCCGAGAGGTCGCCGGCGACGAAGACGTGGCTGGGGCGAATTTCGCGGAGCAGTTCGAGCACCACCTGCACGTCCGCCTCGCCGATGGGGGCCTTGCGCACGGTGCCCGTCTTGTAGAAGGGCATGTCGAGGAAGCGGGCATGGCGCTCGTCCAGGCCCATCACCTCGATGGCCGCGACGGCCTCGGCGTAGCGGATGTAGGCTTTGAGTTGCTGGATGGGTTCGAGGTCCACCTCGCCCGGCTTTTTGTTTTTGAGGAAGCGGAGGTAGCGCTCCTTCGTCTTGCGGAAGGCCTCGCGGCCGGCTTCGTCGTTGAAGCCGAGGGCGGGCAGGCTCATCTCCACGAAGCGCAGCATGCGGCGCACGTCGGCGTCGAAGACGGCCACCGAGCCGTTGGTCATGTAGGCGACGGTGACCTCGTTCTCGTTGCGGACGAGCTTGTCGAGCATGCCGCCCATGGAGATGACGTCGTCGTCCGGGTGGGGGCTGAAAACGATGATGCGTTCCTTGCGGGGCAGGCTCTCCGGGTAGCGGATGCGCCGGCGCAGGTCCTCGAAGACCTGCCGGCAGAGGTCGTCCACGTTGCCGTAGGCATGGACGAGGCCCTGGAGGTGGTTCCGGTAGAAGTCGGCGGCCTCGAGGTGCAGGATGGCCTTCCCCAGTTTCTCCGAGAGCCAGATGACGGCCCGTTTGGCCAGTTCGGGCGTCCACGTCACCTCGCGGACGAGCCAGGGGGTCTTGATGCGGGTCAGCTCACCCGCGGCAGCCCGGTCCACGTAGAAGGTGGCGTCGCGATGGCGTTGCAGGAAGGAGGCCGTCACGCGGCGGTTGGGCTCCTCCTCCACGGCCCGGCGCACGATGGAGGCTTTGTGCTCCCCGGTGGCCATCAGGATGATCTCCCGGGCGTCCAGAATGGTTCCAACGCCCATCGTGATGGCCTCCCGCGGCACGTTCTCCTCCCCGAAGAAGTCGCTGGCGGCGTCCTTGCGCGTGATCTCGTCGAGCACGACCAGGCGGGTGCGCGTCTCCGGCCCGGAGCCGGGCTCGTTGAAGCCGATGTGGCCGCTGCGGCCGATGCCCAGCAGCACCAGGTCCAGCCCGCCGGCCTTGGTGATGGCGTGCTCGTACTGCAGGCAGTAGGCCTCGACCTCCTCGCGGGGCAGGTCGCCCCGGGGGATGTGGATGTTTTCCTTCGGGATGTTGACGTGGTCGAAGAAGTGCTCGTGCATGAACCGGTGGTAGCTCTGAAGGCTGTCCGGTTTCATGGGATAGTACTCGTCGAGGTTGAACGTGATGACGTTCGAGAAGTCGAGGCCCTGCTCGCGGTGCATGCGGACGAGTTCTTCGTAGACGCCGATGGGGGTGGAGCCGGTGGGCAGGCCGAGCACGACGTTTTTGCCGACGGCCTGCCGCTCCTCGATCAGGTTGGCGATGCGGCGGGCCACCTGGCGGGCCATCTGGGCGGGGTGTTCGAAGATGAGCACGGGGACGCGTTCGCGGTGGCTGCCGTCGGGCAGTTCGAGCGCGGCGTCGTCGTGTGTGGAGACGGGCAGGGAGGCAGCAGTCGAAACCATGATCGTCGAGGGGTAAGCGGTAGGTCGCAAGGAAAAAAAACGGTACGCCGGGCCTGCCTGTTTCGGCCGGGGCGGGGCCCGGCGTATCGTCCTGGCGGGAGAGGCGGGGTGGGAGCACCGGAGGCGGGTGGGCCGTCTCCGGCCTCGCCGCGTCTCCGCCGGGCAGGACACAGTTTGCGTGGATATATGATAGGGGTGTCGTCCGGCGCGAAACAACATCGCGCGGGAATTAGGAATCGCTTCCACGTCGATATGGAACCGATTCCATACGGGCAAGGCGTCCCGGCCTTTCCTATTTTCCCGCACGCCTTGCCCTCGCCGGCTGTGCCGTTTTCCGTTTCGTGCAACGCAACCAGGCCCGTTCTATGCAACTCGGCACGATTGACTGGGTCATCATGGCCGCCTTTTTCGCGCTCTCCCTGGGCATCGGTCTGGCCGTCTCCGGCCGCTCGGGCCGCAACTTCAGCAGCTTTTTCCTGGCCGGGCGCGACATGCCGTGGTGGCTGCTCGGTGTCTCGATGGTCGCCACGACGTTTTCGACCGATACCCCGAACCTGGTCACCGACCTCGTCCGCACCCATGGCATCTTCGGGAACTGGACGTGGTGGGCGTTCCTGCTGACGGGGATGCTCACGGTTTTTCTTTATGCCAAGCTCTGGCGCCGGTCCGAGGTGCTGACCGACGTGGAGTTCTACGAGATCCGGTATTCGGGCCGGCTGGCGGCGTTTCTGCGGGGCTTCCGGGCGGTCTATCTGGGGATCGTTTTCAACATCCTCATCATGGCCTCGGTGACGCTGGCGGCCATCAAGATCGGGGGGGTGATGATGGGGTGGACGCCCGTCGAGACGGTGGTGGTGGCGGCCACGGTCACGATGATCTACAGCGCCCTGGGCGGGCTGCGGGGCGTGGTGCTGACGGACCTGGTGCAGTTCGCGCTGGCTATGGCCGGCTCCATCGGGGCGGCGATCTATGTGCTGAACATGCCGGAGGTGGGGGGGCTGGGCAACCTGCTGGCGCACGAGAACGTGCGCGGGGCGCTGGCTTTCTGGCCCTCGTTCGAGACGATGACGTGGCAGGAGATGCTGCCGGTGTTCGTCATCCCGCTGGCGGTGCAGTGGTGGGCGGCGTACTATCCGGGGTCGGAGCCGGGGGGCGGCGGCTACGTGGTGCAGCGGATGCTCTCGGCCCGGAACGAGCGCCATGCCGTCGGGGCCACGCTGCTGTTCAACGCGCTGCACTATGCGCTCCGGCCCTGGCCGTGGATCCTGGTGGCGCTGGCGTCGCTGGTGGTCTTTCCCGAGCTCTCCATGATGGCCGAGCGCTTTCCGAGCCTCTCTGACCAGGTGATCCGGAACGACCTGGGCTACCCGGCCATGCTGTCTTTCCTGCCTTCCGGGCTGCTGGGGCTCGTGGTCACGTCGCTGGCGGCCGCCTACATGTCGACGATGTCCACGCAGGTCAACTGGGGCTCCTCGATCGTCGTCAACGACGTGTACTACCGGTTCATCAACCCGCAGGCCACGGAGCGGCAGCAGGTGTGGGTCGGGCGCCTGGCGACGGTGGTGCTGATGGGGGTGGCCTGCACGCTGGCCCTCTTCCTCGAAAACGCCCTGCAGGTCTTCAACATCGTCGTGCAGATCGGCGCGGGCACCGGGCTGTTGTTCATTCTCCGGTGGTTCTGGTGGCGGATCAACGCGGCCTCGGAACTGACGGCGATGGTCGTCTCGTTCGTCGTGGCGGTGTACTTTCAGGTGGCCGGGCGGCTGGACTGGCCGGGCGGTAGCCTGGCGGACTGGGAGCGGCTGCTGGTCATCGTGGCGGTGACGACGGCCGCCTGGGTGGCCGTGGCCTATCTGACCCCGGCCACCGACCCGGCGGTCTTGCGCGACTTCTACCGCCGCATCCGGCCGGGTGGACCGGGCTGGCGGCCGGTGCTGGAGGCGGCCCGGCAGGACGGCCGGCCCGTGCCCGCGGCGGCGTCCGACCTGCCCCACGGCCTGGCCGCAGCCGCCTGCGGCGCCCTCGGCATCTACAGCGTCCTCTTTGCCACCGGGTTCTTCCTCTACGGTCGCCTCGGCCTGGGGACCTTCTTCGCCCTCACGGCCGGCGTGGCCCTCTTTGCGCTGCTCCGCCTCTGGCCGCGTCTCCGGTTCGAATAGCTTCGGATCACGCGCCTGCTGCCCGCGAGGGGTTGTGAGGCCTCGTCGCAGAGGAGACGGTGTCAGGTGGTGCGGAGGTGGGCGCCGCACGTCTCCCGGACGACCAGCTTCACCGGCAGGTTCTGGTGGATGACCCCGGTGCGTTGTCCCTCGATCAGGTCGATGATGACGTTGGCGGCCTGCTCGCCTTTTTCGTAGACCGGCTGGTGCACGGTCGTCAGCGGGGGGATGGTGAAGCGGGCGGTGGGCAGGTCGTCGAAGCCGACGATGGCCACGTCTTCGGGCACGCGCAGGCCGGCTTCGTGGAGGGCCAGGATGGCGCCGGTCGCCTTGGCGTCGCTCGTGCAGAAGACGGCCTCGGGCACGTCGCCCCGTTCGATCCACCGTTGCATGATGGCATAGCCGCTCTGGTGCGAGTAGTCCCCGATGGCCGTGTAGGCGGGCGGTACCGACAGCCCGGCGTCGGCGAGGGCTTTCAGAAAGCCATTGCGCCGGTCATCGGATTCCGGCATCTCGGCCGGGCCCAGCATGAGGCCGATGCGCCGGTAGCCCAACCCGACGAGGTGGCTTCCGGCCTGGTAGGCCCCGTCGAAGTTGTCCGCGTCGATGGAGTTGAGGTCCGGGAAGTTGGGGTCGTGGCCGATGAGGACGATCGGGGTGGCGCTGGCCTGCAGGGCCTCGGCCACGAAGCGGGTCACGTCGCGGGCGATGAGGATGAAGCCGTCGAAGGCGTGGCCGGTGAGGATACGCTCGTTGATGGCGCTCTCCATGTCCGCCGAGACCATGGAGATCGAGACGTAGTAGCCACGCTGGATGCTCTGTTCGGACAGCCCCAGGAGGACGAGCGGCCAGTAGCCCGTCGCCAGGACGTCGTTGCGGCGGCGCGGGGCCAGCACGCACAGTTCGTACGTCCGGTCCGTCACCAGGCTGCGGGCCACCGAGCTGGGCCGGTAGTTGTATTCCTCGATGACCTTCATCACCCGCGCCCGTGCTTCCTTGCTCACGTTCGGATGGTTGTTCAACACCCGTGACACAACCGAGCGCGAGACATACGCCAGCCTGGCCACCTCATCGATGGTGATCTTCTTCGTCATAACCTCCGGCTGCTTCAGGAATAGGCGGTGTGTTGCGTGGGTCTGAATACGAACCAGCCGGCCGTTCGATTCGCCGTGCATCGAACCGAACGCGGCCTGGGCGACGGTCAAAATACGGGTTTTCGCCCGGCGAGAAAATGGCGTAAGGAAGGGACAGGGGCGGAGAGACGGGGCCTCAGCCGGTGCCGAGGATGCGGCGCACGGCGGCTTTCCCGGCGGGCCGGCACGCGAGCTCGGACCGTGTTGCCATCAGCTCCTGCATCTTGGGGAGGCTTGCGGGTGGAATGGGAAGAGTGGGTACCGCAGCCGGTTGCCTTCCTGGATCAGTAGCGTCGAACCCCGCCACGGTGACAGGCTGTGTTACCCGTCCGGGCGGTCCTGGACGGGTGCGGTTTGAGGGGAGGATCTCCCGGATTCAGCCGGGGGAGCAGGTAAGATTCCGGGATTCGAATGGACTCCGGGACTACAGGGCCAGGGTGAGCTGGGCCGCCTCGTCCGTGAACGTGGCGCCTTCGTGGCGCAGGAGCCACCGCTTCCGCCACAGGCCGCCGCCGTAGCCGGTCAGCGAGCCGTCGGTGCCGATGATGCGGTGGCAGGGGATGAGCAGGGCGATGGGGTTAGCCCCGTTGGCCCGGGCGACGGCGCGGACGGCGCCCGCACGGCCGAGCTGCCGGGCCAGCGCGCCGTAGGAGCACGTCCGGCCGTAGGGAACGGACCGGAGTGCCGCCCACACCGCCCGTTGAAACGGCGTGCCCCGTTCCAGCACCGGCACCGTGAAGGTGCGCAGGCGGCCGGCGAAGTAGGCGTCCAGCTCCGCCGCCAGCCGCGTGTGGAGGGCCGAGAGGCCGGCGACGAAGGCGGCGTTCCACCGGCTGGCCAGGCGGGTCAGCTGTCTCGACAGCCGGGGCAGATCCGCGTATTCGAGCAGGCACACGCCTTCCCCGGTCGTTCCGGCGAGCAGAGGACCGAGCGGGGTTGCGATCGGGTGCAGATAGATCTTCACATCGTGGCCGGTATCCGGGACTTGCTTCACCAGCCGTTGGATCATCTCTTCGAGCACTTCCGGGCTCGTAAAGGTGGATTCTTTTTCGGGAGGTTGAGGCAGCGCGGGCATGGGCTCCGGGTACGGCTCGTGGTGGCGTCGGATCGCGTCTCTCAAAGGTACATGCGCGCACCGGGACATGCCACCCGGGCGAACCGCTTTCTTACGCCTGTGCCATGACCTCCGGTGCGGCGAGGCCCTCGGCCTTGAGGTAGGCGTACGGGTCGTGGTGGAGGGCGCCCTCAGCGAAAAACGGTCGTCCGGGGCGGAAGGGCCGCGTGTGCTCGAACCAAGCAGGGGCTCCGGCATACAACCCGACGATCTTCCCGTGGAACAGAGCCGCGAAACGATACGGCTGGTCTACCTGGATAATGAAGCAGATCCTGGATATACCGCAAGACATTCTCGATTCGGCCCGCATGACCGTTGCGGAGCTGAAGATAGAACTGGCTGTGCATCTGTACGAGCAGGGACGTCTCTCGCTCGGAAAGGCATGTGAGTTGGCCGAGATGTCGCTATGGCAGTTCCGGCAACTTCTGGCCGCTCGACGCATTGCCCCACATTATGATGTGGACGACCTGGCCGGGGACATCACTACGTTGCAAGCTCTGGGGCGCTTGTGATTGTCGTCAGCGACACCTCTCCGCTTACCAATCTCGCAGCCATCGGACAGTTTGATCTGCTCCGGCATCTCTACGATCGTATCCACATTCCCCGTGGTGTCTGGGAAGAACTCAATGCCTTCGGTACATCCTGGCCTGGAAGCCGTGAAGTGGCTGCGGCGACCTGGTGGAACAACACACCGTGCGAGACACCCGGCTCGTCACCGTTTTGCAACGCGATCTGGGGCGTGGTGAAGCCGAGGCCATCGCCCTGGCCCTGGAGCGGAACGCGGATCTGGTCCTGCTGGACGAGCGGGAGGGACGCCGGGCTGCACGACGGCTGGGCCTGTCGGTGACGGGCGTGCTGGGCCTTTTGGTGGAAGCCAAAGCGAAGGGCCACGTTGCGACCCTCCGCCCGCTCGTCGACGCCTTGAGACAGGTGGCCGGTTTCTATGTGCATGACGAGGTGTACCGGGCGGTGCTCCGGCAGGTCGGGGAATAAGAAACTATCTCAAAAGCCGGAGTTGAAGGGGTCTTCCCCTTGCACACCTTGACCTCGTATACGGATGAGCCATCCCCAAGAGAACCCGCTGCCAACCATCTGGCGCGTGCCTGATGAACTCTGGCACACCATCGAAGCCCTCCTCCTTGAACTCGACCCACCCGCCCGCACCGGACGCCCGCGCATCGACCAACGCGCCGCCCTCGACGGCATCATCTACCGCCTGCGCACCGGATGCCAGTGGAACCAACTGCCCAAAGCCTTCGGCGACGACGCCTCGGTCCATCGCACGATGCAGCGCTGGGTCGATCGCCAGGTCTTCCCCGCCATCTGGGCCCATCTTGTAAAGGCCTGCGACGAACTCGGGGGCGTCGACTACGCGTGGCAAGCAGCCGATGGCGCCATGGGAAAGCCCGTTTCGGTGGGGACGCGACGGGCCCCAACCCCACCGATCGGGGCAAAAAGGGCGTCAAACGCTCGATTTTAGTTGAAGCCGACGGCGGCCCCCTTTCCGTGGTGATCGACGGAGCCAACCGCCATGACACGAAGTTGTTGGCAGCAACGCTCGAGGCGATGGTTGTCGAACGCCCTGAGCCGAGCCGGGCGCAACCGCAGCACTTGTGCCTCGACAAAGGCTATGACAACCCGACCGGGCATGAGACGGTAGCGCGTTTCGGCTACATAGGCCACATCCGCCGCATCGGGGAGGAAAAGCTCGACGAGAACCAGGAGAAGACCTACCCGGCACGGCGCTGGGTGGTTGAGCGGACGCTGTCGTGGTTGTCCAAGTGTCGGGGTCTGTTGGTGCGCTATGAGAAGAAGGCGCAGAACTTCTTGGCGCTGTTGCAACTGGCCTGCGGGTTGTTGTGGTATCGGCGACTCTACAGGCTCAAGTCCGTTTTGAGATAGTTTCTAAGGCACATCGGTCGACGAAGATCTTCGTCGCCGTCACGCCTGTGCCATGACCTCCGGTGCGGCGAGGCCCTCGGCCTTGAGGTAGGCGTACGGGTCGTGGTGGAGGGCGCCTTCGGGTCTGAACGGTCGTCCGGGGTGAACGGGTCGCTATGCGGAACCACCGGGACGACGGATGCGCGTATGTTGTTCGTCCGCGACGACGAGACACCCTTTCAGGTTTTCGAGGACATGTTCGCGGAGCACACGGGTCAACACGACGGCCACCGCGTCTCGGCTCCGGTTGGACGGACGGAGCAAGAGGATACCGGCATGGGTACCCGGCGGGAAACGCCGAACGTCCGAGAAGTCGAGGTCAAGGGTGATAAAGAAACGTTGATCGGCACAGACGCGCTGCCACACCACGTCGTCGTGTGCGCCGGAGAGTCCCTGATCCGTTATGCGGTCCGCCTCATAGCCTGCCTGCCGTAGCAGGTGCACATGCCTACGCCCCAGGTTTTCATCCAGCTTCACGCTAACGGGGCTCATCGCAGCGGAATCAATTCCTCTTCGCGGGCCAGCATGGCGGCGTAGGCCATGGCTGCGGCCACGTCGTCGCGGGTCAGCGGGGGATATTCATCCACGATTTCTTCCGGCGTCAGCCCGGCGGCCAGGTTGTCCAGCACGACGGAAACCATGATCCTGGTGCCCTTGATACAGGGCTTGCCATGACAGATGCCAGGATCCGAGACGATATGATCTTGCCAGGAAATCATGGGGGAGCGAGACAGGCGGATACGGACGAGTGAAACGGTTTTATCGCCATCAGGTTGCCGTGTCTGGGTGCCGGCACCCGAACGGGGTTTCACGCCTGCGCCATGACCTCCGGTGCGGCGAGGCCCTCGGCCTTGAGGTAGGCGTACGGGTCGTGGTGGAGGGCGCCCTCGGGGAGCCAGTCCCACAGCCACCCCAGGTCGTGGCGGATCTGCTCGACGAAGAACGGCGGGATCTCGGTGGTCTCCTGCTCGAAGAAGGCGCGGAAGGCGCGGTCCTCGTCGAGCAGGCGGCGCACCGTCTTGAAGTACCGGATCTTGCCCCACCCCTCGAAGGTGACCGCGCGGACGACGTTCATCAGCTTCGGGATCCAGCCCCGGTTGGCCCGCAGCCGGTTCGCGATGGCGCGGCGCGAGAACGAGTGCGCGTGCAGGTCGATCATCCGGTCGTAGAACTCCGGCCAGGTATAATTCCTGGGCCGGACGTTCATGGCGCCGTTGTTGTTGAGGAAATGGAAGGGGAAGGGGATGACGCGGTCCTGCCGCTGGTATTCGAGGTTGAGGGGGGCGCTGCGGCCGAAGGCGGTGAGCATCGAGTAGGCCGGGAAGGCGCCGGGGGCCGCGTCGAGGAAGCGCTTGGTCAGTTCGAAGGGGGCGTCGCCCTCGTCGGTGTCGAGTCCCAGGACGAAGTTGGCCTGCAGGTAGGGCAGGTGCCGGAGGATCATGTTGACCTGCTCGGCCACCCGGTCGACCTTCTCCTGGCCCTGCGTTCGGCCCGTCTTGGTCTTGTAGCCCATGTCGAACCACGACTCGATGCCGGGCAGGATGGCGCGAAAGCCGTTTTTCTGGAGCCGCTTCACGTTGGGTTCGGAGAGCAGGGAGAGGGTGCTCTCGGCGATGAACTCGACGCTGCCGGGCGGTACGGCTTCCTCGATGGCGTCCAGGTAGTCGTTGAAGCGGACGCCGAAGTTGGGGTCGTGCCAGCCGACGATGGGCCGCTCCATCTGCTCGCGGACGAAGCGCAGGTCAGCCTTCATCTCGTCGAAGTCGAGGGGCTGGTAGGGCACCACGGCGTCGACGCAGAAGCTGCACGTGTAGGGGCAGCCCAGGCTGCCGATCATGGGCACCACCTTGATCAGCGGGGCCTTTTCGAGCAGGCGGCGGATGTGAGGCCAGCGCTCGCGCACGCTCGGCAGGGAGGCGGGTTGGCGGGGCGCCGAGAGGTAGCGCCCCCGGGGCCGGTGGGGCGCGCATTCCTGCACCACCTCTTCGATGAGCGCCCGGTCGGTGAAACCGAGGACGTAGTCGAAGTACCGGCAGGCGTCTTCGGGGTAACAGCGGGCGTGCGGACCGCCGAGGACGGTCACGGCGCCCTTTGCGCGATAGTAATTGCTCAGCGCGTAGGCGACCTGGGCCGACTGCGTGAAGGCGCCGATGATGACGAGGTCGAGGTCGTCCGGGAGCGGCTCGGTGAGCGGGTGGGGGCCGTTGTGGTAGGTGATGGCGACGTCGTGGCCGAGCTGCTCGCACCACACGGCCACGCACTGCGGCATGATGCTCGCCAGGTTGGCCCGCATGATGCGCCCGTACCAGTTCTGATGACCCGTCCGGGAGACGATCTCCAGGATGCCGATGGAACGTTTGCGCATGGCATCGTGAGGCGAAGTGAGAAGACGGTGGTGCCTCGCCCGCACGACGGAGAGCCGGATGCGCCGGCCCGCAAGGCGAAGATTCACGGGCCAGTATACGAAACGGACGGCCTGTATTTCAAAAAAACGGTGAAGCGAGTGCCGGACGGAGACGCGCGTGCCTGTTTCCTGTCCACACCGGCGAACCAGGCTCCGGTCCGGTCTCAACCGATCCGGTCGAAGCCGGTGTAGGGCTGCAGGGCGTCGGGGATGTGGATGGTGCCGTCGGGCTGCTGGTAGTGCTCGAGGAGGGCCGCCACGACGCGGGGGAAGGCCAGGCCGCTGCCGTTGAGCGTGTGCAGCACCACCGGCTTGCCGCCGCCGGCCGGGCGGTAGCGGATCTGCATGCGCCGTGCCTGGAACGCCTCGAAGTTGGAGACGGAGGAGACCTCCAGCCAGCGTTGCTGGCCGGCGCTCCAGACCTCCAGGTCGTACTTCTTCGCCTGCGTGAAGCCCATGTCGCCGGTGCACATGAGCAGGCGGCGGTAGGGAAGCCCGAGCCGGCGGAGGACCCGCTCGGCGTCCTCGCGCAGCGCTTCGAGCGCCTCGTAGCTCTGTTCGGGATGGACGAACTGGACGAGTTCCACCTTGTCGAACTGGTGGAGGCGGTTGAGGCCGCGCACGTCCTTGCCGTAGGAGCCGGCCTCCCGCCGGAAGCACGGCGTGTAGGCGCAGAACCGGACCGGCAGGTCGGCCTCGTCGAGGATCTCGCCCCGGAAGAAGTTGGTCACCGGCACCTCGGCGGTGGGGATCAGGTAGAGGCCGTCACGCGGGACCTCGTACATCAGGTCCTCCTTGTCGGGGAGTTGTCCCGTGCCGGTGGCGCTGTCCGCGTTGACCACGTAGGGGGGCTGGATCTCGGTATAGCCGCCCTCGCGCACGGCCAGGTCCAGGAAGAAGTTGAGGAGGGCGCGCTGGAGGCGGGCCCCGGCGCCCACGTAGAACGGGAAGCCAGCGCCGGTCACCTTCGCGCCGCGCTCGAAGTCGATCAGGTGGTGCCGGTCGGCCAGCTCCCAGTGGGGCAGCGGCTCGAAGTCGAAGGCGGGTGGCGTGCCTTCCTCGTGTACGACGACGTTGTCTTCCGGGCTGTGGCCCACGGGCACGCTCGGGTGCGGCACGTTGGGGAGTTCCAGGAGCAGCCGTTCGAGCCGGGCCTCGGCCGCCCGCATCTCCTCGTCGAGCGCCTTGATCCGCTCCTTCATCTGCCCCGTCTCGGCGATGATCGCCTGCGCCTCTTCCCGCCGGCCCGCTTTCATGAGCGTGCCGATCTCCTTCGAACGCGTGTTGACGTGGTGCTGCAATTCCTGCAGTTCGGTCTGGAGTGCGCGGCGGCGTTCGTCGGCCGCCAGCACGGCGTCGACCGTCTTGACGTCGCCGGCCCGTTTGTCCCGGATGGCCTGGCGCACGCGCTCGGGGTGCTCGCGGATGAAGTGGAGGTCCAGCATGGTGGTCGGGATCAGGGTGGGGCGGGCAGGGCGCACCCGCGGCTCGTTCGAGCCGAAAAAAAGCAAAACCGCCCGAAAGCGGCAGGGAATTCTCCATCAAGATTGACGGGGCACGCGTTCGGGTGACGGTTCAATGCCTGGCGTTCGACGTGGCGCGTTTCACACGCTGGCAGGCAGGATCGTGAAACGCTTGGCGTTCCAGCGTGCAGCGCGCCACGCAAACCCCTCACGGCGTGGTGACCGGAAGGCCGAGACGCTGGCCGAGGTGGCGGAGGGCCGCGTCGGTGGAATGGGGTTTATAGCCCAGTTCGGTTTCGGCCTTCAGGATGATGAAGCCGGTGCGCGGGGGGCGCGGGGCTTCCTGCCGGAAGCGGGTGCCGTCGGTCGGGTGGATGAGGGAGGCATCCAGGTCGAAGATGCGGGCGATGCGGTGGGCGAACTCGTAGATGGAGAACATCTCGCGCCCGGAGAGATGGAAGATGCCGGACTTGTTGAAGCGGACGATCCGTTCGATGCCGGCGGCCAGGTCGACGACGTAGGTGGGGGTGCGCCACTGGTCGGTGACGACGCGGATCTTCTTCCCCCGGCTGAGCTGGTCGAGCACCCACAGCACGATGTTCGAACGGCTGAGGCGGTTGCCGGTGCCGTAGACCAGGATGGTCCGGGCCACGGCCCAGCGGTCGAGGCCGGCACCGCGTGCGGCGTTCTCCGAGGCCAGCTTCGACTTGCCGTAGAAGCTGATCGGGTGGGGCCGGTCCGTCTCCCGGTAGGGGCCGTTTTCGCCGTCGAAGACGAAGTCCGTCGAGACCTGGACGAGGCGGCTGCCGTGCTGGTAGCAGCACCTGGCCAGGTGCTCGACGGCGTCGACGTTGACGCGCCAGCAGGCTTCGCGGTCGGTCTCACAGCGGTCCACCTGTGTCATGGCCGCACAGTTGATGACCGTGTCCGGCGTGAAGTCCTGGAAGAGGTTGCGTACCGCGGCGTGGTCCGTGATGTCCAGCGGGACGTATCCGCCCGCCCCCTGCTCGAAGTGGGGCGCCGGGTCCCGCGCGGTCGCCAGCAGGTCGTAGTCGGGAAAGCGGCTCATCTGGGCGACGAGCTCTTGCCCGAGCAGGCCGTTGGCGCCGGTGATCAGCACGCGCTTGAACAACATGGCAGGGGACGGGGGCACGGGGCTGTTTCCGGGGTTGGGTGAAGCGGGCCCGCGTGGATTGCCGTACGGGGGAATGCCGCGCGGCAGGGCGGGCTCGTCTGAAAGATACGGAACGTTCGGGATTGCGTTAAAAATAGTATCGGAGGCCGACGCCGGCATCGAGGACGCCACGCAGGCCGGGCAGGAGGTTCAGGCGGGGGGCCGCCAGCAGGTAGACCTCGAAGCGCTCGCGGAAGAAGTTGACCCCGAAGGTGCCGCCGGCGCCGAGCAGGAGGTCGGCGTCGGGGCGGGTGCCGGCGAGGCCGAGGACAAGGCCCGGCCCGGCGAAGTATCGCAGGGGCGAGTCCGGGATCGGGCGTTCGCCGGTCAGGTAGGCATGTAGCCGGAGGGCGGCGCTGCGGTTCCAGGCGGCCAGCAGGGTCAGGGCGTCCGGCCGCCAGCCGGTGCCGGAGGGCGGGGGCACCCGGTAGAACTTGATCGTCAGCCCGGCCGGGGTGCCGATCTGGGCGCCGAGCCCGAAGCGCCGGCCGTCCGGCTGGGCCTGGGCGACCGGCAGCCCGCCGAGCCAGAGCACCAGGAAGAGGCCGGCCCAGCCCCGCCGGTGCTTCACGAGGCGTCGAGGGCTGCGAGGAGGTCCGACTTGATGTGCGTGGCCTCCTCGAGCCTGAGGCGCCCGGCCAGGATCAGGCGGAATTCGCGGCGCTTGGCGGCGTTTTCGTAGCATCTGCGCTCTTCTTCCGTCTCCGGATGGATCGGCGGCACCGGCTTCGGGCGCCCGTCTTCCCCGATGGCGACGAAGGTGTAGAAGGCCCGGTTGCACTTGCGCTTCGTCTGGTCGCGCGGGTTTTCGGCCCACACGTTGATCTGCACCTCCATCGAGGTGTTGAAGGCCCGGTTGACCCGGCTTTCGAGGATGACCACCTCGCCCACCCGGATCGGGCAGTTGAATTCCACCGAATCCACGGCGGCGGTGACGCAGACGCGGTTGGCATGGCGCTGTGCGGCGATGGCGCCGGCCACGTCCATCCAGTGCAGCAGCCGCCCGCCCATCAGGTTGCCCAGCCCGTTCGTGTCGTTCGGCAGCACGATCTCGCTCATCACCGTGCGGGTCGCGCTGACGGTCTTGACAGGGCCGGTATAGGTGGAAACTTCGTTCATGGGGATTGCGGGTTGGAAAATTCGGGTTCGTCGGGAAGACGGAAACGCGAAGCCTGACCCTTTGAGGGGTTCGGGCCCGGGCGAGAGCCGGTCCGTCCGGTCTCTGCGCTGCGCGAGGCGAAACGCGGTCTCACGTCTTCTGTTTCTTCTTGCGGGCGGCCGGAAAGAGAATATTGTTTAGAATGAGGCGGTAGCCGGGAGAGTTTTTGTGCAGGTTCAGATCCGTCGGCGGGTCGTTGACGAAGTGCTGGTAGTCTTCGGGGTCGTGCCCGGCGTAGAAGGTGAACGTGCCCTGTCCGAAGGAGCCGTGAAGGTAGCGGACCTCGTCCCGTCCCGGTGCCTCGGCCATGATCACGACGCCGGGTTTGATGAGGTTTTTGCGGAAGCCGGTGGTTTGCCCGATGAAGCCTTTGATCGTGGCTACGTGGTTCTGCGTCAGCATCGAGGGGACCGGATCCCATTTGGCGCTGAACTCGAAGAGGGTGAAGTAGTCGAGGGCCGGGTTGAGCAGTTGTGAGGGAGGGGGGCCGGTGTCGATGTTCGAATGCTCGTATTCCTGTGCGTTGAAGCTGGGGGTAAAGTTTTCGAAGGCGAGGGTTTCGGAGAAGTCGAGCTTGTTGAGGGCGTCGGGGTCGATGGGGTCGCCGTCGTACTCGGCCGGCACGATGTCGGTGGCGTGGGCGGCCAGGGCGATGTCGAAGGTGTCGGTGCCGGAGCACATGGCGAAGAGGAAGCCGCCGTCGAGGACGTAGTCGCGGATGGTCCGGGCCACGGCGAGCTTGAGCCGGCTCACTTTGCGGAAGCCATGCCGGCGGGCGGTGGCTTCGGCCTGCCGTTGCTGCTCGATGTACCAGGGCATGGCCCGGTACGTGTAGAACTTGCCGTACTGCCCGGTGAAGTCTTCGTGATGGAGGTGGAGCCAGTCGTATTCCCGGAGCTTTCCGGCGAGCACCTCGTCGTCGTAGATCATGTCGTAGGGCACCTCGGCGTAGTTGAGGGCCAGGAGCACGGCGTCGTCCCAGGGCTGGGTCACGTCCGGGGCATAGACGGCGATGCGGGGTGGTTTTTCCAGGCGGACGACGGCGGTGTTGCGGTCCTCGCGTTCCACCTCGGCGATGATCTGGGCGGCCTGCCCGGCGCCGAGTTTCTCGAAGAAGACCCCGCGGATGCGCAGTTCCTGTTCGAGTTCGGGGAAAGACGAGATCAGGAAGGAGCCGCCCCGGTAGTTGAGGAGCCAGTCCACCTCGACCCCCCGGGAGAGGGTCCAGTAGGCGACGCCGTACGCCTTGAGGTGATCCGTTTGCCGGGTGTCCATCGGGATGAGGAGGTCCTGTGCCCCGGCGGGGAGTGCGAGCATCAGGCAGGCCAGCAACACGGTAAGGCGGCGCATGGTTTTCCGGGTTCTGGATGGCGGGTTTCGCATGGCGTATTTCGTGCCGGTGTGGTGTGGCGGTGCGCCCGTGCACCGCGGCCTGCTGCCCGTCCGGGCGGTGCTCAGGTTCCGTCGCCGCGGAGGGCACGGATGCGAGCGCGGGCCTCCGGGACGAGGAGCGAACTGGGGTACTCGGTCAGGAGGCGCGTGTACGTCTGGCGGGCGGCTTCCGGCTGGCCCAGGTCGTATTCCTGGATCTGGGCGGCGGTAAAGAGGCTGCGGTCGGCGAGGTAGCTGTGGGGATGGAGCAGGGGCAGTTCGAGCAGGGCGATGAGGGCGTCTTCGGTGCGGCCGAGCCGGCGCAGGAGCCGGGCGCGGGAGAAGCGGGTGTCGTCGGCCAGGGGGTGGGTGCCGTAGCGTTCGAGCAGCGATTCCAGGGTTTGCAGGGCCTCGGCCGGCCGGCGCTGGCGCTCCAGCAGGTGGGCCCGGGCATACAGGCGCAGCGGGGTGTCCAGCGAGTCCGGCCCCTTGTTTTCGACGAGGAGCACCTTCAGTTCGATGGCGTCGTTGGCCACGTCGGCGGACGTGTTTTCCTTCATGGCTTCGAGGATCGTCCGGGCCGCATCGAACTCGCCCTGGTAGAAGTGGATGAGGGCCAGTTCATAGCGGGCCAGTTCGGCCAGCTCGCCCGTGCGGAGCCGGTCGATGAGGCGGGAGAAGGTGAGGCGGGCGGCATCGAGCCGGTTCTGCTGGAGGGCGATGCGGCCCAGGTCGTATTCGGCCCGGTCGGCGGCTTCGGTGCCCGCGTACCGGTCGGCGACTTCCCGCAGCGTGGCCTCGGCGGCACCGAGGTCGATGAACACGTCTTGCTGGAGGCGGCCGATGCGGCGGAGGACGTCGGGATAGAGCGGGTGATGCGGATAGGTCTGGAGGAAGGCGCGGTAGGCGTTCAGGGCGTTGTCGTAATAGGGGGCCGGGATGCGGTTGCCGGCGGCGTCGAAAGCCTGTTCGCCGGTCTTTTCGGCGCGGCGTTCGTACATCTCGGCGAGGCCGAACTGGGCTTCCGGGGCCGCCGGGGCGCCGGGGTAGCGGGCGAGGATCTCTTCGTAGGCTTCGAGGGCCACGTCGTAGGCGCCGGCGTCGGCGGCCTGCCGGGCGAAGTCGAACAGCACCTGTCCCTGTTCCTGTTCGAGCCGGTCGATGGCGCGGTTGACGTTGAGGGCCTCGCGGTAGAGGCCGGCTTCGAGGTAGAGCCAGGAGAGCAGCTCGCGGAAGGCCCGGTTGAGCGGGTTCTGCCGCACGGCACGCTCGGCCACGGCGATGCTGGCCTTCAGGGCGTCTTCCTGTTCCAGGTACCGGCTCAGGCGGCTGCGGACGAAGTTGAGCTGGCGTTCGTTCTGGGCCAGCAGGTTCAGGTATTCGACCATCGCTTTCGCGTGCTCGCCGGTCAGGTTGTAGAGATAGGCCAGGTCGGTCTGGAAGAGGTCCTCGCGGCCGAGGGTGCGCCGTCCCGTTTCGAGGACGTCGATGGCCTCGTCGAAGAGGCGCACCTGTAGCATGGCGCGGTAGACGGTCAGGTAGGTGTTGGTGTGGTTCGGCAGGGTGTCGAGCGCGGTGCGCCAGGTGGTGCGTGCCCCTTCTTCATCGCCCTTCAGGTAGAGCAGGCGGCCCTTCTCGGCCAGCAGCGCCATCGGCGTCTCGGTCCGCTCGATCCGTGCGTCGATGAGGCGGATGGCGTCGTCGTAGCGCTTGACGTTCTCGTAGGCCTGCCGCAGGCGGTCGAAGAAGACGTGGGTTTCGGGACTCTCGGCGTAGAGGTCTTCGAGCAGTGCGATGGCCCGGTCGAACTGGGCGCCGCGCAGGTAGGCTTCCGCCAGCTGGAACCGCGCCACGAGGCTGCTGTCGACGCCCTGCGAGGCGGCCGGGCGGGCGGCGAGCAGCAGGCACAGGCCGATTGCCCCGAGCAGGGGAATCCGCCCCGGCGCCCGGAAGACCGGGCGGGCGGCGTGCGTCGAAAAGGGAACGTGTGGCATCGAAAAGACCCGTCGTTTCGTCAGAGCAGAGGCAGCCGGCCGGCACGTGGCATGCGATGATATGGCGGCGGATCCTCGTAAGTTTCACGCCGCGGCGGCGGCAGGCGGAAGCAAATGCCGCCGTTGTACGTATGTACGGGGCATCCTTCGATTTCCGGTTTCCGGCCGGGGGCTGCAGGTTCCGTTCGAATCCGCTACGGTGTTCATGTCCTTTTCCGACCGCAACGGCAAGGCGCAAGGATTGTGCCTGCTCGGTTCTACCGGCTCCATCGGCACGCAGGCCCTCGCGGTGGCGGCCCTGTTCCCGGATCGGCTGCGTGTCCGTGCCCTGACGGCCTATGCCAATGTGGAGCGGCTGGTGCAGCAGGCCCGGCGCTTCCGACCCGCCTGCGTCGCCATCGGGGACGTGGAAAAGTACGCAACGCTCCGGGAAGCGCTTGCCGGCACCGGCATCGCGGTGCTGGCCGGTGCGGAGGGCCTCTGCGAAGCCGCCACCCGGTCCGACGTGGACACCGTGCTGGCCGCCGTGGTGGGTTTCGCCGGGCTGGCCCCGACGCTCGCCGCCGTCCGGGCGGGTAAAAAGATTGCCCTGGCCAACAAAGAGACGCTCGTGGTGGCCGGCGCGCTCGTGACCGAACTGGCGGAGCGGCATGGTGCCGTGCTCCTCCCCGTCGACAGCGAACACTCGGCCATCTTCCAGTGCCTCCTCGGCGAGCCGAAGGAAGCCGTCGAAACACTCGTGCTGACGGCCTCCGGCGGGCCGTTCCGCACCCGCCCGAAAGAGACGTTCGACGCCATCACACGGGCCGAAGCCCTGTGCCATCCCAACTGGTCGATGGGGCACAAGATCACCATCGACTCGGCCACGATGATGAACAAGGGCCTGGAGGTGATCGAGGCCCGGTGGATCTTCGGCCTCGACGGGGCCCGCATCCGCGTGCTCGTCCACCCGCAGTCGATCGTGCATTCGATCGTCGTCTTCCGGGACGGCTCGGCGAAAGCGCAACTCGGGGTGCCGGACATGAAGGTGCCCATCCAGTATGCGCTCACCTACCCCGACCGCTGGCCCGCGCCCCATCCCCGGGTGGACTGGGCCACGCTGGGCCGGCTCGACTTCGAAGAACCCGACCTCGACAAGTTTCCCTGCCTGCGCCTGGCCTTCGAGGCGCTCGAACACGGGGGCACCGCCCCGGCCGTGCTCAACGCCGCCAACGAGCAGGCCGTGGCCCTCTTCCTCGAAGAACGGATCCGCTTCACCGACATCCCGCGCCTGATCGAGCGCGCGCTCGAGGCGCTGGCGGCCCGCCCGGACCGGCTTTCGTTCGAGCTGCTCGCCGACGCCGACGCCCGGGCCCGGCGGCGGGTTCAGGAACTCCACCGCCTCGCCGTTCATTGAAGCCGCGCTTCGGAAAACATCCCGGCACGTACCGCTTTTTTTCAGGTTCAACGGTTCGGACCAGCTACCTGTCACTTTTGAATGAAACGTACACGCCCGGCTCATCGGTCTGTCCCTCCGTCGCTCCGCGCCACCTCCCCTTCGCAAGGGGAGGGACTTGGGGGGCTGAAGCGGTATCGTATGAGCCTTTCTCCCTGGCCGATAGGCCGCGCTACGCGGCCGGGGGAGGGAGGTGTATGTTCGCTACATGGCATCACGCCACGGCCAACGTGATAGGTAGCCGGTCGTTCGGATTTATGCCACAGGAGGTGCCCGGCCTCGCCCGGACACCGGCAGCCGCCTCTCGGGTCGAATGGATTTCATCCTGAACATCTTCTCCTACATCCTGCCCATTCTGGGGGCCATCATGCTGCTCGTGTTCGTGCACGAGCTGGGACATTTTCTCTTCGCCAAGCTCTTCAAGATGCGCGTCGAGCGGTTCTCGGTGGGGTTCCCGCCGAAGATCGTGGGCAAGCGGATCGGGGAGACCGAGTACGTGCTGGGGGCCACGCCGCTGGGCGGGTACGTCAAGATCGCGGGCATGGTGGACGAGAGCATGGACACCGAGTTCGCCGGGCGCCCCCCCGAGCCGTGGGAGTTCCGGGCCAAGCCGGTCTGGCAGCGTATCGTGGTGATCGTGGCCGGGGTCGTTTTCAACATGATCCTGGCCGCCGTGGTGTTCATGATGCTCAAGGGCGTCTACGGCGAGCGGTACGTGCCGCCGCTCGGGGAGGTGATGGTGGCCGACAGCTCCCTCGCCTATCAGATGGGCCTGCGTACCGGCGACCGCATCCTGGAGGTCAACGGCGCCCCGCCGGCCCGTTTTGCCGGGCTGCGCGGGTTGCAGGAAGCCCTCCTGGCGGAGCGGCTGCAGATCACCGTCCTGCGCGACGGCCAGCGCCTGACGTTCGAGGGACCGGAGGACATCATGACCCAGCTCAGCCGGGCCCGGGGCAACTTCGGCATCGCCTTCGACCCGCCCGTCGTCGGGGACCTCGTTCCGGGGGCACCGGCCGAACGCATCGGGCTGCGACCCGGGGACCGCATCCTGGCCATCGACGGGCACCCGATCCGCTTCTGGCACGAGATGACCGAACGGATTCAGCAGAGCGAGGGACAGCCCCTCACGCTGCGCTGGGCCCGCCCGGACTCGCTCGAAGGCGTGATTCCTCCCGGCCTCCAGGCCGTCGGTTCCTCGGAGTACGGGCGCGTCTATGAGGCAAGCGTCACCCCGGACGAGCGCGGCGGGCGGTACGTCCTGGGCGTCTACCAGCTTACCCGCTCCGTCGACTACGGCTTCGGCGAGGCCGTCGTCGCCGGGCTCGAGGCCACCTGGCTCAACACCCGGATCATCGTCACCAGCCTGAAACGGATCGTCTTCGGCTCCGAAAGCCTCCGCGAAAACCTGGGCGGGCCCATTCAGGTGGCCGTGCTCACCCGCGAAGCCGCCGCCGACGGGGCGTATTCGTTCTGGAACATCGTTGCCGTACTCTCGATCACCCTGGCGATCATCAACATCCTGCCCATCCCCGCCCTCGACGGGGGCCACCTCGTCTTTCTGCTCTATGAGGCCGTGGCCCGGCGCGAGCCTTCGCTGAAGGTGCGCATGGTCACGCAGCAGATCGGCATGGCGCTGCTGCTGGGGCTGATGGCTTTCCTCATCTTCAACGATATCCTCCGCCTGTGAACGCGCTTCCTGCAGCAGGACCCTGGCCTCCGGCACGCCGCCTTGACGTTCAAAGAGGGGGTTGTTAAGTTTGTATGCTTAAAAAAAATATGCGCAAAGCCAGGGAAGGCGTCGTGAGAGAAGACCCTGTCATTTCCCCGGCGGAAGCCGGCACCGCGAAGGCCAGCGACAAAGCCGTGCAGGCGGCGCTTCGCCGGCGCGGCCCGCTGCCCCGCCACATCGCCGTCATCATGGACGGGAACGGGCGCTGGGCCCGGGCGCGGGGACAGCTCCGCTACGTGGGCCATTACGAAGGCGTCGAGTCCGTTCGGGACGTGACCGAAGCCTGTGCTGAGCTGGGCATCGAGTACCTGACCCTCTACACCTTCAGCACCGAGAACTGGCACAGGCCCCGGAACGAGGTCAATGCCCTGATGCAGCTGCTCATCCGCACCCTGCGCCGTGAGAAGGAGACGCTGCACCGGAACAACATCCGCCTCCGCGCCCTGGGCGACCTCTCGAAGCTGCCCGAGGCGTGCCGGAAAGAGCTGGAGGAAGCCATGGCCGAGACGGCCGGCGGCACCCGGATGACCCTCACGCTGGCGCTCTCCTACAGCGGCCGCTGGGAGCTGACCGAGGCGATGCGCGGGCTCGCCCGCCGCGTCGCTGCCGGCGAACTCGACCCCGGCGCCATCGACGAGGCCACCGTCGGCGCCGCCCTGGGCACCGCCGGTATGCCCGACCCCGACCTGCTCATCCGCACCGGCGGCGAGCTGCGCGTCTCCAACTTCCTGCTCTGGCAGATCGCCTACGCCGAGTTCTACGTCACGGACGTGCTCTGGCCCGCCTTCCGGCGCGCGCAGCTCTACGAGGCCATCCGCGACTTCCAGGATCGGGACCGCCGCTTCGGCCGTGTCCACGACGACGAAGGACCCGCGGCCGCGCAATAATCCGGCGATGCCGGACGTTCTCCACGGCATGGACCCGCCGCAGGGACGCCGATTCGCACCTTCTTGCAGAAACCAAGCTTTGCGCTCACCCGTTTAGACCCCACGCTGTCGTGCCCATCTGTCAGGACCATACGAAAGCCCTTGGTATGCGCGCTTGTGCCTGCTCGATGTTGCTGTGCCTGTTGCTGCTGCCGGTGACGCCGCCGGCCGCCGGGCAAACCCCGCTCGCTTCGGCGGACGGCCTGCCCGCGGCCCTGCGCCCGCAGACGTTCGAGATCCTGGGCATCACCGTCGAGGGGATCGGGTCGGAGTATACGCGCTCGTTCGTCCAGCAGACGAGCCGGCTCGCGGTCGGGCAAAAGATCACCCTCCCCGGTGATCCGGCCCTGGCCGACGCCATCCGCGCCATCTATCGCCTCGGCATGTTCTCCGACGTCAAGATCAAGGAGGAGCGGCGCTTCGAGCAGGGCGTCTACCTCGTCATCGAGGTCCGTGAAGTGCCCAAGCTGGCCGACTACAGCTTCTCCGGGATCAAAGGCGGGGACAGAAAGAAGCTCCAGAAACAGGCACCCCTCTACAAAGGCACCCCCGTGCGCCCGAGCGCCATCGAACGCACCGTCCAGCTCGTCAAAGACTTCTACGCCGAGAAGGGATACCCGCTGGCCTCGGTCGAGGTCGTCCGTACCGTCAACCCGGACAATTCACTCCTGCTCGACTTTCAGGTGGAACGGGGGCCGCGCGTCGGCGTCGGCGAGGTCATCATTCACGGCAACGAACAACTCTCCGACGGCGACCTCCTGGGGTCAATGAAGACCAAGCCGAAGAAGTGGTGGCAGTTCTGGCGGAAGAACACGTTCAAGCCGGACGAGTTCGCCGAGGACCCGCAACGCATCCTGGAAAAGTACAACGAGAAAGGGTTCTACGACGCCCGGATCGTGCGCGACACGACGTATCTGCGGATGGAGGGGGACGATCCGAAGATGGTCGTCGAGCTGACGGTGCACGAGGGGCCGCGCTACCACATCCGCAACATCGTCTGGGAAGGCAACACGGTCTATCCGGACGCCGTGCTGACGGAGGCCCTGGGCCTGGAACGGGGCGATGTCTACAACGCGAAGCGGCTGGAGGAAAACCTCTACGGCAACAAGAACAGCAGCGACGTGATGAGCCGGTACATGAACCGGGGCTACATGCGGGCCAACGTGCAGCCGACGGTGCGTGTGGTGGAAGGGGATTCGCTGGATCTGATCTTCGACGTCTTCGAAGGCGAAGTGTACGAGTTCGGTACGATCGAGATCGCGGGCAATACGAAGACGAAGGAGCACGTGATCCGGCGCGAGTTGATCACGTTCCCCGGGGAGACGTTCAGCCGGGACGCCATCCAGGAGTCGATCCGCCGGCTGATGCAGCTCAACTACTTTGCCCAGGAGTCGCTCGCCAAGGGACCGGACATCCGCATCGACGAGGAGGCCAAAGAGGTGGACCTGACCTACCACCTGGAGGAAGCCGGCAGCGATCAGCTGGAGCTCTCGGGCACCTGGGGACGATTCGGGCTCGTGCTGCAGCTTCGTTTCAGCTTCAACAATTTCTCCGCGCAGAACCTCTTCAACGGCTCGGCCTGGAAACCGCTGCCTTCCGGCGACGGGCAGAAGCTCTCCCTGGCGGTGCAGACGAACGGGAGCTTTTTCCAGCAGTATTCGCTCTCGTTCACCGAGCCCTGGTTCCGGGGGCGTCCCACGCCGGTCGGCTTCTCGGCTTCCTTCTCGAAGATCACCGGCAGCTCGCTGGTCTCGAGCACCAACACCGGCAAGTTGCTGACCTCATCGGTCTCCGCCTTCTATGAAAAGCGCCTGAAGTGGCCCGACGACTTCTTCAGCACCTCCACCACGCTCGGCTACCAGTATTTCGACAACGACAACTGGCTTTCGTCCTTGCCGCAGGGGATCAGCCAGCAGGTGACCATCCGCCAGACGCTCGCGCGTAACTCGACGAACCACCCCATCTTTCCGTTCACCGGGTCGAAGCTGCGCCTCTCGCTCGAGATCGCCCCGCCCGTCGGCCGGCTGATCCAGTACCACAAATGGCGGCTGGATTCGAGCTGGAACGTGCCGCTTTCGAGCAAGCTGTCGATCGGGTTCGGGATGGATTATGGCTTCATCGGCTCGCTCACGGGCGAGGAGGTGGCCTTCGAGCGCTTCATCGTCGGCGGCTCGCCGTTCGAGACGCAGGGGTTCTACAGCTTCTTCGGGAAAGAGATCATCTACATGCGCGCCTATCCCATCGGCGCCCTGGGGCCCCGGCGAAACGGCGATCCCTTCGGCGGGCGCATCCTGAACAAATATGCGGCTGAACTCCGGTGGATGGCGGTGCAGTCGCAGCAGCTCTCGGCCGCCCCCTACCTCTTCGTGGAAGCAGCCAATACCTGGGACGGCTTCCGCAGCTACAACCCGAGCGAGCTGTTCCGTTCGGCCGGCTTCGGCACCCGGCTGTTCCTGCCCATCCTGGGTATGGTGGAGCTCGTCTACGGCTACAACTTCGACGAATTTGCCCCGGTCAACAGCCGGCACGACGGATCGAAGAAGTGGACCTTCCAGTTTACCCTGGGACAGGGTTTCAACAACTAGGGCGCCGTTGCGCGCGGCCGGCCGGATTCCCGTCCTGAGGAGGGTTCCTGTCCTGATTCGTCACAGCCCGGTGCCCCGTATCGTGGACACGCTTTAGCGTAAAATTAAATGACCTTATGAAGCGAGCATCCTATTTTGCCCTGATCCTGGGTGCATGCCTGGGATTCGGCATACCCGCTGCGGAGGCGCAGCAACGCATCGGCTACGTGGATTCGGACTACATCCTGGAGCAGGTGCCCGAATACCGCACCATTCAGAACCAGGTGGACCGCCTGACGCAGGAATGGGAGGCCGAGTTGAAGCAGAAACAGGAGGAGGTCGAGGCGCTGTTTCGAGAATATCAGGCCCGCGAATTGCTCTACACGAACGAGGAGCGCAAGCGCAAGCAGGAAGAGATCATGCGCGCCGAGGAGGAGGTCGAGCGCCTGCGCATGCGCTACTTCGGTCCCGATGGCGAGCTGTTCCAGCAGCAGGAGCAGTTGATGCGTCCCCTGCAGGAACGCATCCTGGCTGCCATCGAGCAGGTGGCCACCCGCGAGGGGTATGACTACGTCTTCGACCGTGCCGGCGACTTCATCTTCCTGTTCGCACGAGAGCAGTACAACCTCAGCGACCGGGTACTGGAGGAACTTGGCATCGACACAGCCGGGCGGGGCGGTTCGTGAACCGGCCTGCCCTTCCCACGAAAACCAACCACGGAGATATCGCATTATGAAAAGCTTTCATCGAGTTGCCGGCATGGCGATGCTGATGCTCCTGGCGCTTCCGACGCTGGCGGCGGCGCAGGCGCTCAAGATCGGTTACACCGATCCGGAGGTCATCGTCGCGGCGATGCCGGAATACCGGCAGATCCAGCAGCAACTCCAGCGGGAGTTCCAGACGGCCCAGCAGGCTCTGCAGTCGCTCAGTGCCGACTTCCAGGAAAAGCTGGAAAAGTACCAGAAGCAGCAGCCGTTGCTCTCGGCCGAGACCCGTGCCCAGCGGGAGCGGGAGTTGCAGCAGCTCCAGCAGGAACTGCAACAGTCGGCCGCACAGAAGGACCAGGAACTGGCCCAGAAGGAGCAGGAGCTGATGGCCCCGCTGCTCGAAAAGGTGCAGGCGGCCATCGACGAGGTGGCGAAGGCGAACGGGCTGACCGTGGTCCTGCGGGCGCCGGCCCTCATCTACGTTGACGAATCGAAGGTGATGGACATCACCGAGGCGGTGGCCCGCAAGCTCGGTATTCCCATCGAAGACGCCCAGGCCAGCACCGGCGCGGCCGCCAATGCCAACTGAGCGGCGGTTGCACCGCAGGCGGTCTTTTTCGGACGGGCACCCGCGCCGGCAGCGGGTGCCCGTTTCGCGTTTGCGAGGGCCGCCGGTCCTCCCCGGAGCAGGGGCCGTGCGGCGACCGTGACGCAAACCGGCACCTCCCGCACGGGCCGGCGTTTCGTATATTACCCGTCCCGTTTTCACCAGCCTTGTCGTCGCCATGAGCACCCGGACCGTTGCCGCCCCCGTCGTTGACGTCAAGCGCGTCACCACGCAGTCGTTGCAGGAGATGAAGGCGGCGGGGATCCCCATCGCCATGCTCACGGCCTACGACTACACCACCGCCCGCATCCTCGACCGGGCGGGCGTCGACGTGCTGCTCGTGGGCGACTCGGCCTCGAACGTGATGGCCGGCCACGAAACGACGCTGCCGATCACGCTGGACCACATGATCTACCATGCCCAGTGTGTGGTCCGGGCCGTGCAGCGGGCGCTCGTCGTCGTAGACCTGCCTTTCGGCTCCTATCAGGGCAATTCGAAAGAAGCCCTCATTTCGGCCATCCGGGTGATGAAGGAGGCCGGGGCGCACGCCGTCAAGCTGGAGGGCGGCGAGGCGGTGGTGCCGACCGTCGAGCGCATCATCACCGCCGGCATTCCGGTCATGGGACACCTCGGCCTCACGCCGCAGAGCATCTACCGCTTCGGCACCTACAAGGTGCGGGCCCGCGACGAACAGGAGGCCGAACAGCTCCGCCGGGATGCCCTGCTCCTGCAACAGGCCGGGTGTTTCGCCCTCGTCCTCGAAAAGATCCCGGCCGTTCTCGCCGCCGAGGTCACCGCCTCGCTGAGCATCCCGACGATCGGCATCGGGGCCGGCGTGCACTGCGACGGCCAGGTCCTCGTCACGCACGACGCCCTCGGGCTGACGACCGACTTCAACCCGCGCTTCGTCCGCCGCTATGCCCGCCTCGACCAGGTCATCACCGACGCCGTGCAGGCCTACATTCAGGACGTGCGCGACCGCGCCTTCCCCAGCGATGAGGAAAGCTACTGAGGCACAGTCCCTGAACGATACGCTGGAACGGCGGCTTCCGGCCTGACCCCATCTCACCACGACCATGAAACGACCGCTGATCCTGATCAGCAACGACGACGGCATCGACGCGCCGGGCCTCCGGGCGCTGGCGTGGGCGCTGGCGGGGCTGGGTACGCTCTACGTCGTGGCCCCGCTGACCGAACAGAGTGCCGTCGGGCATGCCATCACCGTGCGCGATCCCGTCCGCGTGCGTCCCTGGCCCTTCGACGGTCCACCGGACGTGGCGGCGGCCTATGCCGTCGGAGGGACGCCGGCGGACTGCGTCAAGCTCGCCATCGACAAGCTCGTGCCCCGGCGGCCGGATCTGGTTGTCAGCGGCATCAACCAGGGGCCGAATACGGCCGTCAACGTTATCTACAGCGGCACCGTCAGCGCTGCCACCGAAGCCTCCATCCTGGGCATCGACGCCCTGGCCGTTTCGCTGTGCCGGTGGGAAGGGGGGGACTTCGAACCGGCCGGTCGCTACGCCCGCCGCATCGCCGAAGCGGTGCTGCGCCGGGGCCTGCCGCCCGGCCTGCTGCTCAACGTCAACGTTCCGGCGCTCTCCTTCGACGAGATCAAGGGAATCCGCACCACCCGGCAGGCCCGCTCCCGCTGGGAAGAATCGTTCATCGACCGCGTCGATCCCGCCAACCGGCCCTATTACTGGCTCACCGGCCGCTTCGTCAACCTGGACGACGGCGAGAACACCGACCTGGGGGCCGTCGAGGAGGGGTATGTCTCTGTCACCCCCCTCCAGCACGATCTGACGGCACACACGTTTCTCGAAGAACTGGCGCGGTGGACCTGGGACGAGGCGCCGGCCGGCGAAAAGTCCCGGGCGGAATGAAACCCGGCTCGGGCCCGGCGGGTTGGAACCATGCCGCTTTACCCTGCACCGGAAGCGGTTCCGGATGTTCCGACACACCGAACGAAACCGTCATGGATGAAACCACCCTGCTGAAGGCATTCGAGGCCCGTGTGGCGGCAGGCGAGAAAATCGAGCCCCGCGACTGGATGCCCGAGCGCTACCGCCGGCAGCTCGTGCGCATGATGTCGCAGCACGCCCACTCGGAGATCGTCGGGATGCTGCCCGAGGGCAACTGGATCACCCGGGCGCCCAACCTGCGGCGCAAGATGGCGCTGCTGGCCAAGGTGCAGGACGAGGCCGGCCACGGTCTCTACATCTACAGCGCCACCGAAACGCTCGGCGTCGATCGTAACGACCTCATCCAGGAGCTGCTCGACGGCAAGGCCAAGTATTCGAACATCTTCAACTATCCAACCCTGACCTGGGCCGACATCGGCGTCATCGGCTGGTTCGTCGACGGGGCCGCCATCGTCAACCAGACCATGCTGGCGAAGGCCTCCTACGGGCCATACGCCCGGGCCATGATCCGCATCTGCAAGGAGGAGAACTTTCACAAAAAGCAGGGCTACGAAATCTGTGTGACGCTGGCGAAGGGCACCCCCGCACAGCGGCAGATGCTCCAGGATGCCGTCAACCGGTGGTGGTGGCCCACCCTGATGATGTTCGGCCCGCACGACACCGAGTCGGCCAACAGCGACGAACTGCTCCGCTGGAAGGTCAAGCAGAAGACGAACGACGAGCTGCGCCAGCACTTCGTCAACATCACCGTGCCGCAGGTGCACGCGCTGGGGCTGACGTTGCCGGATCCGGATCTCCGGTATGACGAGGAGACGGGCAACTGGATCACGGGGGAGATCGACTGGGACGAGTTCTGGCGTGTCGTGCGCGGCCACGGTCCCTGCAACCGGGAACGCCTGCGGGCCCGCCGGGCTGCCCACGAGGAGGGGACCTGGGTGCGCGAAGCCGCCCGGGCCTATGCCGCCAAGCAACAACGTAAAACCCGTCCCTCCAACGGCGTAGAGGTTGCCTGATGACCGAGACGAACGATCGCATGGTTCCGTGGGAGGTGTTCGTGCAGCCGCGGGCCGGTGCCCCGCACGAACACGCCGGCAACGTCCACGCCGCGGATGCCGAGATGGCCCTGCAGAATGCCCGGGACGTCTATGCCCGGCGCGGCAACGTCGTCAGCATCTGGGTCGTCCCGGCGGCGGCCATCCACGCCAGCCGGCCCGAGGACACCGGCCCCTTCTTCGATCCGGCCGACGACAAACCCTATCGCCATCCCTCGTTCTACAAGGTCCCGCATGGAACGCGGAACATCTGACCCGACGACCGTGACGCTCGATGCCCTCGATACTGCCACGAAGACGGCGCTCTTCGAATACCTGCTGCGCCTCGGCGACGACGCCCTCATCCTGGGGCACCGCCTCTCCGAGTGGTGCGGGCACGGACCCTACCTCGAAGAGGACATCGCCCTGGCCAACATCGCCCTGGATTGCCTGGGCCACGCCAATGCCCTGCTGGGCCTGGCCGGAGAGGTCGAAGGGGCCGGACAGAGCGCCGACGACCTGGCCTTCTTCCGCGATGCCATCGAGTTCCGTAACGTCCAGCTGGTCGAGCTACCGCGCGGGGACTTTGCCTTCACCATCGCCCGGCAGTTTCTCTTCTCCGCCTACGCCCACCTGCTCTACGAAGGGCTGCGCGAGAGCACCTTCGAACCGCTGGCCGGTATCGCCGCCAAGGCCTACAAGGAGGTAAGCTACCACCTGCGCCACAGCAGCGAATGGATGCTTCGCCTGGGCGACGGCACCGACGAGAGCCACCGCCGCACGCAGCAGGCCCTCAACGACCTGTGGATGTACACCGGTGAGCTTTTCGAAGCGGACGACGTGCTCCACGCCCTCGTCGAGGCCGGGATCGCTCCGGACGTTCCCGCCGCACGATCCCGCTGGAAAGACATGGTGACCACGGTCCTGGAAGCGGCCACGCTGCAGCTCCCCCCCGAGCCGCCCTATATGGCTTCCGGCGGCCGTACCGGCTTCCACACCGAGCACCTGGGCCACCTGCTGGCCGAGATGCAGTTCCTGCCCCGGGCCTACCCGGATGCGACGTGGTAGCGGAGCGGGGCACGTTCCGTCTGCCATGCAGCACGCACGGCACCAGACGAACCCGTAGCCATGCCTGAAGTGGACGTGACGAAAGACGAAATCCTCGCGCACCTCTCCGAGGTGAAGGACCCGGAGGTTCCCGTACTCGACGTGGTGGAGATGGGCATCGTGCGTGACGTGCGGGTCGAGGGCAACACGCTGCATGTGGACATCACCCCGACCTATTCCGGCTGCCCGGCCATGAAGGCCATCGCAGACGAGATCGTCCGGACCCTGCACGAACGGGGCTTTCCGAAGGTGGAGGTCCACACCGTCTTCCGGGAGGCCTGGACGACGGACTGGATGACGGAGGCGGCCCGGCGGAAGTTGCGCGCATACGGCATCGCCCCGCCTCCCGAACGGGCCGGGGAGGCAAACCCCGGGATGATCCCGCTGACGACCGTCGCCGTCCCGAAGCCCGTGCCATGTCCTTTCTGCGGCTCCGAGGACACCCGCCTCACGAGTGCATTCGGCGCCACGCCCTGCAAGTCCCTGCACTTCTGCAACGCCTGCCGGCAACCCTTCGAGCATTTCAAAGGCATCTGACGTTTCGGGGGAAGGGGGCGGTGTGTGAGGAGGAACGCATAGCGGAGTGGCGGTGTGCATGAGGCTTGCGCACCGCCACCCCTCCATGCGTTCGTGACGTCCGGGGCGTCAGGCCTGGGCGGCAGCCCACTGCTGCACGGCCTGCTGCATCTCCTCCGGCGACACGTCCCGGATGTGCGTGGCGATTGCCCAGGTGTGACCGAACGGATCGACGACCTTGCCATAACGATCACCCCAGAAGGCATCTTCGAGTGGCATCACCACCCGGGCACCGGCTTCGACAGCCGCGGCAAAGACGGCATCGGCGTCTTCGACGTAGAGCGAGAGCACCACGGGCGAGCCGCCGATGGAGGCGGGACTGAGGCTGCCCCATTCGGGGAACTCGTCCGCCAGGAACACCACCGAGTCGCCGATGCGAAGCTCTGCGTGCAGGACCTTGCTGCCGTCCGGGCTGTCCATGCGATATCCCTGCACGGCGCCGAACGCCTTTTCATAGAAGGCAATGGCCTCGCCCGCCTCTTTGCAGACCAGGTGCGGCGTGATCGTGTGCATGCCCTCGGGTACCGGCTTGACGTCTGACATAGAACCCTCCGTAGATTGGATCAAGGAAACCGAACCCAACCTACGAAGGGGGCTGTGACAGCGTAGGTTCATGGCTCTGGCCGGGGATTATTTTTTGGAAAATCGGGGGATTGCGGGGTGAAGATCCTCCCGTTTCACGGCGCCACAGGGGTCCGGTGCGGAACCTTTACCGGGGTCGGGAAGAAGATGTAGTCCCTTTTCCACGAAACCGATCCGCCATGTCCTCCGCTTCACCGAGACGCTACACCCGTGCCCTGACGATTGCCACGTCCGACAGTGGGGGCGGGGCCGGTATCCAGGCCGACCTGAAGACGTTCGGGGCGCTGGGCTGCTACGGGATGTCCGTCATCGTGGCGTTGACGGCCCAGAACACCCACGAGGTGCGGGCCATTCACGCGGCACCGCCGGGCTTCGTGACCGCGCAGATCGACGCGGTCGTCGAGGACCTGGGCGTCGATGCGGTCAAGATCGGGATGCTGTTCAACGCGGAGATCATGCGCGCGGTGGCCGACCGGCTTCAGGCCCACGGCCTCGACCGGGTGGTCCTCGATCCCGTGATGGTGGCCAAGAGCGGGGCCCGCCTCATCGAAGAGGAGGCCGTCGAGACGCTGAAGACCCACCTCCTCCCGCTGAGCCTGGTCGTCACGCCCAACCTGCCGGAGGCCGAAGTGCTGCTGGGCCGGTCCATCAACGGCCGGGCGGACATGGAGGCCGCCGCCCGCGAACTGCTCGGGCTCGGCCCGCGCGCCGTGCTGCTCAAGGGCGGCCACCTCGCCGAGGCCGGCAGCGCCGACTGCCTGGTGCTGGCCGCCCCCGATCCCACCGGGCGCGACGTCTTCTGGTTCGAGTCCGAGCGCGTCGACACGCCGAACACGCACGGCACGGGCTGTACCCTCTCCTCGGCCATCGCCGCCGGGCTGGCCCGGGAACAGACCCTGCCCGAGGCGGTGCGGAACGCCAAAGCGTACGTCACCGGGGCGCTGAAGGCCGGCCGGGCCTATCGGATCGGGCAGGGCCACGGACCCCTGCACCACTTTTTTTCGTTCTGGACCTGAATCCTTCACCTGACGAACCCCCTGGTGTCATGACCTTCACCGACCGTCTCTGGAAACGCATCGAGCCGATCTACGAGGCCACCCTGGCGCACCCGTTCATCCGCGAGCTGACCGACGGCACGCTCCCGCGGGACACGTTTCTTTTCTACCTGAAGCAGGACACCCTCTACCTGTCCGACTTCACGCGGGCGCTGGCGCTGGCCGGGGCCCGGGCCGCCGACAACGCGCACATGCAGTCGTTCCTCGAGTTCGCCGTGGGCGCCATCGCCGTGGAGCGGCAGTTGCACGAGGATTTCTATGCGAAGTACGACACGCAGCTGGACGTGGTGAAGGCGCCGGCCTGCTTCACCTATACCCACTTTCTGCTTTCGAAGGCGCTCCTCGGGAGTTATGCCGGCCTGATCGGGGCCGTGCTCCCGTGCTTCTGGATCTACCGCGAGGTGGGGATGGCCGTCTACCGCCGGGCCGCGCCGGATAACCCCTACCGGGCCTGGATCGACACGTATGCCGGCGAGGCGTTCAACCGGAGCGTGGAGCGGGCCATCGAGATCGCCGACGAGGTGGCCGGGGCCGCCTCGGAAGCGCAGCGGAAGGAGATGGAAGAAGCCTTCGTCCACTCCACGTTGCTGGAATGGATGTTCTGGGACAGCGCCTACCGGCGTGAGGCCTGGCCGTTGCAGGAGGCGATGACTTCCGTGCCGGCGTCATGAGGATCGGCATCGTCGGCGGCGGGATCATCGGGCTGGCCCTCGGGTGGCGACTGCGCCGGGAAGGCCTTGAGGTCGTCGTGTTCGAGCGGGACCGTGCCGGGGCCCGGACCAGCTATGTCGGGGCCGGGATGCTGGCCCCGTATGCCGAGGTGGGGTTCGAGGAACTGCCGCTGATGCGGCTGGGCGAGCAGAGCCTGAACCTGTTCCCGGCCTTCCTGGACCGCCTGGCCGAAGACGCCGGCCGCGTGCCCCGGCTGGATCGTTGCGGCACCCTCATGGTCGGCGTCGACCGGGACGATACCGAGCATCTCCGGCGCCTCTACGACTTCCGGCGCGAACTGGGCCTGCCGGTGGAGATGATCACCGGCACGGAGGCCCGCGAGCGGGAGCCGCTGCTTGCCCCCCGCGTCGTCTCGGCCATCTGGCTCCCGGATGACGCCCAGATCGACAACCGCCTCCTCGTCGCCGCGTTGCGGGAGGCCTTTCTCCGCCGGGGCGGGCGGCTCCTGGAGGGCACCGCCGTGCAGCGCGTCCTGGTCGAGGGCGACCGCGTGCGGGGCGTGCAGACGGCTGCGGAAACGCATCCGCTCGACGCCGTGGTGGTGGCGGCCGGCTGCTGGTCCGGCCAGGTGCCGGGCCTTCCGGAGGCGCTGCGCCCCCCGGTGCGCCCGGTGAAAGGGCAGATCCTCACCCTCGGCGTGGATCCCGCCTGCCGGCTCACCCGGATGATCCGCTCGCCTCGCGTCTACCTGGTGCCCAAGGAGGAGGGGACGATCCGCCTGGGGGCCACTACCGAGGAGAAGGGGTTCGACACCGAGCCGACGGCCGGCGCCGTCAAAGAGTTGCTGGAGGATGCCTGGGAGGTGGTCCCGTGCATCTACGACCTGCCCGTGCGCGAAGTGCTGGCCGGCCTGCGACCCGCCAGCCGCGACCATGCCCCGATCATCGGGCAGGCCGGTCTCGAAGGGCTCTACTACGCCACCGGTCACTACCGGAACGGAATCCTGCTCACCCCCGTGACGGTAGAAAACCTGGCGGCGGAGATCGTCTTCGGAACCATCCCGGAGAGCACCCGCCCCTTTCGCCCGGAACGGTTTCAGACCCACCCCACCCCATGAAGTTGATCGTCAATGGCAGGCCGCTGGAGACGGACGCGACGTCCATCGCGACGCTGCTCCGGGCACTCGACTATGCGACGGACGGCCGGGGCATGGCCGTGGCCGTCAACGACGCCGTCGTGCCCCGCGATCGCTGGGACGACGTTGCGCTGTCGGAAGGGGATCGCGTCGAGATCATTCGCGCCACCCAGGGCGGATGAACCCTTCCGGGAGCCTCGATTCCCCGGAGACGCGCAGGAACCCGGCCCGTCTCGCCCGCAACGTGCGGCTCGTACTTTCCGAATCCTTCAACCCTTCCATCGCTCATGCTCAAGATCGCCGATAGAACCTTCTCGTCCCGTCTGATCGTGGGGACGGCGCGTTTCCCGGATCCGGAGACGATGCGCCGGGCCCTGCGGGCCAGCGGAGCGGAGCTGGTGACCGTGGCCATCCGGCGCGCCAACCTGGACCGCGACGACGGGGAAGATCTTCTCTCGCTTCTGGAAGAAGACGGGTACACCCTGTTGCCCAATACAGCCGGGTGTTTTACGGCGAAAGAAGCCGTGCTGACGGCCCACCTGGCCCGCGAGGCGCTGGGGACGAACTGGATCAAGCTCGAGGTCATCGGCGACGACGAGACCCTCTTCCCGGACGTGCCCGAACTGCTCAAGGCAGCCGAGCAGCTGCTGCTGGACGGCTTCGTCGTGCTGCCGTACACGAACGATGATCCCATCACGGCGCGCAAGCTGGCCGACATGGGGTGTGCCGCCGTGATGCCGCTGGGAGCGCCGATCGGGTCGGGCATGGGCATCCGCAACCCGTACAACCTGCAGATCATCCGCGAGCAGGTGTCGGTGCCGGTCATCGTGGATGCCGGCGTCGGGACGGCCTCGGACGCCGCCGTGGCGATGGAGCTGGGCATGGACGCCGTGCTGATGAACACGGCCATCTCGCAGGCGAAGCATCCGGTGCTCATGGCGGAGGCGATGCGGAAGGCGGTCGAGGCCGGGCGCCTGGCCTACGAGGCGGGGCGGATCCCCCGCCGGCTGTATGCCCGGGCGTCCACCCCCATGGAGGGCCGCATCGAACTGGCCGGCAGCGTGTGATGCAGGGGCCGGGTTTTTCGTATTATCTGATCACCGACCGCAAGCGCACACGGGGGCGGCCGCTCGTCGAGGTGGTGGACCGGGCCTGCCGGAGCGGGATCCGGGCAGTGCAGCTCCGGGAGAAAGACCTGCCGGGGCGTGCGCTCTACGCGCTGGCGAAGGACCTCCGGGCGGTGACGGCGGCGCACGGCGCCCTGTTTTTCGTCAACGATCGCCTCGATGTGGCGCTGGCCGCCGGCGCCGACGGGGTGCATTGCCCGGAAGCGGGCCTCCGGCCGTCCGATGTGTGTGCCCTGGCGCCCGCACTCCGGGTGTGCGTGAGCGTGCATTCCGTCGAGGCGGCGCGGCGGGCCCGGGAGGACGGCGCCACCTTCCTGCTGTTCGGGCCGGTCTATGCCACCCCCTCGAAGCGGAAATACGGCGCGCCCCAGGGGCTGGACCGGCTCCGGGCGGTCGTGGCCGCGGTGGACATTCCCGTCCTGGCCGTCGGTGGCGTCACGCCGGCACGGGCACGGGCCTGCCTGGACGCCGGGGCCGCAGGCATCGCCGGCATCTCGTCCGTGCTCGGAGCGGCGTCCGTCGAGGATCAGGTCCGGGCGTGGCGGGCGGTGCTGGGAACGCTGTGAGGGAGCCGGCGATACGGGGAAAAGGCACGGAGTTTTTCGAAACGAGGCACGGCGATACGCATGAAGAACCCATTGCGCGGGGTTTATCTGATCACCGACACGCACACGCAGCAGCGCTACACGCACCGGGAGCTGGCCGAACGGGCCCTGTCCGCCGGCGTGCACATGATCCAGTATCGGGAGAAAGCGGCACCGGCCCGGCACATGCTCGAACAGATCCGGGAGATCGCCGCCCTGACCGGGCCGTCGCCTGCGCTCTTCATCGTGAATGACCGCCCGGACCTGGCGCTGCTCGGCGGGGCCGACGGGGTGCACCTGGGCCAGGAGGACCTGCCCATTCCGGTGACCCGCCGGCTCGTGGGTGCCCGGCACCTCATCGGCGGGACGGCCTCCACCGTCGAGGAAGCCGTCGCCGTGGCCGAACAGGGCGCCGATTACGTGGCCGTCGGGCATATTTTCCCCACGACTACCAAGAGGAAGGATTATCCGCCGCGGGGGCTGGAACTGCTCCGGGCCGTGCGCGAGCGGGTGTCGATTCCGCTGGTGGCCATCGGCGGGATCACCCTGGAGAACGCGCCGCACGTGATCGAGGCCGGCGCCGACGTGCTGGCCGTCAGCGGGGCCATCTGCCGGGCCGAGGATCCCGAACGGGCCGCCCGTGCCTTCGTCAAACTGTTCGCGTAGTCGCCGCCGGTTATGAACGGTCTCCGTGAATGGGGGAGGTGGATGCCGGGCCTCGTGGCCGCGTGGATGGGGGCGCTTGCGGCCGGCTGTGGCAAGGTCCCGGAGGCAGGCGCTCCCGTGGTTTTCCACGAAGTGACCGAAGCGGCCGGGCTGGGAGGTTTCCGGCATACGACCGGGGCCTTCGGTGCCCTGTGGTTTCCCGAGATCATGGGCGCCGGCGGCGGATTCCTGGACTACGACGGCGACGGGTGGATGGACGTCCTGCTGGTTGCCGGGGGCACCTGGCCGGGGCACGGCGAGCCCGTTCCGGCCCTCCGGCTCTACCGGAACGAGGGCGATGGCACCTTCTCGGACCGCACCGCCGGGGCCGGGCTGGCCTCGACCTTCGCCTACGGCTTCGGCATCACCGTCGCCGACTACGACAACGACGGCGACGCCGACTTTTTCCTGACGACCCTCCACGAAAACCTGCTTTTCCGCAACGACGGCGACGGGCGTTTCACCGAGGTCGGACGGGCGGCGGGCGTCGCCGGCCCCCCGGAATGGAGCACCGCCGCCGTCTTCCTCGACGCCGACCGGGACGGCCACCTCGACCTGTACGTGGGCAACTATGTGGCCTGGTCGCCCGAAACGGACATCGTGTGCACGCTCAAGGCCGGCCTGCGCGGTTACTGTACCCCCGAACTCTACACCGGCCTGCCCGGGCGTTTCTACCGCAACAACGGCGATGGCACCTTTACCGAACGCACCGCCGAGGCCGGCCTGGCCGGCGCACCCGGTAAAACCCTCGCCGCCGTGAGCCTGGACTACAACCATGACGGCTGGCCCGACCTGGCGGTGGCCAACGACACCGAACGCGACCTGCTCTATGAAAACCGCGGCGACGGCACGTTCATCGAGCGGGGAGTGATCAGCGGCTTTGCCTACGACGAACACGGCCGCGCCCGCGCCGGCATGGGGCTCGACGCCGGCGTCATCGACACCACCGGCCAGGTCACCGTCTTCGTGGCCAACTTTGCCGGGGAAATGATCGGGGCCTACCGGCACGAGGGGGACGGCTTCTTCGTGGACCGGGCCCGAACCGCCCGCATCGGTACGTCGAGCCTGAATCTGCTCACCTTCGCCCTCTTCCTCTTCGACGCCGACCTGGACGGGCACCTGGACCTCTTCACCGTCAACGGGCATATCAACCCGGAGATCGAGCGGGTGCAGGACGGCACCACCTTCCGGCAGCCTGCCCGGCTCTTTCTCAACCGGGGCAACGGCACCTTCGAGGCCGTTCGACCCCGCGACGACGACGACGTCTGGAGCCTGGCACTCGTGGGACGGGGCGCCGCCTACGCCGACTACGACCGGGACGGCGACCTCGACCTGCTCGTCACCGAGAACGGCGGGCCCGTGCACCTCTGGCGTAACGCGGCCGGTACCGGCCGGGAGGGGGCGCCGAAGTCGTGGCTGCGCCTGCGGCTGGAAGGCCGGGAGAGCAACCGGGACGGCCTCGGCGCGCGTGTCGTAGCCCGTGTGGAGAACCGGAGGCTGGAGCATTACGTTCGCTCCGGGGCCGGCTATCTCTCCCAGGTCGAGACGACGGTTACGTTCGGGCTGGGATCGGCTCCCGCCGTCGATTCGTTGTGGATCTACTGGCCGAGCGGGGTCGTCGATGTCCTGGCCGGGCCGGCCGCCAATCAGGAGATCCGGGTGGTCGAGGGAACGGGGCGCTACGAGCAGGTACCCCGCCCGGCCCGCCGCTGATCCCTTCATCGACGCATGCGAAGCACCTGGCCTGAGCGGACGTGACCGGCTTGAATCGATATAATCCCTGCGCAGGTTGCCGGTCTGCCGGTGCGCGCCGCATCGTTCCGGGCGGCGTGGCGCTTCTGTGGACCGTGCTGCTGCTGGTGGGCTGTGGCGGGCCGGCGGGCGAGGCGGGGCGAGAACCGGTGCCGCCGCAGGCCGCCGCCTTGCTGGGACGGGCACAGCAGGCCTATGAGCAGGGAGCCTACGTGGCGGCGCTCGGGCTGGCCGACAGTGCCGCGCACCACGCGCCGGAGCGTCCCGAGATCGCCTTCCTGAAAGGGCTGATCCTGCGGGAGTTGCTGCGCTACGACGAGGCGGATGCGGCGTTCAGGGAGGCGCTCGAGCGTGACGCGGCGTACCGCAGCGCGCGCTACAACCTGGGACAGAATGCCTTCCTCCGGCAGCGGTACCGGGAGGCGCTGCGGTGGTATCGTGCGGAGGAGCGGCTCCTGCGCGACGTGCTGCAGCGTGGGGAGGCCGGCCCGAAAGACCGGGCCGCACTGGCCGTCGTGCTGGCCCAGGCCGGGCGTTCCTACGCGCTGCTCGGCGTTGCCGACAGCGCCCGCACGGCCTATCGGGCTGCACTGGACCTCGACACGACGCACGTCGCCGCCCGGGCCTGGCTGGCCGAGCTGGAACGTGAGGCCGGCAATCTCGACGCCGCGCTGGCACAGGCTCGCCGGGTGTGGAGGCAGGCGCCCGGCAACCCGGAATATGCCCTGCTGCTGGCGGGGACGCTCCTGCGGGCCGGCCGGGCGGAGGAGGCCTTGCCGCTGTTGCAGACCGCCGCACAACAACAGCCGTGGAACCGGGAGGCCGTCTACCAGCTGGGGCGGGCCCTCCTGACCCTGGGACGGACGGAGGAGGCGACGCGGCACCTGGCGCGCGTCGATACGCTGGAGGCGCTCCGGCGACGGGTGTCCCTGGCTCACCTGGCCGTCACCCAGTACCCCGACGATCCCGCCCGCTGGGAAGAATATGCGATGCTCTTGCACCAGGCCGGGCATCGTGCCGAGGCCGTCCGGGCCGTCCGGGTGGCCCGCGCCCTCCGGGCTCAACGTGGCGAGGAACGTTGAGAACGGCGGACGTGCGGGAGAGGGGAATGGATGTAGTGAGAAGGTGGCCTGTCTGGTGAACAAGTAATACCGATTCCACGCCTTGGTTGAGGGCGACCTCCGTTGGGATTCGGGATGGCTGTCTCAAAAACTTGCACAGACGCAGGCCGAACCGGTGTCACGCACGTAGCCGTATCCCCCGGCACCGCTCAGGGACGGCTCTTTACGGGTGCAACCGGCCCCACTGCCAGGGGGCCCGGGCTAAAGCCCGCACCTGCGCGGCCCGAGCCGACATACCCTCAACAACACGGACGTCAGCCAAGGGTTGCGCTTCACAAAACGACCAGGGCCCATGCAAATTTTCAAGTTTGGAACTATATTCATACCCCTGCATGGCGGTCAATTCGAAGCAATGCGTACCTGAAGGGTAGCAGGCTCGGAAGTGTTTGGCGGCTCCATAAGCCAGAAGGAGGTCATGATGAACACACACCAAGTCTGCACCCCTCTACCAACACCGTTCCTCTGGGGGGTCGGGGTTATGCTGGTTCTGCTGGTAAGTCCGGGCTGCGGCGATGACTCCGAACGCGTGATCGCGGCGGAATCCTACAGCGATACCTTCGTAGCGGAACCCTCCGCCGAATTGCTCGAGATCGGAAAGTCGTTTCCGGATTCACTGCGGATCCAGATCCTCAACGGGAATGCCTTCGGTTCTTTTCCCGCCAACGATTCGGCCGCACTGCAATGCCCTCCTACCGACATGTTCAGCGCGTTTGCGCACCGTTGGTCGGTGCCCCCTACGTGCGACGGTTATCGATCCGCCAGCAGCCCCCTGGTGCAACAGGCCGAACGCGAGGCGACCAGCTTCATCAGCGGGATCACCTGCCCGGCCGGTTGTACCCGCACTCAGTCCATTACGTGGAGAGCCTGGGCCTGCGGACATGCCCAGGATTCGACGCTGAATTACGCGTCGGGGATGGCGGTTTCCACGGTGACCTGTACGGCTCCCTGAGCTTCGGACGGTTGCCGCGCCATACACCCGGACGGGCGGGGTTGCTCCCGGCCCGGGTGACGAAGCGACATCCCGGCGCGACACGCGCGGTACCCTCCGGTGCCCCTTTCAAGCAAACACCCTACTTGATCCGGTACCCGCCCTCCTCATTGGCGAAGATCCAGGCGACGACGGCGCCGATCTCGATCGTCTCGTAGAGGTAGGTGGTGCGGGTGATGGAGGCGGTGCCGCGCGTGTGGAGCATGTGCCCGGCTTCCTGCATCCGGCCGAATCGTTCCTGCCATCCCCGGATGCTGGCCGGCCGCAGGTCCACCCACCCCTTGCGGGCCCAGCGGTCCACGTCTTCGGGGCGAAGGGGGACCTCGTCGTAGATGCTCTCGGGGATGTTGATGAACGGCCCCCGGATGAGCCGCCGGCCGTCGGGAGCCAGGATGGGCACGCCGATGGACACGATCTGCGTACGGAGGGCGTCGTTGGCCTCCAGGAAGGCGAAGAGCTTCGTGGCGATCTCGTCGGCGGGAGTCCGGCGGACGGCCTCGAGCGTGCCGTAGTTGAGCTTGAGCAGGTGCGCTTCGTAGAGCAACTTGGAGAGCTCAGGCGGGCCGAGCTGGCCCAGGGCCACGCTGTGTCCCTTCGATTCCGCCTCCAGGGCCAGCAAGCGCCGGATGGCCGTGTGGCGCAGCACCCCGGCGCGATAGCTGGGCATCATCACGTTGCTGTCCACCCCGGCGATGATGTCGTGCCCGGTGTTGCTGCCCTTGATCTCGAGCACCACCTGCTCGGCGATCTCCTCGGGGGTGAGGAATTCCATCTGGTCGATGTGGGTGATGGTTTCGAACTCGCCCCGGGCAAAGAAGCCGTTCTCGCCCGTGTCCACGCCGGCCATCACGAGCTCGCCCCGGCGGCGGTAGCGGCGTTCGTCGTCGCGCAGGACGAGCGTGGCCTCCAGGGGTTCGATGCGGCTGTCGTAGACGAGCTGGGGCCGGCCGTGCCGCCGGACCACCTGATGGGCCACGCGCCGGTAACCGATCATGGCCGCCGGCTTGATCTCCTTGACGAGCGGCCCGTCCGGCGTGCGGGCCATGAGAAAGAGCAGGCCCGTGTGGGCGAAGGCCATGGCCGTCTTGGTCATCAGCTGCACGCTGGGTTTGTCCTCGCTGTGCGTGTACGGGATGTTGAGCCCCATGCCGCCCGTGCCGGTGGTGCCCACCTTCAGGTAGAGGCGTGTCCGGACCTCACGCATGGCCTGGTGCAGCAGGCGGATGTGCCGGATGAGCTGGGAGGTGGCCTGCGAGATGAGCAGCGTGCTCACGTCGTGCTCCAGGCGGGCGCGCGTCTCGGGATCGTCCGGCGCCGCGCGCAGCTGCCCCAGCGCGTCGTGGGTCTTCTTGCTGATGCGCTCGACGTCCTGGTAGCTGATGGCCGTGGCCGTGTTGATGCAGTCCACGATGACGTCGGGCCGGTGCTCGCGGATGAGGCGGACGAGCACCGACCGCTCGTAGGTGGCCTCCAGGTCGCCGAAGAGATCTTCGTAGAGGGCTTCCCGGTGGGCCGGGTCGTCGAGCAGCTGCCCGCGCGAGGCCAGGCGGAAGTCGTCGCGGACGAAGATGTTGCCCCAGGCACCGACGAACTCGATGTCGGGGAACTCCTGCTTCACGTCGGCCAGAAACTCGGTGACCTCCGCCTCATGCAGGCTCGCCACGACGATCTTCTTCGGGCGGAGCTGGCGGCTCACCTCGCGCACGATCTGCGAGCCGACGAGGCCGGCGCCGCCCAGGATCAGAAAACGTTCGTCTCGTAACATGCGGATGGTCGGGTTGATAACGTTCAACGATTAACGTGCAACGTGCAACGATTAACGTGCAACGTGCAACGGATCATACCTTCTCCTCCGGCCAGCGCTCGAGGACCTCGACGAATTTCGAGAGGAACAGGTTGGCGGTGTAGCCGTCGAGGGCGCGGTGGTCGATGGTGAGGGTGACGTAGGCGCGGGGGGCGATGTCGATCACGTCCCGCCCGTGCTCCTCCCGCACCTTGATGCGCTTCTCCATCTTGCCGATGCCCAGGATGGCGGACTGGGGCTGGTGGATGATGGGGGTGGCGATGAGGCTGCCGCTGACGCCGTGGTTGGTGAGGGTGAAGGTGCCGCGCTGCACGTCGTCGGGGAGCAGCTTGCCGGCGCGCGCCTTTTCGGTCAGCTCCTGCAGGCGTGCGGCGATGCCGAAGAGGCCGAGCAACTGGGCGCGGTGGATCACCGGCACGATCAGCCCCTCGCGCCCCAGCGCCGTGGCGACGCCGATGTTCATGTCCTCGAAGATCTCGAGGGCGTCGTCGTGCCAGCGGCTGTTGACCTCGGGCACCTCCTGCAGGGCCTCCACGGCGGCGCGGACGAAGTAGGCGGTGTAGGTGAGGCGGACGCCCCGGGCGGCGAAGGCGTCTTTGTGGCGTTTCCGGTGGTGGACGATGGCCGACAGGTCGGCCTCGAAGACGGCCGTCACGTGCGGGGCGGTGCGCAGCATGCTCTCGACCATATGGTCGGCGATGCGGCGGCGCATGTGCGAATGCGGCACGCGGCGGCTGGGGATGGGGCCGGCGGGCGCCGGAGCCGGAGGCGGGGTAGCCGCCTCGGCGGTCTGGCGCTCGAGGTACGCCTTCACGTCCCGGTGGGTGATGCGGCCGCCGCGGCCGGTGCCCGGGATCTGCGCGGGGTCGAGGTCGTGCTCCTGGAGCATCCGCTTGACGAGGGGACTCAGCCGCGTCCGCCGGTCGGGCGTGCCGGCGTCGGCCGGTGTGGGGGCGGCGTCGGCCGGGGCGCCGGAGACGGCTTCGGCCGGGGCCTCGCCGGCGCCGTTGGGGTCCAGGCGGCCGAGCACCTCGCCCGGGCGCACCGGGTCGTTCTCGTGCTTGAGGATCTCACGGAGGACGCCCGAAGCCGGCGCGGGCACCTCCATCGTCACCTTGTCGGTGCTCAGCTCCAGGAGGGGCTCGTGCGCCTCCACGGTCTCCCCGGGCTGTTTGTACCAGGTGAGCACCACGGCCTCGACGGCCTCCTCGGACGGCGGCATGACGATGTCGATCATAGGGCTTGCGTACGGCGGCGTTTCGGGGGGCGGCGTCAGAACGTGACCAGGTCGTGCATCTTCTCGGCGATCTGGTCGACGCCGGGGACCGTGGCGGCCAGGAGGCCGAGGTTGTACGGGATGGGGATGTCGGGCACGGCCAGGCGCTCGATGGGGGCGTCGAGGTCGAAGAACGCCTCGCGCACGAGCGTGGCGGCGATCTCGGCGCCGAAGCCGGCGGTGAGGGCGTCTTCGTGGACGACGAGGCACCGCTTGGTCTTGCGCACGGAGGCCAGCACGGCGTCGCGGTCCCACGGCCGCAGGGTGCGCAGGTCGAGGATCTCGGCGTCGACGCCGGCGGCCCTGGCGGCCCGCTCGCAGCGGTCGACCATCGCACCCCAGGTGACCACCGTGAGGGCCGCGCCGCTCCGGACGAGCCGCGCCCGCCCGAAGGGGAGGACATAGTCGTCGCCGGGGTAGGGGCGGCGGGCCGAGGGGTGGTCCAGCAGCAGCCGGTGCTCGAAGAAGATGGTGGGGTTGTGCGACCGCATGGCGGCGCGGAGCAGCCCCACGGCGTCCTCGGCGTTCGAGGGGAAAGCCACCTGCCAGCCGACGGCGTGGACGAACCGCACCTCGTCGGTGACGCTGTGCCAGGGGTCGCCCACCTTGGCGAAGCCGCCGGGCATCCGCACCACGATAGGCGCGGCGAAGCGGTTGGCCGTGCGCCAGCGGATGGTGCCGCAGTTGTTGAGCTGCTCGGTGGCCGGGTCGGCGTACTTGCGGAACTGGATCTCGGCTACCGGCATCAGCCCGGCCAGCGCCATCCCCACGGCGCGCCCGACGATGCCTTCTTCTGAGAGGCTGGTGTCGAACACGCGGGCCTCGCCGAAGGCCTCCTGCAGGCCCATCGTGGCGGTGTGCACGCCGCCCTTGGGCCCCACGTCTTCGCCGAAGATGAGCAGGCGCGGGTTGACGCGCAGCTCGTGCTCCAGCGTGCGCCGGATGGCGGTGATCATGTTGGTCCGCGACGGCTCGGGGTCGGGCCGGTCGGTGCCTTCGGGGAAGGCGACCCCCTCGGGGGCGAGCCCGCCGGCCTGCTGCACGTCGAGCGTGCCGTCGGGCTTCGTCTCGGCGAAGACATAGCGGGTGACGGCGGCGGGGTCCGGATCGGGCCGGGCGAGGGCGGCCTCCAGGGCCGCTTCCACGTCGCGGCGCACCTCGGCTTCGAGGGCGTCCCATGCGTCGGGGCTGAGGTGGTCGGGCACGAGGAAGGCGCGGAGCTTCGGTAGCGGGTCGGCGGCCCGCTCGGCTTCGAGGCGCTCGGGCGGCTTGTAGGCCTGGTTGTCCTGCCCGGAGTGGCCCGAGAGGCGCGGGACGGTCAGGCGCAGCAGGGCCGGCCCCTCGCCGGCACGCACCACGCCGACGGCCTCCTGGAGCAGCGACGCCGCCCCGGCCGGGTCGGTGCCGTCGCCGTCGAAGAGGCGGAGGTGCTTGAACGACCGGAGGTTCTCAACGATGTTGCCGCCGGGCGTCTGCAGGTGCGAGGGGACCGAGATGCCGTAGCCGTTGTCCTCCACATAGAAGAGGAGGGGGAGGCGCAGCGTGGTGGCCATCGTGAGGGCGGACCAGAAGCCGTTCGTGGCCACGGCTCCCTCGCCGCTGTGGGCCACGGCCAGGGCGCCGTCGTAGGCGGCTTCGCCCAGCACGTCGCGGCGGTAGCGGAGGGCCTGCGCCCACCCGGCCGCCGGCGTGAACTGCGAGCCGACGTCGCCGGCCATGGGCAGCACGGTGGGGCCGTCCCGCCCCGGCAGGTTGCACACCACCCCGATGTCGCGCCCGTCGCTGAAGCCGCCGGACTTGCCCATCGGCGAGGCGAAGGCGTCCTCCAGGCTCAGCCCCAGCGTCAGCAGCAGCGGGCGGGAGCGGTAGTACGCGCCGACGCCGTCCTTCGGGTGCGTCAGCAGGCTGCCCAGCAGCACCTGCGGCACGTCGTGCCCGCGCGCGGAGAACTGGTAGAGCACCTTCCGCTCGGGCACCAGGCGCGTCTCCTCGATCTCGTCGATCAGGCGCGAGGCCAGCACCAGGTAGGCCACCCGCCGCCAGTCGAAGGCGGAAAGGTCCGAGGAAGCGGGGCGGGCGGTTACCGGCTGTCGGCGGTCAGACATATCAATCCTGGATTGAAGATTGCAAATTGCAGATTGCAGCAACGGTCTTGAGAGTCAAGGAGAGAGGGCGTGCAGCGCAGGATTCCACGGCTGGGCGTCCCGCATCATGGCGTTGAGCCACCGAAGCATCTTATGCATACAAGCCACCAGGGCTACCTTGGGTGTCTTACCCCGGCCCAGAAGCCGCTCGTAATGGGCACGCAAGACCGGATTGTGACGCACGCCCACCAGGGCGGCCATGTACAAGACGCACCGTACCGGTGCGCGTCCCCCCCAGATCCTGCGTCGCCCACGGCGTCGCCCGCTGTCGTTGTTCAGCGGGGCCACGCCCACGAGCGCCGCGATCTGCGGCGGGCTCAGGCGACCCAACTCCGGCAACTCGGCCAGCAGCGTGGCACTGACGACCGGGCCGATACCGGGCAGACTCTGCAGCAGGTCGTCGCCCGCCCGCCAGAGCGGGCTCTGCTCGATGGCCGTGCGCAGGGCCGCGTCCGTCTCGTCGAGGCGCTGCCGCAAGAAGGCCAGGTGCGCGGTGATGTCGGGCACGACCACGGCGTTGGCCCGGCGGAGGCGGTGCTGCTCGGCGGTGATCATCTCGGCGAGCTGGCGCCGGCGAGCCACCAGGGCGGCCAGCGTCTGTTGCTGCGCCGGCGAGAGCGGCCGCACCTCGGGACGAATGGCCTGGGCAAAGGCCGCCAGCACCTGGGCATCGATCCGATCGGTCTTGGCCAGGCGCCCGGTGGCGCGGGCGAAGTCGCGCACCTGGCGCGGGTTCACGACGGCGACCGGGAGGCCGGCCGTGCCGAGACGAGCCGCCACGTCGCGCTCGAGCCCTCCGGTGGCTTCGAGCACGATGAGCGTGGCCGGAGCCAGGCGCCGACACAGAGCGTGCAGCCCGTCCTCATCGTAGGCGAAGCGGGCCAGGTAGCCTTCCGTGTCGGCGACGTCGAGGGCGTCTTTCGAGACGTCGATACCGAAGTAGGCCATGACGAATCAGCATGCAGGGTGAAGAGGGTAGGCGTGACGGACCCAGCCTTAGGGCATGCGAGCTCGGGGGGCAGCGCCCGGACCGGCTCAGTCAACGGTTCGGGTTCTGTCACAGAACGGGGTGCAGCGTTCCTGCTGCAATACGGCCTCGGAGACCTCGATTGACACGAACTGCTGCACCATAGGCAAGATATAAGATTGCGCTTCTGAGGGGCAGCCCCTTTGTGCCTTCGTGTCTTCGTGGCCCAAAATCCGTCCCCTCAGGACACACCACGTAAAACTCATTTTTTCGACTTCTTTCGTTCGAGGAAGGCCGTCATGCGGCGGTATTTTTCCTCGTCTTCGAAGAGCACGGCCTGGAGGGTCGTCTCCAGGGCCAGGGCGGCGTCGGTGCTCATCTCGGCCGCGGCGTTGAGCGCCGTCTTGGCGAAGCGGACGGCCAGCGGGCTGTTGCGGGCGATCTCGGCGGCCAGGGTGCGGGCGGCCTCCACCACCTCGTCGTCCGGCACCACCCGGTTGACGAGCCCGATCGAAAGCGCTTCCGGAGCGTCGACAAGGCGGCCGGTGAAGATGAGCTCGCGGGCCTTGCCCGGGCCGACGAGGCGGGGCAGGCGGTACGTGGCGCCCGCGCCGGGGATGATGCCCAGCCGCACCTCGGGCTGTCCGAGCCGGGCCCCCTCGCCGGCCACGCGCAGGTCGCACGCCATTGCCAGCTCGCAGCCGCCGCCCAGCGCCCACCCCCGGATGGCGGCGATGGTGGGAGCGGGGAACTGCTCGATCGCGCGGAACAGGCTGTTGTTGATGCGTCGCAGCGCCTCGGTGCGCCCCCGCTCGCGCAGCTCGGCGATGTCGGCGCCGCTGACGAAGGCCTCGCCGCCCGCGCCGGTGAAGATCAGCGCCCGCACGTCGTCCCGGGCGGCCAGCGCGTCGAGCACCCGCCGCACCTCGCCGACCATCGTCTCGTTGAGCGCGTTCCGCACCTCGGGGCGGTTGAACGTGCACAGGGCAATGCCCTGCTCGTCCACCTCCAGAAGGAGTGTGGTCAGGGAAAAAGAAGAAGACAGGTCGGTCACGGCCGCATACGGGTTGTGGAACGGGCATCCTCGCGGGGAGAATATAGGCCGTTTCGATGCGGATGGGAAGGCGGCAGGATGGAAAGCCCGTGGATAGGGCACGGCGGGCCGGCGGTTTCGGCAACCGTGCATCACCGGCGGCTTCCTTCCGGCGACCACCTGCGGTACGTGTGCTCGAGGCGGGTGCGACGATCGGGACAGTTCGTTGATTCTTCCCGTTTTTCGTCAGATTATGCTTCTGTAATGCACCGTTTCTTCGACGGACGGGAAGGTGAATCGTATTAAATTTGGTACCCGGCAGTGCGGGGTGACGCAGGTGGCTTTCCGGGCGCCGTGTTTGCCCGGTTTGTTTTCCGCCTGCTCCCTTGAGTTACCCTCTGATCTGCTTCGGTTCTATCCACCAACTCGAGGATCATGACAATGCGACTCCAAGCCATAAAAGGGTTGTTCCTTGCCGGTCTGTTGGTGCTCGTGCCCGGCACGGCGCTCGGTCAGGGCGTGACGACCGCGTCGATGCGCGGCGTGGTGACGGACGACGCCGGCGAGCCCCTGCCCGGCGCCAACGTGATCGCCGTGCACCTGCCCTCGGGCACCGAGTACGGCACCGCCGCCGGCACCGACGGGACGTACAACCTGCGCAACCTGCGGGTGGGGGGGCCTTACCGGGTCACCGTCACGTTCGTCGGCTTCGACGATTTCGTGCGCGAAGGCATCCTGCTTGCCCTCGGCGAGACGTTCCGGCTCGACGTCCGGCTCGCCGAGAGTGCCGTGGAGCTGGAAGAAGTGCAGGTCGTGGCCAACCGGGGCCTCTTCGACGCCGAGCGCACGGGGGTCGGGGCCACCGTCGATGAGGAGCAGATCCAGCGGACCCCGACCGTCGGGCGGGACCTGGCCGACTTCGTGCGCCTGACGCCGCAGGCCTACGTCGAGAACGACGACGACGACGGCCCGGCCGTCTCCATCGCCGGCCAGAACAACCGCTACAACGCCATCTACATCGACGGGGCCATCAACAACGACGTCTTCGGCCTCTCGGCCCAGGGCACCAACGGCGGGCAGACGGGCGCCACGCCCATCTCCATCGACGCCATCGAGGAGTTCCGCATCAACCTCTCGCCCTACGACGTGACGCAGAGCGGCTTCACCGGCGGCTCGATCAACGCCATCACCCGCAGCGGCACGAACCGGTTCGAGGGCTCGGCCTACTACTTCCTCCGCAATGAAAGCCTGGCCGGCAAGACCCCGGTGAACCTGGCCGGAGACGGCCCGCGGGAACGCCTGCCGGACTTCTCGAACAACCGCTACGGCTTCCGCGTCGGCGGACCCATCGTCCGGAACAAGCTGTTCTTCTTCGTCAACGGCGAGATCCTGCGCTCGGAGACGCCGCAGCCCTTCGAGGTCACCTACGCAGGTAACTCGGCCGGCCGGCTCGGGGAGCTGCGGCAGGCTTTGCTCGCCGTCGGTTACGACCCGGGCGACTTCGGCGACAAGGCCTCGAAACTGGACGACGACAAGCTCCTGGTCAAGCTCGACTGGAACATCAGCCAGCACCACAAGCTCAGCGCCCGGCACAGCTACTCGCACTCCGACAACGTGGACGCCTTCCAGAGCGGCGCCTCGGCCATCAACTTCTCCAACAACGCCGAGGTCTTCCCGAACACGACGCACTCGACGGCCGTCGAGCTCAACAGCACCTTCGGGAGCCGCTTCGCCAACAAGCTGATCCTGGGCTACACGCGCGTCCGCGACGACCGCGGCTTCGCCGGGGATCCGTTCCCCTTCGTGCAGATCGACGACGGCGCCGGGCGCATCTTCCTCGGCTCGGAGCAGTTCTCGACGGCCAACCTGCTCGAGCAGGACATCTTCACCGTCACGAACACGTTCAACTGGTTCCGGGGGCGGCACACGCTCACCTTCGGCACGCACAACGAGTTCTACGACATCGGCAACCTGTTCATCCCCCGCAACTTCGGCTTCTACCGCTACCGGAGCCTGGACGACTTCCTGCAGTCGCTCGAAGCGGTCAACAACCCGGCCGTCGACCCGGCGTCACCGGCCGAGTTCCGCCGCGGCTTCTCGCTCGTGGACGGCGTGGCCGGCGACGGCTCGAAGGCCATCGGGGCCTTCAAGGCCTTCCAGCTCGGCCTCTTCGTGCAGGACGAGTTCCAGGTGAACGACCGGCTCCGCGTCACGGCCGGCCTGCGGGCGGACATCCCGAAGATCACCACGAAGCCACGCTTCGCACCGGACGTCTTCGACACGACGATCCCGGCCCTGGAGGCGGCGGGCATCGACCTCAAGGGCGCCGCGCCGGGCAAGACGCCGCCGGCGGCCGTCTACCTCTCGCCCCGCCTCGGGTTCAACTACGACCTGCCCGGTGAGCGGCAGGCCCAGCTGCGCGGCGGTATCGGCATCTTCACCGGCCGCGTGCCCTTCGTCTGGCCCGGCGGCATGTTCCTCAACAACGGGACGAACACGGGCGAGGTGCGTGTCTTCACCGGCAGGCTGCCCAACGGCGAGCCGATCCCCTTCGTGCCCGACGTGCAGAACGCCCTCGACGGCGAGGACTTCGGCGCCACGAACCTGATCCCGAGCGGGCGCCTGGAGATCTTCGAGAAAGACTTCCGCTACCCGCGCGTGCTGCGCACCAGCCTGGGGCTGGACTACGAGCTGCCCGGCGGCTGGGTGGCCACGCTCGAAGGCCAGTACACGAAAACGCTCAGCAACATCCTGGTCACGAACGTGAACCTGAACCCGGCCGCCATCCGCCGTCTCGACGGGCCGGACAACCGCCCGGTCTATGCCGGCGATGACGTGGCAATCGACCCGCGCTACACGGCCATCCACCGCGTCGGCACCACGAGCGAGGGGTACACGTACGACGTCACGGCCCAGGTGCAGCGCCTGTTCCGCCGGCTGCTCAACGACACGGACCAGCTGGCGCTGAACGTGGCCTACACCTACGGCGATGCCTGGGCCGTCAACGACGGCACCTCGTCGCAGATCAACTCGCTCTGGAACAGCATGGAGAACGTCAACGGCCTCAACGACCTGGACCTGACGCGCTCCGACTTCTCCATCGGGCACCGCGTCCTGGCCTCGGTCTCCTACCGGGTCGAGTTCATGAACAACCTGGGCACCACGTTCTCGCTCTTCTACACGGGTGAGAGCGGGCGGCCCTTCTCCTACACGATCGCCAACAGCCAGAACCTGCGCGGCGACGGCGACGGCTTCGCTTCCTCGCTCGTGTACGTGCCCAACAGCGCCAGCGAACTGGCCGGGCTCAGCGCCGAGGACGCCGCCGCCCTCGACCGCTTCATCGAGAGCAGCGACTACCTCCGCAGCCGCCGCGGCACCTACGCCGAGCGCAACGGCAGCCGCCTGCCCTTCGAGCACGTGGTGGACCTGAAGATCGCCCAGGAGCTCTTCGGCAACCTCGGCGGGCGCCGCCAGAAGCTGGAGATCACGCTCGACATCTTCAACTTCACCAACCTGCTCAACAGCGACTGGGGCGTGCGCTACAACGGCATCGGCAACTTCAGCCTGCTGGAGTTCGAAGGCTTCCAGGGCGAGCCGGGCTCGGGGAACTTCACCCCCGTCTACAGCCTGGACTTCGACCCGGACCTGACGCCGACCGAGGATGCCCTGTTCAAGACGGAGACGAAAGACTCCGGTCTTTACAGCTCGCGCTGGTTCATGCAGCTCGGCCTGCGATACACGTTCTGACGAATCCCGTCACGGGCGGAAGGCCTCGCCTCCTTCGGGGGCGGGGCCTTCTGTTTTGAGGCCCGCTCCGGTTGATCCGTGCCGAAGGTGATGCGGCCGGGCAGATCCGGGACGTTTCCGCTTGTCCGGTCTGATGCGGGCACGGGCGGAACCGGACCGGCATGCCCGGCGCGGCACGAACTGCATCGTTCGTAAAACGACGGGCCCGTGCTTCCCCACCAGAAGCACGGGCCCCGCGCCAGAAAGGCCTGCGGCGCGTGATGAGAGGTGCAAGCCTATTTCAGTAGCATCACCGTCCGGGTTGCGTGGAACCGCTCGCCCTCGGCCCGGAGCAGATACGGCCCGGCGGGCAGGCCGGCGGCGTCGAACATGAGGCGGTGCGGCCGGCCGGCGTCCATCGGCCCATCGACGAGCACGCGGAGGCGGCGGCCGAGCACGTCGAACAGGGCTACGCACACGTGCTGGGACACGGCTACCGAGAGCGTGACGCCGGCCCGGTCCCGCACCGGGTTCGGGTAGGCCGCCGAGAGCACGTACGCCCCCGGCACGCCGAGCGTCACCGACACCTCCGGGCTGTAGGCGAACCGGCCGTCGAAGTCGACCTGCCGGAGCCGGAAGCGGTGCGGGCCCGGCGCCAGGCCCTCGACGCGGTGCCGGTAGGCATGGCCTTCGGCCGTGGTGCCCTGCCCTTCGACGAAGGCGAGCGGGCGCCAGGCGCCTTCGAAGTGCTGGACCTCGAAGCCGGCGTTGTTCGTCTCCGTGGCCGTCGTCCAGCGGAGCACCACGGCGGCGCCGTCGGGCACGGCCGCAAACGAGGCCAGCTCGACCGGCAGCGCCGCCGCGTTCGTCAGCGTGACCGGCGCGCCCGGCGTGCCCTGGGTCGTCCCCGTCGCAAAGGCAACCTGTTCCGCCATCACGTACGTCACGCCTGTCGCGGCGTCATAGGCGCGGAAGCCCACGGGTTCGCCTTCCGTCACCCCGTAGAGTTCGATGCGATAGACCTGCTCGCCGCCGGCGTCGAAGGGCACGCCCACACCGCGCACCTCGCCGCCCACGAAGGCCGCCACCCGGTCTGCCGGGTCCTGGAGCCGCAGGCCGTTGACGAAGGCGGCCGCATGCACCGTCATCTGGTTCGTGAGGCCGGGCGCCACGCGCCAGTGCAACGCGCAGGGCGAGGGGCCGTCCGACGTGTACAACCGGAAGGGGTCGTCCAGCGTGCCCCGGATTGCGTCCGGCACGAACGTAACGCCTTCACAGAGCGGGCGCTCCGTCCCCGTCGAGGCGTCGTAGGCCCGGAAGGTGAGGGCTTCGCCGGTCATGTCTCCGCCCAGGTTCAGGAAGAACACGTAGGTCCCGCCGACGAGCAGGGGGGAGGCCACCCCGCGCGAGACGCCGCCGGCGAAGCCGGCGAGCAGGTCTGCGGGGTCGTCCGACGGCACACCGTCGAAATGCACGACGGCCACGACCGTCATCGACTGGCCGTAGGTGCCGTCCGGGCTCCAGTCGGGCTGGGCGTGAGCGAGGCCCGGCGCGAGCAGGACGGCCGGCAGCAGGAGCGGAAGGATTCGTGGCTTCATGGTTTCCGGGATCCGGCAAGCCGGGTGACGGTTCGCGTGGTCACCCGATCTCCGGCTTCGAGGCGGACCAGGTAGAGGCCATCGGGCAGGCCGGCGCCCGCCAGGACGGCCTCGTGCGGCCCGGCGGCTTGCATGCCTTCGACGAGCCGGGCCACGACCCGGCCGAGCAGGTCGTAGACGGTCAGGCGGACCGGCGACGGGGCATCCAGCACGTACGGGATGCGTATCGCCGTGCCGAACGGGTTGGGGTAGGGGGCTTCCAGATGAAAGGCCGCCGGCGCGTCCTCATGCGCCGCGTGCGTGGCCGTGTCCGCGTGCCAGACGAACGGGCTGGTGACGCTGCCCACGACCCCGTTCGCCTCGAAAGCCAGCGTTTCGGCGGCCTCGTGGACCCGCCCCGTGAACGGGTCGAAGATGCGGAACGTGAGGGTTTCGCCCGGCCCGTTGGCGTAGACCGTCAGGAAGAACAACGGCGTGCCGCCCACGTCGACGGAGCCGGTTACGCCGCGCACCTCCTCTCCGGCGAACGCCGCCACCAGCGCCCCGCTGCCGGGCCGGCGCTCCCCCACCACGAACGTCCCCGTGACGTTCATCGACGCGGCGAAGGGGGCCGGGTCCACCTGCCATGCCGGGCCGCCCGCCGCGCCGGTCGTCCACACCAGCGGGGCCGACACCAGCCCGCGTACGGCGTTCGTCTCGAACACCTGCGTCTCCGCAATGTCGTGGATCAGCCCCGTGGAGGCCTCATAGAAGCGGAACGTCACCGCCTCTCCGTCGGCGTTGGCATAGACCGCCAGGAAGAACAGCACGTCGCTGCCGACCGTCACCGGTCCGGCCACGCCGCGTACCTCCTCCCCGACGAATGCCGCCAGGAGGTCTCCCGCCGCGCCGAGCCGCCGGCCGTCCTGCTCGACGACGCCCGTCAGGCTCATCGACGACTGGAACCGGGACGGCTCGACAGACCACGAGGGGGTCTGGGCAGGGCTCACGGCGGCTGAAAGGAGCCAGCCGATCAGCATCAGGCCGAGCCCGTACGGCATCGCCCGTCGGTACATGGTTCGCACCGGTCTTTGCATGAAACGAGGCCTCATTTGAGCAACACCATCTTGCGCGTCTGTACGAAGTCTCCGGCCCGGAGGCGGTAGACGTACACGCCGCTGGCCAGGTGGCGGGCGTCGAAGCGTACCTCGTACCGCCCGGCCTTCTGCCGTGCGTCGACGAGCGTGGCCACGCGCCGCCCGATCACGTCGTACACCTCGAGGCGGACGTGCTCGGGGCGGGGCAGGTCATAGCGAAGGCTCGTGGCCGGGTGGAACGGGTTGGGGTAGGCCGGGGCCAGCGCGAAGACGGCCGGCAGGTCCTCGGTGGCCTCCGTCGTCACGGCCAGCATCAGCGGCTCGGCGGGCGTGCCCAGCGCCGTGTCCGGCTCGAAGGCGACCGTGCCGGCGTCGAGCACCTTGCCCCGCATCGGGTCGTAGAGCCGCACCGTGAGCTCAACCGGCTCATCGCCGTAGGCCATCGCGAAGACCAGGTAGCGCTCCAGGCCCGGCACGTAGCGCACCTGGCCGGCGCCGCGCAGCTCGTCCCCGGCGAACAGGCCCAGCCGGGTGCCCGGCGCCGTCAGCGGCAGGTCGTCCACTACCGGCTCGGCCACCACGCTCATCGAGAACGGATAGGCTTTCGGGTCGAGTGTCCAGTCCGGTCCCCCGGCGGCGTCTTCCCGGTGTTCTTTGGCCTCTTCACGGGCCGGGAGCGCCTGCAGGGATGCCGTCTTGCCGGTGGACCCGGCCGCGTGCTCCGTCCCGGCGGTCTCCGCCAGCGCCACCGCCTTCGCCACGCGCCGGGGCGGTGCCGTCCGGTCGACGACCATCACCCGGAGCGGCGGCGGCAGGTCGCGGGCGGCCTCGCTGCCCGGGTAGGTCAGCGTGCCGGCGCTGGCCACCTGGATCTGGTATCCCAGGCCCGGCTCCATCGTCGTCAGCGAGCCGACCCAGCCAAGCGTCGCATCCACGTACTGGGCGAAGGCGAACTGGCTCTTGATGACGTCGCCGGGGGTTGCCGTCGCGTCGAGCGAGGCCAGTGCCGTGTTGACGTCCATCGGCGCGGCGGGGAGGTAGCCCACCCAGTTCCATCCGGGCACCAGGTCGATCGGCTCGGCGGCGGGGTCGACGGCGAGGCCCGTCACCGTCAGGCTGTTCGACTGCTGCAGGTGGATCAGGTAGGCCGGTCCCGCCTCGAGCGACGGCAGCGTCCCCACCCAGCCGAAGCGGTCGTCGTAGAGGCTGAAGGCGGCCTGGCTCTTGACCAGGTCGCCCTCGACGGCGGCCAGGTCGCCCAGCACGGCGCTCACGTCGGTGTCGTCCGGGTGCTTGTTGAGCGAGAACCACGTCCACCCGGCCGCCAGCGGGATGGCCTGCTCGTCGACGACCGGGGGCGCCTGGACCGGCACGGGCTGGGCAAAGCTGCCGTGCACCGCGCCGCTTTCGAACACGAGCGTCTTGCTCGTCTCCGTGTGCAGCGTGCACGTGCTCTCGTCCCAGGCGCGGAACGTGACCACCTCGCCCGAGGCCACGTTGCTGTAGATGAGGAGGTTGATGCGGTAGACGCCGGGGGAAACCGCCTCGACGCGGCCCACGCCCCGCGCCTCGTTGTCCACGAAGGCGACCAGCACGTCGCTCGTGTCCGTCGAGGCCGCGCCGTCGAAGAAGAGCTGGGCCGTGAGCGTCATCGAATGCTCGAAGGCGGCCGGATCGACCTCCCAGGCCGGGGGGGCACAGACGACCTCGGTGGTGAGGAAGAAGGGCGTCTGTCCCAGGCTGTTGCCCCCGGCGTCGGTGGCCGAGGCCAGCAGCGTGCCGCTGTACGTGCCCAGCGCCAGCGTGTCGGGCAGCGTCATCCGGATGGCCCGGCTGCCGCCGGCCACCAGCGTCCCGGCCGTGTCCGACGGCGCCACGGGCACCTTCACCGTCGTGTCGGAGGCCAGCACCAGGTCGAACGACGCGGGCAGCGTGAAGTCGATCGGCTGGGCGCGGCCGTTGACCAGGCTCGTGACCACGAGCGCCCCCGTTCCCCGGGACAGCGCGAAGTCGAGGTTGACCGGGCTGAACGTGAAGGCGCTCTGCCGCACGGTGAACGTCCAGGCGATGTCCTCGGCGATGCCGTTCCCCACGGCGTCCGTGATTACGACCGGATTGCCCTGCCCGTCGACGACGTTCGCCCGCAGGCGGGTCTCCAGCAGGCGGCCTTCCAGGGAGGCGGCCTCGACCCCGGGCTCGAGGATGATCGTCCGCCCGTCACACGCGGCCTCGACCGGAATCGCCGTGCCGGCATCCGGGCCGTCGAGGTAGCTCAACCGGACGTTGGGAAACTGCCCCGTGGTGCTGACGGTGGCGCAGTCGATGTCCTCGTTGAAGGTGATGGCGATGTCGTCGCCCAGGGCCAGGGTCTCGTCGGCGGGCTGCGGCGTGCCGAAGGGTTCGGGCCGCTTCGTGTCCGCGGTGCCGGGGAAGGGCTCGGAGTACGTCGTCCCGCCCGGGCACGACGCGAAGGCCCGCACCTCATAGCGCCCGTCGGCCGGCGGCTTCCACGAGGCCACGTACGAGGTGGCTTCCGGGTCGAGCGTGGAGGCCTGCACCTGGAGCGCCGGCAGCCAGTCCGGCGTGTCCTGCAGGCGGTACTCCAGCCCGATGGCTTCGACCGGGTCGGCGTCGGCCTCCTGGAGCGCGAAGTCGTGCAGGATGACCTCCACCGAGTCGCCGGCCTCGGCCATGGCGGCGTCGTAGATCCAGTGTTCTTTCGGGCGAAGGATGGCGATCTCGCTGCACGGAGCGGCGAAGTGGACGCTGAAGAAGGCCGTGTCCGCCATGACGAAGGGCTGTCGCGGATCGGCCTGCCAGATCTCGAACTCCTTCTGCGGGTAGAGGATCAGGGCGAGGCTGTCGTACGCATACCGCTCGGGCCCGCGGTCGACGGCGAGCGTCACGTTGATGGCCTGGCCGGGCTCAACGAGGAAGCGCTCCTGCCCGATGGGGTCCCCCGTGATGCCGATGACGGCGGAGCCGGGATTGAACTCGCGCAGCACGTCCAGGATGTACTCGCGGCGCTCCTGGCTCTCGCTGGCATTGAGGATCGAGAGGGTGAAGATGGCCGACTCGTCCGGCGGCACGTCGAACTGCGCGGACGGGCTGATCTCCAGCTTCGGATAGTCCCGCCGTTGCGTGTTGGCCTCCCACGGGTTGGAGCTGCGCCCGCTGACGGTGCCGAAGACGGGCGTGCCGTACTCGGGATCCTTCCCGATGTCGACCGAGAAGAAGTCGCCCGTGTCGCCGTCGGAGAGGACGTAGCCCATCAGATGGGTCTCCTCGTCCGTCGCCAGCGTGTCCTTGGTCACCTCGTGACGGGCGTCGTACACGATGAGCCCCGTCTGGTCGTACCCGGCTCCCGTGAGCACGCTGCCGACGCCCCCGCTGCTTTCGAAGTAGGTGCGGGTCGTTCGGGCGAAGGTGGTTTCCGTCTCGACCTCATTCAGCGCGTATTCGAACGTGGCGCCGCCGCTGAACGAGCGGTTGATGTACGGCGTCTCGAGGGCCCGGGCCTTGTTTGCTTCGTTCCGGTCGAGCATCCCCTGCCAGTAGGCCAGGGCTTCCGTCAGCAGGAGCCGCCTGGTCTGGAACGTCGCCTCACCGAGATCGCCTCCGATCAGCGGAGACAGGTCCATCTCTTCGATCAGCTCGATCGCAGCGTCTTCTCCCGCCAGCGCGATGAGGTTCTCCAGCTCCGGGATGAGCGAAGAGGCGATGTGGCTCGCGCCATATACGTACACCGTCTCGAAGGGCTCGACCTCGTCGAAGTCCGTGGCGAGTGTTTCCGAGAGTTCGACGGTGCAGGCGGCGGCATCGGCGGAAAGCACGTCGGCTTCCGCGAAGATGAGGTTGAAGGCCACCCCGACGAAGAGGTCTTCGCCGACCCAGGTCGGGTCGTCGGAGGTCGAAAAGCGTTCCGTTGCCGTGGCGCAGATCTCCAGCGAGCGTTTGCCGTCATTCTGGTCGAGTTCGGTCACGTCCTGCCCGCCCACGAACCGGCCGCGCACGGCGAGCCCGGCGCCGCTTTCGATCATCACGCCCAGGCCGTTTGCCGACTTGAAGCCGAGCACGAGGTCAAACTCGACACCGGCATCGCCGCCCGAGAGCTTCATGTGGCTGACGCTGTTGCAGACGGTCCTTCCTTTCTCGAGGTAGCTGTACGAGTTGCTGCCGGGCGGGTCGTGCAGGATCATCAGCGGGATCTCGCCCGTCGTGGCGGAGACAAACGTGGCCGTCCGGGCCCGGGCCCCTTCGATGAGGGCCCAGGTCGTCTCGCTGACCGGCGTCCGGCCCTCAACCTCGGCAACGACGTGGAGCGACTTCTGGAAGGAGCGGTTGACGCCGTCGATGGTGCGCCCGCTGAAGATGTCCGGTGGGCCGGCCGTGGTCGTATAGATGGCTGCGCCGTCCACGAGGTCGAGCGTGGTCACGACGGTTTCGTTGCCGAGGCCGTCGGTCACGGTCAGGGTGCCTTCTTCGAGCGGGCACGTCTGCCCGTTGCCGTAGTCCTCGACGACGGTGATCGTGAGCGGGTAGGAGACGCCCTGCGCGAGCACCGGCACAGCCGGGAGGCTGCCGCCGTTGAAGCCGGCACTGCAGGCCGCCGGCGGATCCGGGAAGCCGCTGAGGGCCAGTGCCAGCGGCGCGCGGTAGATCAGGTCGAGCGTGTCCGCCTGCTCGGTCAGGTCCACCTCCTGCGCCCCGAGGTTGTCGAAGAAGGCGAGGATGTCCGCCTTGAGCTGCGTGTTCGTCGTCTCGACGCCGGTCACCTGCACCAGGTACTTCTGCGGCGGCAACTCGACCGCGTAGTTGCCGCTGGTCTCGATGACCTTCTCGAAGCAGCCGTCGGCCGTGAAGATGCGGATGGTGGCCGTGCCGATGCCGGTGTTGCAGCTTCCGCCGAAGTAGCCCGAGAGCCGGCGCGTCTTGCCGTCGGTGAAGTCGACGCCGAAGACGTCGTCCTCGACAGTGACGGTGGCCGAAGCGGGTGTGAAGGGATGCGCGTCGCCGGCTTCGCCCCGGCGCACCTCCACGATGCGCTCGCCGATGTCGGCCGCGATGCTGTAGGTGCCGTCGGACTCGGTTTTGCCCTTGAAGACGCCGTCGAGGTATACGTCGGCGTCGGGGACGGGGCAGGTGGTGCCGGCGAACTGCACCGTGCCGGCGATGGTGAAGGCCGAGACGTCGGTGAAGTCGACCTCGTTCTGGACGGGGCTGTTGGCGTTGAGCGTGATTTTCTTGAAGGCCGGGTCGAAGGCGCGGGCGCCGAGGCGGGGGGTGACGGTGAACGTGGTGCCGCTGCCGTAGCGGAGGCCGGCCACGGTGTAGTTGCCCTCGGCGTCGGTCGTGCCGCAGGCTTCGAGCGGGGCGCTGTCGTCGGTCCAGTAGACGCCGCCGGCGAAGGCCGCGTGGGCGTTGCCGCCGGAGCGGTCCCCGGCGATCCGGCCGGCGCCCTGGTCCATCGGCCAGTAGGCGAGCAGGCCGTCCTCGTTGCCGGTGAGGGGGCGGGCCTCGGCCGCCGAGGCGGCGAGGACGTCAGCCGGCTTCACGCCGTTCCACCACCGCACTTCATCCAGACGCCCGCTGAAGTGGTCCCCGTTCGTCGTGTCACCGCCGAAGGACCAGTCGTGCGTCCCCGTGTCGAGCACCTGGTTGAAGGTCGTCGTGAGCACCAGGATGCCGTCGCGGTAGAGCCTGACGTCGCTGGTGGGGCCCGTGCGGTTCTGGTGGACGGTCAGCGCCACGTGCTGCCAGGCGGTGGTGACCAGGTCGGCGCTTTCGATGCGGTCCGTGCCGTAGTCGAGGCGCAGCTTCGCGCCGGTGAGGCCGAGCCGCAGGTTCGGCAGGGCGATCAGGTCCTGCCGGCCGGTCAGCGCGGCCGGACGCACCCACAACTCGACGGTGAACGAGTCGGGTAGCGCCACGCCCTGCACCACGGCCGTGCCGCCCTCGCCGTCGAAGAGGAGGGCCTTGTTCGGGTTGGGGGCGAGGCAGACGGCCACGTCGCCGATGCCGCCGCCGAGCCGGGAGGCCACGCGGCCGCTGATGGAGCCGTCGGGCGGCGTCCAGCCATAGTCGCACCCCGCGGTGCTGCCCGTGGCGACGGACTCCACGCAGTAGAGCGCCAGCGTGCCCGGGGCCGCGTCGAAGTCGTTGTAGGACGTCGCCCCGGCGCCGGTCTGGTCGATCTCCACCCCATCCCGGCGGATGCGCAGGCCCTGCGAGGCATCGACGCCGGCGTTGGACCAGGTGATCTGCACGCGGGTGTCGAAGGCGCCGTCGGAGGCGGCCACGCCGTTGTCCCCGAGCGCGGGGATCGGGTCGCCGGCCATGGCGGTGCCGGCGTCGCAGGCCCGTTCGGAGAAGGCCAGCCCGCCGGTGGCACGGACGCAGTAGGTGTATGAGGCGCCACCCGCCGCCGTCGAGTCGATGTAGGTCGTGGCGCCGGCCGCGGTGGTGGCGATGAGGACATCGTCGCGCAGCACCTGGTAGCCGCTCTCGACGGCCGAGCGGTCGATCCACGAGAGGACGACGCGGCCGGTGTAGGTGTCGGAGGCATTGAACGTCTCGGGGGCGAAGAGCACGGTCGTGCCCACGTCCGAGCCCGCCGCCGAGGTGCCGTGGGCGTCGAAGGCCTCGACGCTGTAGCGATACGTCTCGCCCAGCACCACGGTGGCGTCCTCGTAGACGCCCCGGTTCTTGCCCACCTCGGCGATGACGACGGAGTCCTCGTCGGCCAGCGTGCGGCGGTAGATGCGATAGCCATCCTCGGCGCGGGAGTTGTCGATCCAGGTGATCCGGATGCGGTCCTCGGCCGTGCCGTCGGCGGCGGACACGTTCGTCGGGGCGGCCAGCGTGCGGAAGCCCTCGTCGGTGCCGGCGTCGGACTCGCTGTAGGCGTCGAAGGCGACGACGCTGTAGGTGTAGGTCACGCCCGAGGCGCCGCTGAAGTCCTGGAACGAGGCCTGGCTTGCGCCGGTGGTGCCGACGAGCACCCGAACCGGCTCGCCGGCGGCCTGCCGGTAGACGCGGTAGCCCTGCTCGATCCCGGAGTTGTCCACCCATGTCACCTCGACGTAATCCTCGCTCTCGGCGTCGGTGGCGGCCACGCTCGTCGGGGCGGCCAGCATGCGGTGGCCCTCGTCACAGACCTTCGCCGTCTCGTCCGCCTCCTCGTTGACGGCCGAAACGCAGTAGGCGTACACGGTGCCCGAGGCCTGCCCGAAGTCCTCGTAGCTCGTCAGGGCCGAGGAGACGGTCTTGATGAGGGTGGTGTCCGTTCCCACCCGGTAGAGGTTCATCAGCACCGCGCGGGTGGCGGGGTTCTGCCAGGTGAGCACGACCCGGTTCTCGTGGTCGCCGTCGGTGGCCGCCACGTTCGTGGGGGCCAGCACCCGCGAGCGGCGTCCCCCGGCGCAGGCCGCCACGGATTCGACCTCGCTGCCGCTGGCCGTGCTCAGCGTGGTCACGCAGTAGCGGTAGTCCACCCCCGGCTCGGCGTCGGGGTCGGTGTAGCGTTTCACCCCCGGATCGGTGGTGACGAGCAGCGTCGAGTCCGTCCCGGCGAGGTCGCGGCGGTAGACGCGGAAGCCGTCCTCGAACGTGATCGGGTCGGTCCACGTGAGTTCGACGCGATCATCGAAGGTGTCGCGCGTGGCGGTGACGTCGCCCGGCGCGGGGAGGATGTCGATACCGCCCTGGTCACAGGCGGGCAGCGATTCGAGGCTGCCGTTGAGCGTGACGACGCAGTACGTGTGGGCCACGCCCGAGGTCGGCGTGAGGTCGTCGTACGAGGTCGTCCCGGCGGCCAGTGTCGCCAGCTCGACGCCGTCGCGGGTGATGCGGTAGCCGGTCTCGTCCGGGGCCTGGTCGGTCCAGGTGACGACGACGCGGTCGGGGTACTGCCCGTCGGTGGCGGCGACGGCGAGCGGGGGCAGGACGAAGCCCCGGCTGCCGGTGTCACACCCCTGTTCCGACGGGATGCCGTCGGCGTCCTCGGCCTCGACGCAGTAGGTGTGGGTCATCCCGCCGGCGGCGCTCGTGTCGCTGTAGCTCTGCACCCCGGCCTCGACCGTGGCGAGCAGGCTGCCGTCGCGGTAGACGTTGAAGCCCGTCTCGAACGCCGACCGGTCCACCCAGGTGATCCGGACCTGATCGCTCAGTGTGCTGTCGGTGGCGGCCACGTCGTCCGGGGCGAACAGGATGCGGCGGCCGGCGTCGCAGACGGGCTCGGAGTCGGCCCGGAAGGGGGCCGAGAGCACCAGGCAGTAGGTGTGCTCCGTGCCGCGCGTGCCCTTCATGTCGGCATACAGGGTCCGGTCGCTCGACGCCACGGCGATCTGTGCGCCGTCCCGGAAGATCTTGACCGTCACGTCGGGCAGGTTCAGGGCCGGCCAGGTGATCTCGGTTTTATCCTCGAAGACGCCGTCGGTGGCGGCGACGTCGCCGGGGAAGACGAGGTCGGCGGGAGCGCCGGAGGCCACCAGCACCGGCGTGCCGGTGAACGTGGCATCATGGCCGCCGCCGGTGAGGTCGCGGGCGCCGGCGCCCACGGCCAGGTCGAAGCGCCAGTAGCCGGCCAGGCCGGTCTCGTCGCCGGCGAGCGTGCGCTGCATGTCGGCCAGGATCCTGTCGCCCGTGCGGAAGACGTCCCACAGCCGCACCTCGTCGAGCTGCCCGGCGAAGTGCTCGCCGGTGGCCTGGTGGCGGCCCATGACGAGCGTGGACGGGTCCGCGTCGGGCGGGCCGGACGGGTCCTCGTTCTGGGTGATGAGCCGGCCGTTGCGATAGGCGCGGAGGGTCTCGCCGTCGTACGAGGCGGCCAGGTGGTACCAGCGCCCGGCCTCCAGTGTGCCGAAGGAGGCCGTGTGCCGCGTGCCGCCGATGGTGAGGGCGGCGGCCCCGCGTGCGGTCGCGTCGGGATGATCCCAGAAGAGGGCGTAGTTGGCGCCGCGCTCGACGAGGGCGGTGGTCTTTGCGGCGGAGGGCGCCGCGTCGGCCTTCACCCAGGCCTCCAGCGTCCACGAGTCCAGATCCTCGGCCAGCGTGGTTGTGGCGGCATCGTCGACGCCGTCGAGGACGAGGGCGCGGGCGTCGCTGCGGACGAGCAGGTACTGCCCGGGCTGGCTGATGCGGCGGAAGGTGACGGTGCCGGTGAAGGGGTTGACCTCGGCGGCCTCGGCGGCGGGCGTCCACGCGCCGTCCGCCCCGCCGGTGCGGCGGTACAGCTTGAGGCGACCCGCCAGGAGTTCGTCGTACCCGTCCACCTCTTCGGACGGGGTGAAGGTCAGATCGGCCGTGAACGCGCCGGTGCCGAAGCGCTCGAGGACCCAGTACTGCCCGTCGAAGGGCGTCACGCCGGAAGGAACGGTGTTGGGCGCCCCGTCGACGCGGCTGACGTAGACCGTTGCGCCGTCCTGGGCGGTATAGTCGACCTGCAGGCCGGTGCCCGAGAAGTCCACCAGACCGCCGGCCTCGGTGCGGGTGGCCACGACGGCCTCGCCGATCGGCGCGCCGGAGATCACCCAGCCGGTACCACCCTCGAGTGTGCCGTCCTGCCCGGCCACCAGGTCGACGGCCGTGGTGCCGGTGCCTTCGTTGAACGTCCAGTAGGCGAGCAGCCCGTCGACGGTGCCGCCAAAAACCTGGTGCATCGACGAACGAATCTGCGCGGCGGTGCGGGCGGTCGTCCAGATGCGGACTTCATCGAGCGTGCCGTCGAAGAAATCGCCGGCGGGCGGGTCGGTCTGGGCCTTCGCCAGCGCCTGAAGCACCCAGTTCTGCCCGAACGTCCAGTCGGCTCCGGAGCCGTCGTCATCGAGGACGGCCGCGAGCGTGCCCCGGGCAACCTGGACGCCGTTGCGGTAGACCGTCACGAGCGACGAGGTGCCGGTCTGTTGCACGACCACGGCCAGGTGCTGCTGCCCGGTGACGCGGCTGCCCGCCAGGAGCTTCTGGTTTCGAAGGAAAACCCTCAGATTGCCCTCATAGAAGCCGATGTTGAACAGGTCCTCGCTGCCGAAGCCGCCGCCGTCGCTGCCGGTATCCTTGGCGATGAAGGCGCGGCCGTCGGTGCCGCTCTGCGGGTTGATCCACATCTCGAGGGTGAAGGTGTTGGGCAGCACGAGGCCGGGCACGCGCACGAAGTCGTCGGTGCCGTCGAAGTCGAGGGCCGTGCCGGCCACGGCCGGTGTTTCCTCCCCGCGGGCCAGGACGTACTGCCCGCTCTTCGAGACGCCGGAGAACGTGACCGTACCGGCGGCCTCATCTACGGCGACGGCGCTGGCCGAGAGGGTCCAGGTACCGTCGCTGTTGCCCTCGCGGCGGAAGAGCTTGATCCGGCCGGGCGCGGCGGCGTCGGTGGCTGTCAAGCCCGTCGTGGTGAAGGTCAGGTCGGCCGTGAAGGGTCCACCGGTGTAGCGGGTCAGGAGCCAGTAGGTACCCTCGAACACCTCGATGGCCGTCCCGCCCGGCGGATTCTCGGGCGTCTGGTCGATCCGGTCGACGCCGACGACGGAGCCGCTGTGGGAGAGGTAGTCGGCCGCCAGGCCGGTTCCGGCAAAGTCGATCGGACCGCCAGCCTCAGTCTCCTGGGCGAAGACGCCCGGTCCGAAAGGCATCGTGGCGGGCGTCCACCCGTCGCCCCCCGCGAACGTCCCGTCGTGCCCGCCCACGAGGTCGGCGGCCGTGCTGCCCGTCCCCTCGTTGAACAGCCAGTAGGCGACGAGGCCCGGTTCCGCGCCGGTCAGGGGATGGTGCATCGCCTCGCGCACCTGCCGGTCCGTGCGGGCGCGGGTCCAGAACCGCACCTCGTCGAGCGATACGGCGGCGTGGTCTTCGGCGGTGCCGGCGGCGGAGGCCGCGCCCAGGAAGAGCGGCTGCCCCCAGTCCACGAACGTCGCCGGGGACTGCGAGCACGTGCCGTTGAGCGTCTGCGCGACGCCGTCCACGTAGACGGTCATCTGGTTGGCCGTGGCGTCGGTGAGCACCCAGGCCACGTGGTGCCAGGTGCCGTCGTAGAGGTCCGCGGTGATGTGGCGGGCCAGCACCCGCCCGGCGCTATCGCGCACGTAGAACAGCGTCGCGCCCGCGCCGTCGCCCACGGTGCAGCCGGCCGAGAGCAGCCGGTTGGCCTCGATGGCGAAGACCGGCGCGGTGGGCGTGGCCGGATCGACCTCGACCTTCATGATCGAGCCGGACGCCGCCGAAGCACTCTTCATCCAGAACGAGACGGTGGCCGTCTTCAGGCGTCGCCCGAAGTCGCCCAGGTCGCCCACGTCGAGGTGGTTGGTGCCGTCGAAGTCGGCGGCGGTTCCGGCGAGCGTGCCGGGCGTGCCCCCCCGTGCGATGGCGAACTGGCTGAAGCCGGTCACGCCGGGGAACGTGACCGTGCCCGCGTCGGCGTCCGCCGCGAGGCCGTGGGCGACGACGGACCACGTGCCGCCCGCGGCCCGGCTGTCGCGGCGAAGCAGCTTGAGGCGACCCGGATTGGCAGCGTCGTCCGCCGTCAGGCCGTCGAGCGTGAACGTGAGCGACGCTTCGAAGGCGCCGTCGCCGAAGCGCTCGACGACCCAGTACCGCCCACCGAGGAACGTCAGCGCCGCGCCGGCGGGTGCATCGAACGGGTCGAGGTCGAGGCGCGTCACGATGATCGGGTCCGCCGTGGTGTTGGCCGTGAAGTTTATCGTGACGCCGGCCGCGGCGAAGTTGACCGGGCCGAGGGCCGCCGTGGCCGTGGCGCTCGCGCCGCCGCCGACGGGCGTGTCGGAGGCGGCCCAGGCGGTGCCGCCGTTCAGCGTCCCGTCGTGCCCGCCCACGATGTCGGCGGCCGTCGTGCCGGTCCCTTCATTGAGCTGCCAGTACGACACCAGGCCCGGCTCCGTGCCCGTCAGGGTCCGGTGCATGGCTTCGCGAACGTCGGTTTCCGTCCGCGCGACGCGCCAGATGCGTACCTCCTCCAGATCCCCGCCGAACCATTCGTTCAGGTGACCGCCACGCCGTCCGAAATAGATGGGATGGGTATTGGCGAGCGACCCCACGGAGGCCGTCGAGGCCACCTCCTGGGGTTCACCGTCCACGTAGAGGGTCAGGGTGCGCTTCGCCCCGTCGTGCACGCACGCCAGATGGTGCCAGGCGCCATCGTTGAGGTTCCCCTGGGACCGGGATGAGATACCCGTGCTCTGATCCCACACGGCGCAGTACACCTGTCCCGGTTCCTGCCGGTTGACCCGCAGGACGAATGGATAGGAGGCCGCCCCGCCGCTCCACTTCTCGATGATGGCCCCGTCGCCGGAGCCGCTTCCGCCGGTGCCCGTATAGCGCACCCACGTTTCGACGGTATACGAACTGTCCCGGTCGAAGGCAAAGTCGGGGCTGTCCAGTATCTCAACATAATCATCGACACCGTCGAAGGTGAGAAGCGAACCCGGCACGGTCTCAGCCGCCGGCGCGCGCACGAGAGCGAACTGGCTGAAGGTCGTCAGGCCGCGGAAGGTGACCGTTCTGGCGGTAGCATCGAGGCTATCGGCCGCGCCCACCTGTTCCCACGGGGCGTCGGCGCCGGCGCGGCTGTCGCGGCGGAAGAGCAGGATGCGCCCGGCCACGTCGCCCGTCAGGTCCTCGGCCACGGTGAACGTCACGTCGGCCTCGAAGCTGCCCGGGCCATTGCGTTCGATGATCCAGTACTGGCTGTCGAGGACCGTCTCGACCGAGCCGCCCTCGGGCAGGGAAGACGGCGCCGCACCGAGGCGGGTGACGGTGATCTGCGCGCCGCTCTGCGTGGCGAAGTCCATCGTCACGCCGGCCGCCGAGAAGTCGACCATCCCGTCGGTTTCGGTCCGGGTCACGCTCACGCCTCCAGCCACGGGCACGTCGGACTCGGCCCAGGCGGTGCCGTTCTGCAACGCCACGTCGTGCCCGCCGACGACGTCGGCCGCGGTGGTACCGATACCTTCGTTGAATTGCCAGTAGGCGACAAGGCCCGATTCCGTCCCCGTCATCGTCCGGTGCATTCCCTCGCGGATCTCTGTCTCCGTCCGTGCCGTGTTCCACACCCGCAGTTCCTCCAGATCACCACCAAAGTCCGAGTTCGCCTGAAGGAAAAAGCGCCCCAGGAAAAGTTCAGGGGCATCCACTTCCTCGAACGGCTCACCGGTCACATCCGAGGCCACCAGCACACCGTCCCGGTAGAGCCGCCGCTCGCCCGTCGACCGGACGTAGACCCCGGCCCAGTGGTGCCAGCCGGTGTCGGTGTAGGCCACCGGCGTGTCCAGGTCGTTTCCGCCCGCAAATCCAGAGGCAAAAACATTGGTAGGCCGGTATCCCATCGAGAGACCCTGGTTGCGCCCCTCGCCGACATCCCCGTACGAGAAGAAGAAATCGTTGGTGTCTGTGGAGCCGCGGCGTACCCAGGCCTCGACGGTGATGTCCGTAGCGCCCAGGTTGAGATCCGTCGCCGCGTGGGCGCGGTCGTCGACGCCGTCGAAGTCGAGCAACGTGCCGGCGATGGGATCGGGCGTGCCGCTGCGACCGACGAGAAACTGCCCGAAGGCCGTGATCCCCTCGAACGTCACCGTGTTTGCCGCGGCGTCTACGCTCGTAGCCGCCGCCACTATGCCCCACGGTTCTATACCCGCCGTGCTCGACCGACGAAACAGCTTGATTCGTCCCGGGTCGGCCTCGTCGGCCATCGTCAGGTCCTCGCTCACCGTGAAGGTGACAGAGGCGCTGAAGGTGTCCGTTCCATAGCGCTCGATGGCCCAGTACTGGCTGTCGAACGGCGTCACGAGCGTACCCGGCACGACCGCCGGCGCCGCATCCAGACGCGTGACCGTGACCGAAGCGCCGCTCTGCACGGTGTAGCTCATCGACACGCCGGCTGCCGCGAAGTCGACCAGGCCGTCGGCTTCCGTCTGCGTCACGCTCACGCCCCCGGCCACCGGCACGTCGGACCCGGCCCAGGCGGTGCCGTTCTGCAGGGTCAGGTCGTGCCCGCCCACGACGTCGGCGGCCGTCGAGCCGGCGCCCTCGTTGAACTGCCAGTAGGCCACGAGGCCGGATTCCGTTCCGCTGAGCGTGCGGTGCATCGCCTCGCGGATCTCCGCCTCCGTCCGTGCCACGTTCCACACCCGAACCTCCTCCATGCCTCCGCCGAAGAAGCGCCCGCCTCCATCGCCCAGGCTGCCCAGGTACACGTTCACATTGTCATTGATGGCCGACGTTTCGGGGGCTGAGGCTTCGAGCACGCCGTCGATGTAGAGCCGGATCTCCGTGCCGTCCATGACGGCGGCCACGTGGTGCCAGGCGCCGTCGTTCACGGTGGCCGGAGAGAGGACTTCCGCCCCGCCCACACTTCCGGCCGGCACGCGATGCAGGTAGCGTATCTGACCCGAGGGTCGGATTTCGAGGAGGATGTACGTGCCACCGGGTACGGCCCCGCTGAGGAGGTCTTCCGCCTCGCTCATCGCATCTCCGTCGGTGCGAAACCATCCTTCGAGGGTGTAGGTGGCCCCGAAGGGGATGCCATTGTTGGTTCTGGCATAATCGTCGATGCCGTCGAAGGCAAGCCGTGTGCCGGGGACGGTGTCCTGGGCGCGTGCGGGCATCCCCGCCACGAACAGCACGGTTCCCACCAACAGAACGGCGAGACGGGAGGCAGTGGATCTATTCATGACGAAAGGGGGGGTGAGGACCAGCAAGAGACGTCGAACGATTTCAGGAATGGGGATGAAGCAAGTGATCGAGGGCCCGGCACAGCTTGCGCCCGTTGAAGGGCTTGGGCAGCACGGTCCCCGTGGCGAGACGCGCCGCCCGGCGGCGAGCGTCGGCCGGGGCTTCGCCGGTGATGAAGAGGACCGGCACGCCGGGGTAGTGCTCGCTCACCAGCCGGCCGAGCGTCAGCCCGTCCATGCGGGGCATGACCACGTCGGTGATGACGAGGTCACAGGGGTGTCCCGCGAGGGCGTCGAGCGCTTCCTGCCCGTCGGCCGCCTCCCGGATGCGATGCCCGCCGCCTTCGAAGTCCCGGAGGCAATGGCGGATATAGGCCCGCATCTCGGCATTGTCGTCCACGACCAGGATGTCGTAGCCGGAAGGTTCGGAGCGGTCGGCAGGAGCATCCATCGGGCGCGGACGGTGCGAGGAAGGGGAGGGCGCGTGTGCGATACCTCCAGTCTCGTCCATCCTCCCCGTAAGGGCATAACACCCTCGTCTCAAATCATGTCACTCCGGTAGCAAATGCCCGGAAACGGGCGAAAAGAAGGGCATGAGGGCGAAGCGGGGCTACCGGCCCGTCTCGTCCCCGAGGGTTTCGCGGTAGCGTGCCGGGGTGGTGCCGTAGCGCTCGCGGAAGCACTTGCAGAAGTAGGAGACGCTCTTGAAGCCGACGCCGTAGGCCACCTCCGAGACGGTGCCGGCTCCACCGGCCAGCAGGGCGGCCGCCCGTTCGAGGCGGAGCGCCATGATCCATTCGGACGGCGTCTTGCCCGTGAGCTGCTTGAGGCGGCGGTGCAGGTTGGCGCGGCTCTGCCCGACGGCCCCCGCCAGCCGGGCGACCGAGAACGTTTCGTCCTCCATCTCCGCCTCGACGGCTTCGAGGACGGACCGGAGGAAGGCCTCGTCGGCCGAGGTCACCTCCGGCACGGTGGCCTGCAGGCGCAGGCCGTCGCCCTGCCAGCGGGCCTTCAGGCGGCGGCGCTGCGCGATCAGGTTGGCGATGCGGGCGCGGAGCTCCGGCATCGCGAAGGGCTTCGTCAGGTAGTCGTCGGCACCTTTTTCGAGTCCCTGGAGCCGTCCTTCCATCGAGGCCCGGGCCGTCAGCAGGATGACGGGCACGAAGTCGAGGTCGGGGTCGGTCTTGACGGCGTGGCAGAGGGCGTCGCCGTCGAGGCTGGGCATCATCACGTCCGAGACGATGAGGTCGGGCACGGCCTCGCGGGCCAGGTCGAGCGCCGCCGCACCGTCGCCGGCCTCTACGACGCGGTAATCCGGCTCCAGGTGTCGCCGCACGAAGGCCCGCAGCTCGGCGTTGTCATCCGCGACGAGCACGAGCGGGCGGTCCTCCCGCGGCGTTTCCTCCGGGTCTTCCGGCGGTTCGGGCCCGTCGCCGGCGGGGTGCTCCGGCGGGAGGTCGGCATAGCGGACGAGGCGCTCTTCCGCGTTTTCGTCGAAGCCTTCGTCGCACGGATCCATGCCGGCTCGCTGTTCGGGGTGCAGGTGGTCGCTGCCGCGTGGCAGGCGGACCCGGAACGTCGTCCCCTCGCCGACGGTGCTCTCGGCGCGGATCGTCCCGCCATGCAGCTCCACCAGCTCTTTCACGAGCGCCAGCCCGATGCCGGTGCCCGGCTGCCGGTGGGCCGTCGACTCGTCGGCCCGGTAGAAGCGGTCGAAGATGTGGTCGAGGTCTTCGGGGGCGATGCCCGGGCCGGTGTCGCTCACCTGCACCTCGGCGGCTTCGGCATCGGCGTTCACCGTCACCCGCACCGTACCGCCTTCCGGGGTGAACTTGAAGGCGTTCGAGAGCAGGTTGCCAATGACCTTCTCCAGCTGGTCGTGGTCGAAGTAAACCAACACAGGCTCCGGCGGCACGTCGACGAGCAGGGCCACGCCCTTGCGTTCGGCCAGGGGCAGGAACGCCTGGGCCAGCTCATACACGTAGGCGGCGAGGTCGCCCTCGCGGGCCTGCAGGCGCATCCGCCCGGCCTCCAGGCGCGAGACGTCGAGGATCTGGTTGATCAGGCGGAGCAGGCGGCGGGCGTTGCGCAGGCTCAGGCGCACCTGCTCGGCGTCCTCATCACGGAGCGTGTCCCCGTCGAGCAGGTCTTCGAGCGGGCCGAGCGTCAGGGTCAGCGGTGTGCGAAACTCGTGCGTGACGTTGGCGAAGAAGCGGGACTTGAGCCGGTCGAGTTCGGCCAGGCGGACGGCTTGCCGTTCGAGCTGGTCGCGCTGGCGGGCCACCTCCGCGGTGCGTTCCCGGACCTGCCGTTCCAGCTCCCGCTCGCGGGCACGATGGCGTCGCTGCTGCCAGCGTGCCCCGGCATAGACCAGACCCAGCACCCCCAGCAGGTAGCCGAGGTAGGCCCACGCCGTCCGATGCCACGGCGGGTGGATGGTGAAGGCAAACGTCGTGGCCTCGCTGATCCGCCCGTAGACGTCCCGCGCCCGGACGAGGAAACGGTACGATCCCTCGGGCAGGTTGGTGTAGTCCCGGTACGTCTCCGCGCTCCAGGCCGACCATTGCTCTTCGAACCCAACCAGGCGCACCTGGAAGCGCGTGGCGTCGGGGGCATCGAAGAAGGGGAGGGCATAGGTGAACCGCAGGTTGCGCATCGCATAGGGGAGGACCGGGACCGGCCGCCCGTCCACGCGCCCGCCGTCGTAGAGCAGCGTGTCCCGGTCCGCCGGTGCGACCCGCCGCAGCACGACCGCCCCCGGCACCGTCGGCGTGAAGGCCGGCCGCGTGTCGTAGCGGATCAGGTCCTTGCTGCGCCCGATCCAGACCACGCCGTCGTGCTCCGGGAAGAAGGAAAAGGTCGATTGCGAGATGCGCCGGAGAGGCGTCCGATCCCAGACCCAGCGGTAGCGCCCGTCGGGCTGCCGCAGGAAGACGCCCGTCTCGCCGTCGAGTCGCGCCCACACGTGGCCTGCGGCGTCCTCGGCCATGCGGAAGAAGTCGCGGGCGGGGTTGCCGAGGGCAGGAGCCAGGACCGTGTCCGGGGCGAGCACGAGCCGCCGGGTGCCGTCCGGTCCGGGCTCGCTGCGGAAGTCGAAGAGGCCCTGGAGCGTCCCCGCCTTCCACACGCCGGCCACCTGGAAGAGGTAGATGCGGCCCTCGGGCAAGCCGTCGGCGAGGCCGTACCGGTAGACGGCAGGTGGGGCCGTTTCGTCACCGGGAAAGACCACCTCGACGAGTCCCTGGTACGACGTGCCCAGCCAGAGCGTCCGCGCTCCGGTGCGGGCGAGGGATCGCACCTCCTCGGTGACGCCCTCGACGCGGCCGGCGGCCACCCAGCGCCCGGCCCGGCGCTCGAGCACGGCCAGCCCGTCGCCCAGGCCGGCCCAGACGCGGCCCGGCCGGCCGGGGTCGGGGTACAGAGTGTAGGCATGGCCGGCCGTCAGGAGGCGTTCGGCCCGCCCGTCGCGCAGTGCGTACACGCCGCCCGCGCTCGCCACCAGCAGCGTTTCCCCGGCATCGACGAGGTCCCAGATCTGGCCGTCGAAGCCGGGCACGGGTGCGAAGCGGGGGATCCCTGCCGGACCGGGCTCCAGCCGCCGGAGTCCCTCGCGGGTGGCCGCATAGAGCCGCCCCCGGTGCCGGGCCACCGCTTCCACCGTCCCGCCGATGCCCAGGGCTTCGTCGAAGACCGTCATCGGGTTGTTCGTTTCCAGGCGGACGAGACCGCCGTCCTGCACCACCCAGAGCGCCCCTTCCCGGTCGACGGCCAGGTTCAGGATGGGGTCTTCCGGGACGCCGGTGGACGGGTCGAGCCGCCGCAGGAGCCGGCCGTCCGGGGCGAGCACGACGCCGCCGCGCCGGATCGTCCCGAAGGCGAGCGGGCCTCCGGGCAACACAACACCCGTGTAGAGAAAACCGTTGCGGAGCGCGTCGTCGGCGCCGGTAGGCATCGGCACGAACGCGCCGCCCGAACGCCGGAAGAGGCCGTCGGAGGCCGTGCCCACGACGAGGCCGCCGCCCGGCAGAGGCAGCACCGCGTAGACCGGCCGGGCGGCGAACACCTCGCCGCCCGGCACAAGAGCCAGCGTGTCGCCGGCGAGCGCCAGGAGACCGCGGCCGTCCTCCGAGACGAAGAGGGTGTCCCGCACCGCCGTGGCCGGGCGGAAGCGCGTCGCGGTGCGCCACACCCGCATCGGCGGGCGGCCGTCCCACCGCATGATCTGCCGGGTGCTCTGGAAATAGACGCCGTCCGAGAGCACGACCACCCGCCACACGTCCCCGAAGGCACGGTCTTCCGGTGGCAGGGCGTCCAGCAGCGAGACGTAGCGGGTGACGCCGTCCCGCCCGGCCGCCAGGTAGCCGACCTCATCCTGCGCCCCGACGAAGACCGTGCCGTGGTCGTCGAGGGCCAGGCCGCGGGCGATGCTCTCGTTCGGAATGGGGATGTGCCGCCACGCCACGCCGTCGTATTCGAGCACGCGGTGGTTGTTGCCCACGTAGATCAACCCCCGGTCGTCCTGCACGAGCGACCAGGTCTGCGCGTGCCCGCCGTGTTCGTCCGGGGTGAAATGGAGGCGAAACGGCCGGCCGGACTCGGCCGAGAAGACCGAAGGGACCGCCATTCGGCTCGCCGGCTCCGGTTGAGCCCGGACCGCGCCCGTGACTCCCCAGAGAACCAGCCCCCATGTGAGCGTACGAATCAGCAAAACGGTGTGCACAGCGAAAAACGACCGGCAGACAGCGGACACCATGCCGGTCCGGAAGAAAAGCATATCTTTTCTTTTGAGCAAAGCATACAGCGGCGTTCTCCGGGTATCGGTCTCGGCATGGAAAAGGAAAGCGTCACCGGGTTGATCCTCGCAGGCGGAACCGGCCGGCGTTTCGGGTCGGATAAGGCCCGCGCGGTGGTGGCGGGTCGCCCGATGATCGAGCGGGTGTACCGGGTCGTTGCGCCGGTGGCGGGTACGGTGCTGTTGAGCGTGCGCCCGGGCCAGGAGGATTACGGGCTGCCGGTGCGGCGGGTGGAGGACCCCGTGGAGGGCGCCGGCCCGCTGGCGGGACTGCTGGCCGGGCTGGAGGCCGCCGAGACGCCCTGGCTGCTGGCCGTGGCGTGCGACCTGCCCTTTCTCTCCGAAGACATCCTCCGCACCCTGCTGGCTGCCTGCCGTCCCGGCCTCGACGCCGTCGTCCCCCGCACCCCGGACGGGCGGCTGCACCCCCTCTGCGCCGCCTATGCCACCACGGTGCGCCCGGTGGTGGCCGAGCAACTCGCCGCCGGACGCCGGGCCCTCCACGCCCTGCTCGACCGCCTCGGGGCCGTCCGCCTCGTCGACGTCCCCGCCGCCCCCCTCCGCAACATCAACCGGCCGGACGACCTGCCGACCGACCTCCGCTGAATCTCGAATACATACCCTCTTGCATTCTCCGTACAAAAGCGCTTTCTTTACCTGACATCACTTGACATCACAAGTTTAATCCACCCAGCCCCTGTCCCGGTCCGCCTCCCTCCATGAACTACGGCTTTCTGATCGACAACGACGCCTGCATCGGCTGCCATGCCTGCTCGACGGCCTGCAAGAGCGAGAACCAGGTGCCCCTCGGCGTCAACCGGACGTGGGTGAAGTACGTCGAGACCGGCGTCTATCCGAACGTCCGCCGCCACTTCCAGGTGACGCGCTGTAACCATTGCGCCAACCCGCCGTGCGTGCGCATCTGCCCGGTGACGGCCATGTACCAGCGGGCCGACGGCATCGTCGAGTTCGACCCGGACGTGTGCATCGGGTGCAAGGCGTGCCTGCAGGCCTGCCCCTACGACGCCATCTACGTGGACCCCGAGACGGGCACGGCGGCCAAGTGCCACTTCTGCGCCCACCGCATCGAGGTGGGGCAGGAGCCGGCCTGCGTGGTGGTCTGCCCCGAGCACGCCATCCTCGCGGGGGACCTGGACGACCCGGATTCCGAGATCAGCCGTCGCCTGGCCGCCGGCAAGGTGACCGTCCGCAAGCCCGAGCAGGGCACGGCGCCGAAGCTGTTCTACGCCGGCGGCAACGACGCGGCGCTGCACCCGACGGCCACCCCCACGCCGCCCGCCACGTTCATGTGGGCCGACGTGCTGGACCCCCACGGCGGCGACGGGCACGACGCC